>JAFGLN010000058.1 GCA_016928025.1 Deltaproteobacteria bacterium
ACTTGAACAAAGGATTGAAAGCGACCTGGGTATCGACGGGCCGTGCTATTTGCCTCGGCAGGTCGCATCAATCCTTAGTGGTTAGCCATGATATTTCTCCTCCTTCAATATGATTGATTACCGGAAAGTCATTCCCAGGCTTTTTATTGTTTCATAGGTCAGGGCTCCTACCGCGAGGCCTTTTTGTTTCTGATAGGATTTCATGGCATTCTCGGTTCTCCACCCGATGACGCCATCAATGGGACCGGGATTGTGTCCGGCCTTTAACAGAGCGGTTTGAAATCTCCTCACAAAATCGGGAGAGACATTGGTCTCACACAAAATCTGTCGCCACTCCATCCGACCCTCTGTGACCTGTTGCGTTTTTGTGACGGTCTGATACTCAGCGGGAATGGGAATCTTCCTCTCCTGTGCGGACGAAGCCAATTTTTTTACCTTCACGGTTTTGTAAACAGCAGGAATATCAATGGTTCGCGTGGTCGGGGGCTTTACCATGACTTTCTTTTTAACGGTTTCATATACCGCTGGGATTACCACTTCTCTCGTGGTCGGAGGACTCACCATCACCTGTTTTCTAACGGTGTTATAAACTGCGGGGACCTCCACAAGGCACATGATCTCACCGGTCGCATTATCCAGTTTCTCAATAGGCCCTCTGCCTTTCTTCCAGACCGTTTCCGCCGGTTTCACCAGGACCCTTTCTTCCTGCCATTCATACTTGGCCGGAACTTCCTCCATCCGGGTGGAAGCCTCCTTGACGAGAATCCTCTCTTCCTGCCATTCATACTGAGCCGGCACCACTTCCAGTTTCTGGGAAGCCGAATTGACAAGCACCCGCTCCTCTACCCACTCGTATTTCGCGGGAATGATCTCGACCCGTTCGGAAGCTCCCCGTTTCAAAACAGTCTCCGTGATCGTCTTGTAAGTGGGAGGAATATATACCCTGGCGTAACATTCTCCTGGTTTAGCATTCGGGGGCAGCAGCGGAATTTCGCCGGACGCCATAGTTTTCTCAAGCGCTTCCTTATCCTCCTTGGCTTTCATCTCTGCTGCGGCCGCCTCCTTGGCCTTCATTTCATATGTGGCCGCCTCCCTGGCCTTCATCTCCAATGCGGCCGCCTCCTTGGCCTTTTGATCTAATTTCCTCTGGTATTCCGCCAAGGCCGCCTCTTTCTCTTGGTTAATGGACTCGAGCTTTTTAATTTCAGTTTCCTTGTTTTCGTTCATGGACTCGAGCTGCTTAATTTCGTTTTCCTTCTGGCTCAGTTGTTGCTGTAACTGACCTACATCCGTGCTCGTTGGCTGATGTGCACAGCCAAAAAAGATGAGCGCGACGCTTAAACTGAAAATAGCCATTACTTTTTTACGCATTTTACGTCCTCCTTTGATTTTATTGTTTTTGTGGTTTTTTGCCGTCTTCCTGTTCCGTCTGAGATCATTGTTTGTAAAATAGAACCATTGTCTTCTCTGTGGAGCGGATCATAGGTTATTTGCGCCTCCGTGCATAATGTTCTCAGCGCTCCGAGCAAGATCCTGAAACCCTCTTTACCAAGATATCGAAGCAGACTTTCATCCGTTTCCCACTCATCCACAAGAAAAAAACGGTTCGGCTCCAAATGGTTTTCATAGATCTTCGATCTGATAATCCCCTGCTCTTTAAGCCTATCCTTTTGCAGGGAGCCCATGGTATCCAGAATCTCATTCCGCTTTTCCGGCGGAACCCTCATGACTACCGTCATGCTTACCATAGCCATATTTTCCTATGTAATTATGACAACCGCCATCCATTCCATACAGAATTAGAGCAATATTGATGCCTCAGAAGACGGACAAGGAAAATACCGGCTAACTATTCGATTTTAAAAATTTTTATTGCTAAAGAAATGGATTTAATGCCTGTGCATTGGTTGCGGTTGTGCCAGTAGTGTTAAGTGGATTCTTTTGATTTCAAAGGATTCTGCTTTATGCAACGGGAATCCGATATGGTTTCTCCTGAACTTTTTACCTGCAGATTAAGGTACGGCTTCATCCTGTGTTGACGGTCTTCTGATATCAAGTTTTCTCATGCGGGTCCTCAGGGTACTGGGGTTGAGATCAAGAATTCGAGCAGCTCCCTGTTGCCCCTCGATTCTCCACCCTGTTCGCTCCAAAATTCGCAATATGTGGTCCCGTTCCAACTCAAGTAGAGAATTTGGATGCGGAATGTTCTTCCCTTCCAACACCTTTTCCCGTGGAGAGCTGACAATGGCGGGGGCAGAAAGTTTATCGGCAAGCCTCAGCACCGGGCCTTTACTCACAATGACGGCCCTTTCGATTACATTGATTAATTCCCGCACATTTCCCGGCCAGTCATAGGCTTCGAGATCTTTCATGGTGTCTTCAGAGATTTTTTCGAACTTTTTGCCAAAACGACGGCTGAATCTGTCTTTAAAAAATTCCGCCAGAAGCGGTATATCCTCTTTTCTCTGTCTCAGGGAAGGAAGGGTCAAAGGGAAGATATTGAGACGATAGAAAAGGTCCATCCTGAACCTGCCTTTTTTTATCTCGTCCTCAAGATTGCGATTTGTGGATGCTATCACCCGAACATCCACTTTTACTGTATGTGGGGATCCCAGACGCTCAAACTCTCCGGTTTCTATCACTCTAAGAAGCTTTGCCTGAAGTTCTATGGGAAGTTCACCCACTTCATTCAGAAATATGGTACCGCCCTTGGCAAGTTCAAAGCGGCCGATTTGTCTCGCACTGGAGCCGGTGAAGGCGCCCTTTTCTCTGCCGAAAAGCTCACTCTCAATGAGATTAGCGGGCAGTCCGGCGCAGTTTACATGCACAAATGGTTTATCCTTGCGGTCACTTTCCTGATGGATGAAGTGAGCAAAAACATCTTTTCCTGTTCCTGTCTCTCCGGTGATCATCACGGTCACCGTCGTACAGGCAACCTGCCTGATCCTGTGCATGATATATTTCATCGGATCGCTCTCGCCGATGATGTCCCCGTGGCCGGCTTTTGATTTTATTTCATCACGGAGGTAAATGTTCTCCTGTTCCAAACGATCCTTTAATTGCTTGATGGTATTCAGGGCGTTATGAAGTTCCTCCTCTGCCCGCCTGCGATCCGTGATGTCGCGGGCGATTGAAAACAGGCCGATAATCGTGTCGTCACGGATAATAGGCGCAGCGCTGAGTTCACCGACCTTTATGGTTTCATCTCGGGCGACAAACTCATAGATCCTTATCGGAATTTTTTTACCCTTCAGGATCATGCTTAAATCGATGTCCTTCTGCCTGAACGATTCGTTTGTAAATAAATGTCTTAAATCGGAAACAGGCCGGTCGATGAAATCGTCGGGTTTATAACCCAATACTTTCTCCACACTGGGAGAGATGCTGATAATCTTAAGATCAGTGTCCATCAAAAAAATCACATCTGAAATGTTCTCAAAACTCAGCCGATATTTCTCCTCCGATAACCTGAGCTTCTCATTGGCCGCCTCGAGATCGGCCATTTTCTTTTCGAGCTTACTGAAGAGAATGCCGTTATATTGCCTGAAGAATTCCATTTCCTCGCCCAGGGATTTCGCCACCGCCGTCTCAACCGTCTTTGTTTCTTCCCGGATGCTGTTGAGGACATGGATCAGGTCCTCCGGTTCCCGGGGTTTATAGATGATGCTGTGCGCGCCGAGGTCGAGGGCAAATTTCTCGTCCCGCGATTCCGTGTAGACGGCCGTGTAAAAAACAAAAGGAATATGCTTGAGTTTCTCGTCCAGTTTGCATTGCCGGCACAGGGTGTAGCCGTCCATGACCGGCATCTGGATGTCCGAGATGATGAAGTCGGGTGGCTGGGCATGGGCCGTCTCCAGGGCGATTTCACCATTTTCCGCCGTGCGGACATCCCAATCTTCGCCCTCTAGGAGACGCTTGAGAAAATACAGATCGTCTCTGTTGTCATCGACAATTAGAACACTTTTTCTCATGGCCGGCTCCTTTGCCGGTTTTTGGCGGCAATATATTGGCTCACCTGCGCCTCAAAGGTATCCGGATCGATCGGCTTTTCAATATAGCCGCTGAAGCCGGACGCCAGGGCTTTTTCCCGGTCGCCGGGCATGGCATAAGACGTTACGGCCACAATCGGCGTGCGGTTAAGGTCGGCATTCTCTCTTAAAGCGCGCGCCGTCGTGTAGCCGTCCATGTCGGGGAGCTGGATGTCCAGGAGGATCAGATCCGGAAGACGGGTAGCCGCCATCTCGACCCCCTCCCGTCCATCCTTGGCCGACAGGACTTCATACCCGCCATCCTCAAGAATAAAACGGATTAGATAAAGATTCTGCTCGTTATCTTCGATGACCAGGATTTTTCTTTTCATGTCTCTGTTCTTTCTTTGGGGAGGCAGAAACCAAAAGTGCTTCCCGCGCCCCAAACACTTGTCACCCAGACGTTGCCCCCCATCAATTCCACGAGCTTCCGGGATATGGTCAGACCCAGTCCCGTCCCCTCATATTTTCGGCTGATGGCTGAATCGACCTGACGGAAAGAATCAAAAATGGTTTTAATATCATCATCCTTGATCCCAATCCCCGTATCCGCGACCTTGAACGCGACCCTGGATTCATCCGATTCGCAGATGATTCTGACGGATCCTGTTTCCGTAAATTTTATCGCGTTGCTGAGTAAATTCAGAAGGATCTGTTCGGTTCTTCTGGCATCGCCGACCATCGTCCCGACGTCGGGTGAGATGTCGACTCCGAGCTCAAGCCCCTTGTCATCGGCCAACGGTTGCGTGCTCTGCACCACTTTATCGATCATTTGACACAGATCGATGTTATCATAGACCAGCTGCAGCTGTCCCGCTTCAATTTTGGAGATGTCGAGGATGTCATTGATCAGTGCGAGCAGATGTCGGGAACTGTTTTGCACCATTTTGAGCTGTTTTTTCTGTTCGTCATTCAAAGGTCCCGCCCGCTCCCGCAATATCAGTCCCGTGAAGCCAATGATGGAGTTGAGCGGTGTTCGCAGTTCATGGGACATGGTCGCCAGAAAGGAGGATTTGATCCTGTCAGCGGTTTGGGCTTTTTCCATGGCTGTAGCCAGTTCAGCCGTCCGCTGCACGATACGTTGTTCCATCTCCTGGTTTATTTTTCGCAGCTCATGTGTGCGCTCATTTACCTGATGCTTCAAAAAGATACTTCCAAAAATGCTCATAAAAAGTACGACACCCATAACCCATCCGAGGGTTTTAATCCATCCTGGCAATTTGAAAGGGACCTCTTCTGAAGTCCATCGCTTTAATGATCCGTAATAGGCTGATTCAGGATCACTTTTCAGATTCAATATATGGTTGTCGATGGTATCCAGTAATTGTTGAGGGGTGTTTTGAGACGCGGCAAAAAAAAGGAGTGTAGGGTGAAAAACCACCTTCGTATCCTCCAGGCCATATCTTTGCGCATGCATCACCCCATAAAAGCGGTTGGTAATGGCAGCATCGGCTTTTCCACTGGCAACCAGCTCAAAGATATTTTTATAATCGGGTGTGGGAATGAGGGTTGCAAACAGATCGAAGCCGGTGGCGAGGTTGGAAAACGCTTCCTCCTGAACCGAATGCTCCAACACGGTAATCCGTTTGCCCCTAAGGTCCAGTATGGATTTGATATTGCTGCCTTTGCAGGCGTACACTTGAAACCAGGAGGAAAGGACCGGTACCTTATGAAAAGAATAAGATTGAGCCCTGCCAGCGGTATAGGCAACATCCGGCATGAGATCGATCTCTCCTTTTGCCAAACGGTTCAATCCTTCAATCCATGTGCCCGGTACATAGCGAATATGCCAAGCCTCGTTTCTGGCGATATGTTCTATAACATCAACAAAAATACCTGCTGGTTTACCTGATTCTGACATGAAAATTTTTGGCGCGTTTTCATAAACACCGACAGTTACAATCCGGTTCGCAGCTCTTGCAGATGGGATATTGAAAAACAGTGAGACCAATAAACCGACGCAGCACCAAAACATGAAACGTCTGTAACAATCCGGGTTTTTATTGTTTATCATGAAATTAATTCTCTCGTATAAAATACATGGATTGTATAATACTATAATCCCTGCCAATGGTTAAAAATATATCTTTTATGTCGAAAAACATATTTAATGTCAAGATATTATAAGCTGATTCAAAAGAGGATAGTTGCCCAAGCTGTTTGACCGAAGATGATAATATTGGTGGTAGAAGAAGTTTTGCCCAAGTTTAACCCGATTGTGGGCACAACCCTAATAATATCAATTGCGTGTATTCTTTGGCGCAAATTTTAGGCAAGGCATATTGATATAAGTCTGGAGTGAGAAAATCTTTCACGCCACCCTGAAAAAGGGTGTTTTAATCAAATAGGATGTTAATCTTTTTAGATTAACCCTTTTCCTTTTTCTCGAAAAGTTGGCATTCCAAGCCCGAACTGTTGATCATTTCCTGGGAAGGCATGACACGGGACTTGAAGCCCGCCGCCCGGCAGCCATAAGGGAATTTCGGATCATAGGTGATGTAGAAATGGCGGCAGGTATAGCAGCTAATTAATGTTCGTTCCACCTGCCGCCCTTTTTGCGGTGACTCGTCCATCCCTAATAATTCCCCCTCACCCTGACCCTCTCCCGCCAAGGGAAAGGGCACACTTTTTCCCCCTCCCCCTGACCCTCTCCCGCCAAGGGAAAGGGCACACTTTTTTCCTCTTCACCCTGAACCTCTCCCGCCAAGGGAGAGGTAATTTATTTTTTCTGCAAAAACTTCTTGGCCTCTTCACCAAAGGACTGGCCGCTGCCGGCGCCCAGGCAGATATCCGTCTCCAGGCGGAGGCCCCAATCCAGCGGGGTGGACATGGACATATTCACCGCCCGCTTTGCGGCTTCCACATGACGGGGATTCAGGTTGGCCATTTCCTCAGCCAGTTTCTTCGCTTCCGCCAGGAGCTGGTCTTTGGGATAGACGTGGTTCACCAGATTAAGCCGTAAGGCTTCCTGGGCGTTGATGCGACGCCCCGTGATGATCAGCTCTTTGGCGTAGCCGGGACCGATGATGCGCGGCAGCCGCTGGGTGGAGCCGAGATCGGGCACAACGCCGAGGGGCATCTCCGGCAGAGAAAACTGGGCATGCTCCGCGCACATGCGGATATCGCAGCACAGACTCAGCTCAAATCCGGCACCGAAGCAGTAGCCGTTGATGGCGGCGATGACCGGCGTTGCCAGCTCTTCATACATGGTGAAGATGGACTTGAGACCGTATAGGCGGTCAAATCCTTCCCGATAACTGCCCATGGCCGCAGCGGAGCCGGAACCGCCGCCGGCAATCATCTTCAGATCCATACCGGCGCTGAAAGATTTCTCCCCTGCGCCGGTCAGGATGACGCAACGGATTTCCGGTGTTTCCTTGATTTTCTGCGCCGTTTCCATGAGGCCCCGATAGGAGTCCTGGTTGAAAGCGTTCATCGCTTCCGGACGGTTCAATGTCACTGTCGCGATAGTACCTTCGATCATTAATAATACGGCAGAATTGTCTGTCATGTTGTGCACCTCACTTCATGTAGTATTTTGGATGGGCAATCATACCGGCACAAGTGCCGGGAGTCAATAAACATCTGGCAATATTTGAGGTAATCGCTTAAAATTTCCGAAATCCGATTCAAGGAAGGAGGCACGCCATGTATGCGATGAATCAATTAGAGCACCTTTGTTCGTTGAAAGCGAAAGTGACCGATTTGATCAGCTATGGCGCGACACCATGGGGCATGAGAATGGATGCCCATTTCGAAGGTGACGTTGCGGGCGGGATCCTCAACGGTAAAGTGCGCGGCGTAGACTACATCACGGTTCGCTCCGACGGTGTGGCTGAACTCAACGTCCGGGCGTCCGTTCAGACGGATGACGGCATCTGCATCGGCATTGAGGCAAAGGGATACGGCAAAGATGGCGAACTGAAGGACGCCCATATCCGGATCGTAACAGGCCATGAGAAATACAACTGGTTGACCTCTAAAGTCATCGTCGGCAAGGGGAGATCGGCCGACGGAGGAATTGAATTGGACTATTATTATAAACCGTAACGGCGGCTGAAATAATCATCCAGGATCTGGGCATGATCGAAGGCCAGAGGTTTGGGAAGATTATCTTTCGTGAACACGCCGATGTCGGCTGCGTCGTCATCGGCGACCGGCTTGCCTTTAGCCGTCGCGGTATAAACGGCGCTGATGGTGTGATGGCGCGGGTCCCGGTCGGGCTTCGAATAGGTATGCATCTGTTTTTTTAAGGTGACATCCAGGCCGGTTTCTTCTTTCGCTTCGCGCACGGCGGCATCTTCGAGGGATTCTCCGTAATCCACAAAGCCGCCCGGAATGGCCCAACCGTAAGGTGGATTTTTTCTTTTGATGAGGACAATGCCGTGGTCTTCCCATTCGATGATGATATCAACGGTCGGAAAGGGGTTTCGGTAACGGACGATATTTTTCCCGCAGTGCGGGCAGGGTTCGCTGATTTGAACGGACATGGACATCTCCTTGACTTTTTCAGAACTTAGTCTGATTATGCTGATATGTCAAGAATCACGAGATAAGAAGACTCATTTGATAGTCATAGCGTGAAATATGGAGGGAGTAGAAACAAAACGCGTAATACCATGATATTACCAAGTTATCAGTGAACATATAAGGACTTGACTTTTTAAGGTCAATCCGTTAGCGTACCGCTTCAAAATGATGCCTCTCAAAGGGGGTGCGAAGATGATAGGCGTACTGATAACGACACACGGCAATGTAGGACAAGAATTGATCCGCGCGGCGGAGCTGATAAAGGGCAATTTAAAAAAATTGGCCTTCATCTCCATCGATCAGTCCAAAAGTGTCGAAGAATTACAGAAAGAAATCAATACAGCCATAAGAAAGCTGGACCAAGGGCAGGGTGTACTGATTTTGACGGATTTATTCGGCGGCACCCCTTCCAATATATCCCTTTCTTTCCTGAAACCGGGAAAGGTCGAAGTCATTACCGGTGTCAATCTTCCCATGTTGTTGAAGTTACGCGATATCAACGAAGATATCGGTTTGGTCGAATTCGCAAAATATATTCAGGATTACGGGAAAAAGAACATTTCCCTGGCATCGGAAATATTAAATAAGAAAATAACCGAATAAACCTTCCATGATTAACGCGTTGAATAAGTTTTCCCGAAACGTAGCGGTCCCTGAGATTCGCATCGAGAAAATGGAACCGGGCGATGTGGAAGAGATATTGACCATTGAATCCGTTTCCTTTCCGACACCCTGGTCTCGGAATCTTTTTCTACAGGAGTTGAAAAACCCTCTCGCGAGAAGCCTGGTTGCAAAAATTCGCAATGCGGACTGCGACGAAATCGCCGGATATATCAATTACTGGATCGTGATGGACGAAGTTCACCTTCAGCATATCGCGACGAGGACGGATTTGCGCCGATCGGGCATCGCCTCACTGCTCTGCAGAGAGATGATGAACCGTGCCTGGAAGGAAGGGGCAAGCCATATTGTGCTGGAAGTGCGCCGCTCCAATGCGGGAGCCATTGCGTTTTATAAAAGATTTGCCTTTGAAGTCAAAGGGATCAGGCCCGGTTATTACGATGATACCCATGAAGATGCCCTGATCATGTGGGTGGATGTAACAAGAACCCGGAATCCATTGAACGATGCCGCTAAATAAAAGAATTCTTACCGGTGATGTGATTTCAAATCGAGAGGTCGCCGAAGGGCACTTCTTAATGGCGGTTAAACTGCCATTTGCCTTTGAGACACCGCTTCCCGGCCAGTTTATCATGCTGCGCATCAAAGGCAAAAGCGAGCCGTTTTTAGGGAGGCCCTTGAGTGTCTATGCTTTTCAGCGCCGAAGAGAGAAGGTGATTTGTGAAGTCCTCTATCGGGTTGTCGGCAAGGGGACACAGCAGTTCTCCCTGTTGAAATTTGGAAGTACCGTTGAGGTCTTGGGGCCTTTGGGCCGTTCTTTCACAATTTTTCCTTCCGAAAAGGACGTGATACTCATTGCCGGTGGCATGGGCATCGCGCCTATGACCTATGTTGCCGGGCACTATCGAGGTTCAAAAGCCGGCAGTAAAATGAAGATGATCTGCTACACCGGTGCCAGGAGTATGGATGATCTGGTCGCTCTGGAGCGGATGGAAGTACTGTGCAAGACAAAAGTCAGTACGGACGACGGGAGCCGGGGATACCATGGTATGGTGACGGATTTGTTCAAAAATGACTTTCCGACGCTGAATATCAAAAAGACAGTGATTTACGCCTGCGGTCCCCGGCCGATGCTGAAAGCGCTTGCCGCAATTCTTGAGGATCAACCGGTTATTTGCGAGGTATCACTGGAAGAACGCATGGCCTGCGGCGTTGGTGTCTGTCTGGGCTGTGTGACGGCCATCAAGGACGACAGGGGAAACAAGCAATATAAACGGGTTTGCAAGGAAGGTCCGGTTTTCAATATCAAAGACATTATGTGGGACTGAAAGAGGGTGGGAAAATGGTCCATTTAAGGGATATCAAAACGGATGTGAAAATCGGCAGTCTGACCCTGCGGAATCCGGTCATGCCGGCATCGGGTACCTTCGGCTATGGAGAGGAATTTGCCGAATATGTGGATTATAATCTTCTGGGCGCCATTGTCGTCAAGGGCCTTTCTCTGGAGCCCCGGGCGGGTAATCCCCCGCCAAGAATCATCGAGACGGCAAGCGGCATGCTCAATGCCATTGGGATGGAAAACATCGGCGTCCAAGCCTTCATTAAAGATAAGCTCCCCTTTTTGAGACAGTTCCGGTGCGCCGTCATCGCCAATATTTATGGGGAGACGGTCGAAGAGTACTGCAAGGTGGCGGAGGTCTTGAGCGGAGCCGAAGGCGTCCATGCGCTGGAAGTCAATATTTCCTGCCCGAACGTTGAAAAAGGCGGTGTCGCGTTCGGTACGGACCCCGCCATGGTTCATGAGGTGACCGGCAAAGTCAAAAGTTCGACAAACCTGCCGGTGATCGTAAAGCTGTCGCCCAATGTTACGGACATTACGGGAATCGCAGTGAGCGCCCAGGACGCCGGCGCGGATGCCATTTCCCTGATCAACACCATGACGGGCATGTCCGTCGATATTATCAGCCGGACATCCAACCTGGCCAATCTCACCGGCGGCCTGTCCGGCCCGGCCATCAAGCCGATCGCCCTGAGGATGGTCTGGGAAGTTTACAACAAAGTGAACATCCCCGTTATCGGCATCGGCGGTATTACCACGCCGGAAGACGCGGTTGAATTCATGATCGCCGGGGCGAGCGCCGTTCAGATCGGTACGGCCAACCTCATCAATCCCCTGGCCACCATGGATGTTCTGGAAGGGATTCTGACCTATCTGGAAGTGCAGGACATTGCAGATCTGAGGGATTTGGTGGGTTCTTTGAAACTGGAGAGGCCGGAAGAATAGTAGAAGGTTCAAGGTCCATGATTCAAGGTCTAAGGTTCGAGGTTCAAGGTTCAAGGAGTGGAACGCAAGAAATCAAAATAACGCAATGTAAACAGGCATTGATGTTTTAAACCTGGCACTTGTCATTATCTACGATTCATTCAATCTTGAACATTTATCATTATTTCCCGGGATGATTTTAAAGGAGTACTTTAACAAAAAATGAGGTGGAGAGGGGTTGTCACAGACGGCGTTTACATGGTCGGCGGTCCGGATATTTCCAATGTCGGCGACGCCGCCTCGTTTATCGTCGACTTCAACGGCGAACTGATCATGATCGACTCCGGAACAGGGTTCAAGCCGCAAATAATAGAAAGCAATATTCATGAACTGGGTTTCGATCCCCATAACATTTCCACCCTGATCCTGACCCATTGTCATTTCGATCATATCGGCGGCGCCCCCTATTTCCGCGAGAAATACGGCTGCCGGATCCTTACCCATGAAATCGACTCTGTTGCGATCGAACGGGGAGATTATATTAAGACGGCGGCCAAGTGGCACAACGTGAAACTTGAACCCCTCGAGATTGATGAAAAGCTCACGGGCGAAAGCGCATTCATGCCATTCAACGGCGATGGCCTGCATTGGCTGCATACACCCGGACACACGCCGGGTTCGATCTGCCTTTATACGGATAGGGGAGGGCGCCGGATCCTCTTCGGCCAGGATATGCACGGACCCGTTAAGAAATATTACCGTTCCGACGTCAATCAGTGGGAAAAATCCATGGAAATGCTGCTGGGTCTGGAAGCCGATATTCTTTGTGAGGGACACTACGGGATTTTTGAACCGAAAGACAAGGTTGTCCGGTATATCAAGAGATGCCTGCGCATCCAATCACGCAGAGAAGCCGTTAATCATCCGCCAGATGGCTGGTATCGTTTAACAGACTAACGATGGGATCGCCTCTGTCAATGGTAACAATGGTGATTGATGCCGTATCAATATGCACCTTCCGGAAATCGGATAAACTCAAATTTAAAAATTTGCAAATAATGGTCATCAGCGTGAAGTTGTGCGCCACGACCAAGGTGTTGCGGTTGCTTTTTATAATCCGTTTGATAACGGGCCAGGCCCTGTCCTGAAGCATGGTGAGCGACTCGCCGTTGGGCATAATGCAGGACGCCGGATTCAGGAGCCATTTTTTTAGAAAGTCTCCGTGGTTTTCCGTTAATACGTTGATCGTGAGACCCTCAAAATCGCCCTGGTTCAACTCCTGCAGTTCCGCTTTGACGCTGAGCGGCGCATTATGATAGACCCCGATTTTCAAAGCCGTCTGAAAAGCCCTTTTCAACGGACTGGTGTAGATGGCTTCGATCGTTTCACTTTTGAGGGCGACACCCAGCTTTTCCGCCTGTTTAAGTCCGTTTTCGCTGAGTTCGATGTCGCTGACCCCTTGAAACCTTCTTTCCTTATTCCAAAGGGTTTCTCCGTGCCTGACTAAAATAAGCTTCAATGTTCGTTGCTCCTTTATTGACGATGCTGATACATGCCATTTTCTGATTTCCAAATCAAGGGGATTCAATGTTTATCCTTGACATGATCATGCTTCATTTTTATACTTGCCCAAAATAAAAGGGAAAATAGTTCAGTCAGCTTTTGAGGAGGATTTCATGACGGACATCATTGTGGCGTTGGATGGGGTGACTTTTCATACAGCCAAGGAGGAAGGGACGTTTTCCATTCTATCAAAGGCCCGTGAAAAGGGCATGATCTGGGGCATTAAAATCAGCGATATGCTTTACAGCGGCGATGCTGCGAAAATGATCACAGCCCTGAAGGATGAATTTAAATTGGGGGTCATGGTGGACGTCAAACTTCACGATATTCCCTCCACCATGGAAAACAGCATCACCAAACTGGTCGGGGCGGGTGCCAATATCGTCACCATCCATTGTTCATCAAATTACCGCCCTAAAAATGCGGGGCTACTCAAGTATATTGCCGGGGTCACGGCACTGACCTCTTTTACGAACCTTGAGATCAAGTGGATCTATGACAAAACGCATGAGGAAATTGTCCGGGCCTTCTCAGACATCGCTTTGATGAATAACTACGAATATATCGTGGGTTCCGTTAAAGACATGACTTTCCTCCAGGACAACCCCTTGAAGAAGATTTGTACCGGCGTCAGGCCTCCGTGGTATCCGGAGCGTCATGATCAGGTCCGAATATCTTCTGTAAAGGACGCAGTCAGAATCGACGCCGATTACATTGTTATCGGCCGTCCCGTTACAAGAGCCGAGCGTTTGATGGAAGCCATCGAAAGAGTGTGCAAAGAACTGCAATAATTGAAGCGTTGACATCATGATAATTATTTTATCTCAAGTCTGCGAAATGATTAGAGCATCCGGCGTTTTTCGAATTTACAGTCAATGAAAGATACAAAAGAAATTTACCTTTAATGGCTGGACAAGTTGTACCGATATGTCAATTCATCGACAACTTCTTTTGAGAATAACCATGTCTCCGTGGGAGCGGCTCTGTTTGTGGAATAATCATCGTCCGGAATAAATTGATTAAACTGTTCGAGAACAGATTGCTTCAGGACTGTATTTAATAATTGACGGTCATGTTTGTTCTTATCGAGATAATCATCAATCACGTCTTCTCTGATGATGATCTGAATTTTTCTAGACCGTTTGTTTATCTCCTGAGTATCCTTTTCAAGCTTCCAATCGATTAGTATGAGGTGGTTATTTTTTGAGTATTCAGAAACAATCCACGCGTTTGAGGGGAAAATCGGTTTTATCAGGTTGGTCCAGTGGTCCAGCAGATCTTCAGCCATTTTCTTTGACTCCTTCTGAATCAGTTTGAGAACGGATGATCTTTATTTCCTTCGACCATCCGGATTTATCCGTTCTGACGTTTCGGCATGACTTCTCGTATTTTAGTTTGAATATAATCCTGCCCCGATGATGTTCTCCCTGATCGACTCGATAGCCAAGAATTGTACCCCCATAAAAAGAAGGTTCCTGCCGTTTTTTATGAAAATAAATTTCACCCCCTATGAGTTCCTGGGCTTTACTTTCATCCAATAGCCACCACCCGCTTTCCCATTCGTTTTCGTTCAGTTTAAAGAAATTATTTTTCGCCTCGGAAACAATGTGTATCTTCAATTTCATATCTCCTTATTCAAATGTGTATCTTCAATTCAAATATGTTTCCCATCTTGAAAAAAAACGCCCTGTCGCATAGTAATGGACAGGGCTTTAGTGGTTTCCTGAATCTCTCTATCTGGGATGGGACTCATCAGCATTCACGGTTAAGTCTATTACATAGTTTAATGACATAGTATGCTGAATATCAGAAATGTCAAGACAATTCGATTTGAGTCTCTGCTCATTATCTGATTCGATTGATTGTTATTGACAGGCCGCAGGGAGTTCCCTATACTTTTTCGCTGAATACAAGGATCTACCAAACCCTCCAAGTTTACAAAACAGCAGCAAGTAGCAGTTCCTCAAGAGATTCGATTGAGGAGGTATTTCGTGTCGCCAGACAATATTATGACACTCAATGAATTCGATGGATTGGCCCTGCTTAAGCAGTGGGGAATCCCCGTAATCAATAGTATGATGGCCGATAATGCTTCGGAGGCCGTTCAGGCGGCTCCAAAAATTGGCTTTCCCGTTGCCCTCAAGGTCTGTTCCGATGCCGTTCCGCACAAAACCGAGCAGGGCGGTGTCATGCTGAATGTCGAAGATACCGCTTCAATACGCCGGGCGGCGAAGGAGATGGACGATAAATTCAAGGCTGTTCCCCATGCACTTCTGGTACAGAAAATGGCCAGTCCTGGCATGGAGCTTATCCTTGGCGCCCGACGCGATCCCGTGTTTGGGCCCATTGTCCTGGTCGGAATTGGCGGCATCTTTACTGAAGTTTTTCGTGACACGGCCATCGATATCGCACCGGTTGACAATAAGGCTGCTCTGACCATGCTCCGGCGTCTGCGGGGCTCCGTTCTGTTCGATGGCTATCGTTCCCAAAGGGCTGTTGATTTCTTAGCCATTGCCGAGGCGGTCTCGTCATTATCGCAGCTCATATCACGGCGTTCGGACGTTATCGAGATCGATGTAAATCCGTTCATTGCCTATCCGGAAGGTGGCATGGCCGTGGATGCCCTGGTGCGGTTGGGTGAAAGAAGTGAGCGGATCTCCCGAAGAAAAAATGATCCGGCAAGGTTGACGCCGTTTTTCAGACCGTCCTCCCTGGCGCTGATCGGTGCTTCTCGGACCCCGGGAAAAGGAGGTAACATCATCTTACGCAACCTGCTGAAGGCCGGTTTCAAGGGCACCATTCATCCCATCAATCCCACCGGCAAAGAAATTCTCGGCCTGCCGGCTTATGCCGGCGTCCGTGATGTGCCGTCGCCTGTGGATCTGGCTATGATGGTCATCCCGAAGGGAGCGGTTTCTGAGGCTATGGATGACTGTGCCGCCAGGGGGATCGTGAATGTCATCCTCAGCACGGGCGGCTATTCGGACATGGGAGAGGCGGGCGCTCAGGAGCAGAAAATTCTCATGGACAGGACACGAAAAGCGGGCATCCGGGTCATGGGCCCCAACAGTATCGGCACACTCAATCCTGCCGCCGGTCTGGCCACATCCATTGTGGGGCTGGAACCGATCAAGGCCGGAGGCGTGTCGATCGTCGGGCAGTCGGGCGTCTTTTCTTCAGGATGGGGGCGCTGGATTGCCGACGCCAAACCGTTCGGCCTGGCCAAAGTGGCCTGCATCGGTAACAAGGGTGATATCAACGAAAGCGACCTGTTGGAATATCTGGCCGATGACCCGGAGACGACCGTCATCGGCATGTACCTGGAAGGCGTGATTGACGGACGGCGTTTTATCCGGGCCGCCGGAGCGGCAGGCAGGAAAAAGCCGGTCGTGGTGATGAAAGCGGGGCGGACTGAAGCGGGGGCGGCGGCCGTTGTCTCACACACGGGATCGCTGGCGGGATCGGACGAAGTCTTTAACGCGGTCTGCCGGAAAACAGGTTTGGTTCGCGTGCATGATTCAGAAAACTTTTTCGATACCTTATCCGCCTTTGAAAAGCTGCCGCTGCCGCGAGGCAATCGCATGGGCGTGATTTCCATCTCCGGCATGGGATGTGTTGCCGCCACTGATGCCGCAGAGGAATACGGCATTGCCTTACCCCTGCTAAGAACCGGAACGCTGAAAAAACTGGGCGAGGTAATGCCTCCGTGGGCGCCGGTGCGAAACCCCGTCGACACTTGGTCCGCCATCGAGCAAAACGGATCGAAGAAGACCATGAGTCATATCGCCCGCTGTTTGATGGAACAGAAGGACATCGATGCCCTCCTGATGATCTTTGTCCTGATGCCTGAAAGCATTTTCGACATTGCCGAAGCTTTCGCCGACATCATCGAAAGTCATCCCGGCAAGCCGGTTCTGATCAGCTATTACGGAGGGACGGCCAGAGAGGCTGCCCACATTCATGAAGGATTTTCCGCACTGGGCGTACCGAGTTACCCCACGCCGGAGCGTGCCCTGTACGCATTCAGTCGCATGATGGCGTATGCCGGATTTCGCGGTGTCATCCGCAAATAATTTACCCAAGACCATGAATGAGGATGAATGGATGGATAAAATAAAAATCATCAGGCACATTATCGGATATATTATCGGCATGACCGTTTTTGTGATCCTGGTTCCTTATGGATTAATCAAATTTTCCCGGTTGTTTGGGTCTTTCGGTGAAGCGGGTTTTCTTCACCCCGATTGGCTTCGCCTGACCATTGCCGCCGTTTTCTTAACCATCGGATTGATTTTTGCCTTATGGTCTAATGCCGCCTTATTCATCATCGGGAGAGGGGGGCCTGCCGACGGATTCAATGTGGCCATCAGTCCGAGATCGGAAAAGCTGGTTGTCACGGGACCCTATCGATATACACGGAATCCCATGGTGTTTGGGGCGTACATGATCTATTTTTCCGTTGCCCTGTATATGAATTCCCTGGCCTGTCTGGGGCTGTTGATATTTTTTTACGGTTTATCGATCATCTATCTTAAATTAACCGAAGAAAAAAGGCTTTATCATGATTTCGGCGATGATTACCTGGATTATCAGAAAAAGGTGTCCATGATTATTCCTTTTCCCAGGAAGGGTTATTGAACAATGCCATGCTTTCGTGTATTAACATGGAGGTGATGCATGATCGTTCATAAAATACTCTCTTAGAAAGAGTGGACAATGGAAAAAGATCCCAAGCTCTTCGATTATATATTCAATCCCCGCACGGTTGCCGTCATCGGCGCTTCACCCAATGATATCGCGACGCGCGCCCAGATGCAGACAAAACTCAAAGACCGCCTGTTTTTCGTCAATCCCAAATACAAGGAGGTCATGGGCAAACAATGCTATCCCGGCATTCTCGATATCCCGAAAGAAATCGACTATGTCATTATCGTGATCGGCCAGGCGGCGATACCGGCCGTGTTGGAGGATTGCATCCGCAAAGGCGTCAAGGTCGCCCAGATATTCTCAGCCGGCTATAGTGAAACGGGGATTCCCGAAGCGATTGAGCGCGAGAAGGCATTGAAAGAGCAGGCGGCGGGCCGGATCAGGCTTATCGGGCCGAATTGTCTGGGGGTATACTGTCCTCGTTCAGGGCTGGCCATCGTTCCCGAGGCACCTACGGATGAAGGTCATATCAGTGTTCTCGCTCAAAGCGGAAGCGTGACGGAATTCTTCTCCTATTTCGCCGTAACCAAGAACCTCCGGTTCAGCAAAATGGTCAGCTACGGCAATGCCATCGACCTGGACGGGGCGGATTTTCTGGATTATCTGGCTGACGATCCGGACACAAAGATTATTGCCGTCTATATTGAGGGTGCCAAAGATCCCGCACGCCTGAGCGCCGCCCTGTCAAAGGCCGCACGAAAGAAACCGGTCATCGCCATCAAAGGGGGTATGACGGAGCAGGGGATGCGGGCGGCATCCTCCCATACGGCGGCCATGGCCGGGAGTCCGGACATCTGGAAGGGTGTCTTCAAACAGACCGGCGTTCTCCAGGTGAACAGCTTTGATGAAATGGTCAATACAGTTATCGCCTTCGATAAAACAGCCTTCCCCGCCGGCCGCAGGGCCGCCCTAGTCACCAATTCCGGGGGGTTCAGCGTCATCCAGTTGGATCTCTGCGTCAGTTTGGGGATTGAGGTGCCCCGGTTCTCCGACGCGACCATCGATGCGCTTCAAGCTTTGGTTCCCCGCGCCGGAACCAGCATCGGCAATCCGTTGGATGCCTGGCCCATCTTCTACAATGTTGCTCCCAAAGGTAATGTGGCCGATATCATTGAAATAGTGGCCATGGATGAAGGAATCGATACGCTGGTGTTTCATTTTGACCAGTTCCGCTATCTCAGAAGAATCATCGGACCGGATATTGAGAACCATATGGACCGGCTGATCGACCTGATGGTGGAAGGATGCGAGCGCGTCCGCGACAAAGTGGGAAAGCCGGTATTTGTTTCCATCTATCTCGATCCTTATCTGGAAGACGTGCAGGACAGATTTTACAACCTGACCATTAAAAAAGCTTTTGTTAAAAAAGGGTTCCCCGTCTATGCGTCGCTGGACGGCGCGATGATGGCCCTGGCCAATCTATACCGGTATGCAGAAAGGCAAGTGACAGGTGACAAAAAATGACAAAAGTAACTCGTCACGATTTTCTTAGTAAAAGCATCCTTCATGAATGAATCGAAAGTTGTTTTAATCCGCTGCGAGACATACGATGATGACGCTGTTTATGATGCCGTAAAAAGGGGTGTCGATCTGCTGGGCGGTATAGCCAAATTCGTCAGGCCCGGTGAAAAAATTTTATTAAAGCCCAATGTCCTTGCGGGTTCTCCACCGGAAAAATGTGTCACGACCCATCCGGCAGTCTTCAAAGCCGTGGGCCGATTATTGAAGGCAAAAGACGTTAAACTCTATTATGGAGATTCCCCGGGGATCGGATCCATTGAAGGCACGTTGAGAAGAGCCGGGCTGAAGGCCGTCGCCGATGACCTGGGTATAATACTGGCTGACTTTAACAGTGGCAGACCCGTTCACCATCCGAAGGCCCTGCAGAATAAGGTTTTGACCATCGCCCATGGGGCCCTGGAGTCTGACGGGCTGATCAGTCTTCCAAAATTCAAAACCCATGGGTTGACCCGCTTTACCGGAGCCGTCAAAAACCAGTTCGGCTGTGTTCCCGGCATCCTCAAAGCACAGTATCATCTGAAACTTGCCGATGCCTACCAGTTCGGTACACTGCTGGCGGACATCAACACCCTGTTAAAGCCCCGTTTATATGTGATGGACGGCATCATGGCCATGGAGGGCAACGGTCCGCGCAACGGTCATCCCCGGGCGATGAACGTGCTTCTTTTTTCGTCCGATCCCGTCGCTCTGGACGCGATCGCCTGTAAAATTATTGATATGAATCCCGAATTTGTGCCCACTTCGCAACCCGGGGAAAGGTCCGGTTTGGGAAACGATCGATTTGAGAATATCGAGGTAGCCGGCGATCCCCTGGACTCTTTTGTTGCTGAAGATTTTGATATCGTCCGTCGGCCGCCCGACGTCGCTGCTCCGAGAGGGATTCTGGCCCTGATTAAAAACCAGGTGACCTCGCGACCTGTTATTGATCATGTGAAATGCACCGGTTGCGGGATTTGCATCAAGGCCTGTCCGGTGGGCACCAAAGCATTGACTTGGGACGAGCGAAACAGTAAAATCCCCAAACATTTTTACAAACATTGCATCCGCTGTTACTGCTGTCAGGAGATGTGTCCCGAAGGCGCGATTACCGTTGAGACGCCGCTGCTGAGCCGGCTGATATTCAGAGGATGAGGGGTCAAAATTCATAACGTCACAGGAGAAAATCGTAATGCAACTGATATTTATTCACGGGTCCGGCGGGTCCAAAGAGGCCTGGACCTATCAGACTCAGTATTTCAAAGGCAGCATGGCCCTGGATCTCCCGGGTCATCCGGCGGGGGAACTGCGACCCTCCATCGCCGGTTATGTCGAATGGCTGCGGGCGTTTGTCCGGGAAAAAGGCTATTCCGATCTCGTCCTGATCGGCCATTCCCTGGGCAGCGGCATCGCCCTTTTGTATGCCCTGATGTATCCGGAAGAGGTGAAGGCCGTCATTACCGTGGGGGGTGGAGCCCGGTTGCGGGTGCATCCCATGTTTCTGACGGCTCTGGAAGAAGCGGTTAAGGATCCGGCGGCTTATGCAAACACACCCAATCCCGCCTATGATCTTATCGATCGTGAACTGGCTGCCGTTCTCAAGCGCCGGTCGGCGGAAAACGGACCGGCCGCCACACTGAACGATATGAGGGCCTGCGACCAGTTCGATATCATGGATCGTATCGATCAGATCGACATCCCCACCCTCGCCCTCTGCGGCGATCAGGATGTGATGACACCGCCTAAATATTCTCATTACCTGGCCCAGCACATGCCCCGGTCCCAAGCACAAATCATTGCAGGCGGCACGCATATGGTCTTCGCGGAAAAACCCGATGAAGTGAACCGGGCCATTGAAGATTTCCTGAAAACTATTGCGGCATAGTCGGGAATAACGGGGATGAGAAAAAGGAAGCAAAAAGTCCATGTTTCCTATTCGTGACGAAAATCCGAAATTCCATACGACGATGATCACCTATGCGATTATTGTCGTAAATGCCCTAGTCTGGATTTTTTTTCAGGGAGCAGGCACCCAGCCGGGGCTGATCAAATCCATTTTTTCTTTTGGTTTGATCCCCGGGGAGCTTTTAGGGACCATCCCGGCCGGAACCCGGGTGAACATTGGCGGCGGTATGGCCTATGTCATTGAGCGTTCCGGGAACAGCCTGTCGCTGATATCGCATATGTTTATGCATGGCGGATGGTTTCATATCATCGGTAATATGTGGTTTTTGACCATATTGGGGGATAATGTGGAAGATTCCATGGGATCCGTAAGATTTTTATTCTTTTATTTATTATGCGGACTTGCGGCGGCGGCGACACAGATGGCTTTAAACCCCGCGGGCGCTGTGCCCATGGTGGGAGCGTCCGGTGCCATCGGCGGTGTGATGGGCGCCTACGTCGTCCTCTATCCACGTGCTCCGGTTCATATGCTCGTCTTTTTGGGATTTTTTATAACCCGGATTATCGTGCCCGCCTATTTCATGTTGGGTTACTGGTTTTTGCTTCAATTGGCCGGAATAGCGTTTTCGGCGGGCTCCCGAGGCGGCGGCGTCGCCTTTGGCGCCCATGTCGGCGGATTTGTTGCGGGCGTTGCCCTGGTTTTCCTGTTCCGCAGCAAGGAACGGGTCCGGGAAAAACGAGCTCATGGCGGCGTCTGGTCATCCTGGAAACGCTGATATCCGTTTGTGACGAAAGAGGTGATATTTCGGCGGAACGAAGGGACGGGGTGAAGTGAATTAGAAGCGGTTAAGAAGAGAAGAATGGCGTTGTGCCTGACGGTAATCCTTTCGCTTTACTGAAGGAGGAGGTTCCCTGAAGGAGCGCGGGTTGATACCGGGAAAAATGATGAAAATGACGTAGAAGATTTAACCGCCGGGAGGGTAAACATGAATCTATTGAATAAAGAGGCCGTCGATATCCTTATTCATCTGCTTGTTGCCATGGTGGCAGGCGGGCTGATCGGGCTCGAGAGAAGTTATTACGGCAGACCGGCGGGTTTTAGAACGCACACGCTGGTTTGCATGGCTTCAAGCCTCCTGATGCTCGTGACCATCTACCAACAATCCTGGTTTTCTACTGTGGTCTCGGAAACCGTCCGGGTGGACCCGACCCGCATGGCCCAGGGAATCATGACCGGCATCGGGTTTCTGGGCGCCGGCGTCATCATGAAGGAAGGGGCGTCGATCCGGGGATTGACCACGGCGGCGTCGATCTGGATCACGGCGGCCATCGGCATTCTGGCGGGTGTCGGTTTGTACGCGGCCTTGACGATTGTGACGATTCTGACCCTGGGGACCCTAACCGTCTACCGTTTCGTGGAAGAAAGGCTTCCCATCCTCGTTTATGTTCATGCCTTTATTCGTTTCCAGAGAGAAAAAGCAATGTCGGAAGCGGAAATCCGCACACTCATGCGGGACCATGGCTTTGGTGTAACAAACCTCTGTCATGCGGTGACCCATGACCGAAAGTTCTATGAATACGACCTCATCATTAAAGGCAGAAAGGATGAGAATATAAGACGCCTGTCCCAGTATCTTTCCGAGAAGGAGAACATTGCCGAATTCCGGATTTCCCCACCGGGTGAATGAATTCATCCTGAGTTAGCGGGGATTGATTCCGCGGACTTGAGACTGTAGCCAACGGATCGTACTTTTGCCTTGACAGCACTTTCCATAATTGAATAATGGATTTGAATAAATTCAATTTTCTTCTTTTCTTTAAAGAGTATGATCATAAAGCCATGTGAGGTTGGAAGGTGATTACAGCCGGAATCGATATCGGGTCGTCCACATCCAAAGCGGTCCTGATTGACGAAGGAGACATGCTTTCTTACAGCATTATGCCGACAGGTGCCGAAAGCGTCAATTCCGCCCGCCGGGTCATGGCTGATGTTTTGGATAAAGCGGGTATTTCCGCAAAAGACGTTTCTTATATCCTGGCCACAGGATACGGTCGGGTGATTGTTCCCTTCGCGAATGAGGCCTTAACCGAATTAACCTGCCACGCCCGGGGCGCCCATTTCCTTTTCCCCAATGTCCGGACCATATTGGACATGGGCGGGCAGGACTGCAAGGCCATCCGGTGTGACGCGAACGGACAGCTCCTGAATTTTGTCATGAATGACAAATGCGCAGCCGGGACCGGGCGCTTTCTCGAGTTGATCGCCCGGGTATTGGGCGTGTCTCTGGATGCGCTCAGCGATCTCGCCCTCAAGGCCACAGCGACGATCAAAATCAACAGTACCTGCGCCGTTTTCGCCAAATCGGAAGTAACATCCCTGATCCGGGAAGGCAAAAATCGGTGTGATGTCATCGCGGGGCTCCACGATGCCATTGCCATGCGCGTGTTCAATCTATTAAGGGGCGTCGGTATTGAGTCGCAGCTGGCGATTACCGGGGGGTTAGGGAAAAACAAAGCCATTATTCGAGAAATCGAGAAAAAAACGGATCTCAACTGTATGATTGCCGAAGAGCCGCAGATTGTGGGCGCCCTCGGTGCCGCCCTTTTTGCGAGAGACAAGTTTATCTGAAAGGCGTAAGGAGGAGGGCTATGGCCGAATCGACCAGTGCAAAAAAACATCTGGAAACCACTTTACTTGTTCCCGCTCTGCGCAGGAAATATTATGCGGAATCACTGTCGCAGACGACGGGTCAAAAAATATGTTGGTGCAGCAACGGTATCCCATCGGAAATACTGGATGCTTTTGGAATTAATGCCGTTTTCGTCGAAAATTATGCAACCGTCTGCGCGTCCAAACGACTTTCATCCGGATTCTGCCGGGCCGGAGAGCGGGCCGGTTTTTCCCAGGATGTCTGCGGCTATGCCCGCATCCTCATGGGATATCTGCTGGGCGGCACGGAAGCACCCGAGGCGCCTTACGGCGGTCTGGCCAAAGCGGATTTTCTGGTGGTTAACAGCTACAGTTGCGATTCGCGAATGGGCTGGTTCGCCACAATGCAGCGGACATTGAATATACCCCTTTATGTCCTGGACGCACCATATCAGCCCGGAGGCGGCTGTATGGATGAGGCCAATATCGTGTATACGGAATCGCAACTGCTCGACTTCGTTACTTTTCTCGAAGGACAGACCCGCTCGAAGCTGGACAGGGAAAAACTGCGCGCCGGGATCGATCTCTCCCGGCGGTCGGCGGATATTCAGACCGAAATTTATGAAATGAGAAAGGCCGTTCCGTCACCCATGAGCGCCGGCGACGCGTACACGGTCGTCTGGCCGGGCATGTACATGGCGGGTACCAAAGAGTGCGACGATTTTTACGCTAGGCTGCGGGCGGAGGTCAACCACCGAATCGTGAACAAGATCGGTGTCGTGCCGGAAGAGAAATTCCGGCTGCTCTGGAGCGGTCTGCCGTTCTGGTACAATATGGCTTTATTGAATTACTTTGAAGACTTCGGAGGCGTTGTGGCCATCGAAAACGCTTATTTTAGAAGTGAAAAAAGCTTTCCGCCCCAACATCACGATCCCATCAAGGACATGGCCATTACCTCCACGATCAAAAGACCCTATGCCGGCGATCTTGAACAGAGACTGCAACTGACACTGGACATTGTGAAAGATTACCGTATTGACGGCGTCATTTTGGCCTACAACCCGTCATGCCGCCTGATGTACCTCTTGCAGCCGGAGCTTAAAAACGCCCTGGACTGCCACGGGATACCCAATGTGAACATCGAGTGCGATATGGCCGATGAGAGGACATACTCCGAAGGCCAGATCAAAACGCGTCTGGACGCCTTCATCGAACGCATGCTTGTCTTGCGTAAATAATGAGTGGGAGGAACGATGGACATAAAATTGGATTTGCTGCGTCAAAACCGCCATGATATGGCCCGGCTTTGGAAAAAAGAGACCGGCGGCAAGGTTGTCGGCGTTTTCTGCTGCAATGTTCCCGAGGAGCTTATCTATGCGGCCGGCATGCTGCCCGTACGGCTCATGGGGGAAAAGGAGGAAGCCTCGGAGGCGGATCTCCACTTTCCATCCAACTGCTGTCCCTATGTTAAAAGATCCTTCGATCAGGGATTGAAGCACCGTTATGACTATCTGGACGGCATCATCGTACCGAACACATGCGACATGGTCCGCGCTATGTATGGTACGTGGAAGATGAACCTTGACATACCGTTCGCCTATTTCCTGGAAGTTCCGCAAAGGATCAGTCCTCGGGGTATCGAATTCTTTCGGGAAAGAATATTGGATTTCAAAGGGGGTCTCGAGGAATGGTCCGGCTGTGAAATAACAGCGAAGGCGATCGAAGACGCGATCGAAACCTACAACCTGAACCGCCGTCTCCTGCAAAGCGCCGGCCGGTTCAGGCAGGACGGTTTGTTGTCCGGCGTCGAATGCCAGAATATGGTTATTTCCAGTATGTTCATGCCGAAGGATGAGCACAACCGCCTCATGGGGGCATTTCTCGAAGAGGCGGCCCGGCGGGACACCCCCCCCCTTGGGGTCCGGCTCCTCATCTCCGCCAGCATGCTCGATAATTCCGATTTCATTCGCCTCCTGGAAGAGTGCGGGGGAAGCGTCGTCGCCGATGACATGCCCGCGGGAAGCCGATACTTCTTTTATTCCGTAAATCATTCCTCCGATCCCTTTTTCGCTCTGGCGGAACGCTATCTAGTCCAAGTACCATGCCCGAGAAAGATGCTTCCCCGGGACCGCTTTGAATTTATCAAACAGGTGATGGAAGAGACCGGTGCTGAAGGTGCCGTTATCCATAATCTGAAAGCCTGCGACTGCCATCTGTACGAATATCCCTACTTAAAGAAAATGCTGCAGGATCTGGGCTTGCCCGTCCTCTTTTTCCGAGGCGAGGAAACCGAAGCGGAACAGGAAACGCAACGCGATGATATCGAGGCGTTCATTGAAATGATTCGAGGGTAGCGACATATGATTTGCGCCGGAATTGACATAGGTGCGGTAAATACGGCGGTGGTTGTGCTGGAGGGGGACCGCATCACCGGCAGCCGGGTGCTGGATTCCTTTGAAGAAAGCCTTGATCCCCGGCAGGTGACGGATTTGCTGTTGGAGAAATCCGGCATCCGCTGGGAAGACGTCAGGGCCTTTGTGGCGACCGGCCGGGGAAGAAACGGCTGCACGTTCGCTCAAAAGACCGGTTCCGATGTCGCTTGCCAGGCGCGAGGCGCTTATTGGCTTTTCCCTTCGGCAAGAACCATCATGAATCTGGGCGCCGAGGCCAGCCGTGTCGTATCCCTTGATCAGCATGGCCGTGTCATATCTTTTGCCACGAATGATAAATGTGCGGCAGGGTCGGGACTGTTCCTGGACTCCATGGCCCATCTGATGAATCTGGACGTGTCCGAAATCGGCGAATTCGCCTTGAAAGCCGGTTCCGCCATAGAAGTCAGCAGCCGTTGTGCCGTTTTTGCGGAATCCGAAGTCATCTCCCATATCCACAAAGGCGAGTCCCGGGAAAATATTCTTGCCGGCCTGCATACAGCTGTCGCCGACAGGATATTCGAGCTGTCGTGCAAATTGACTTTCATGCCGGATCTGGTCCTCACCGGCGGCGTTGCCAAAAATATAGCCGTCGTCAAACTCATCGAGAAAAAGCTTGGGACACCAGCTCTCGTTCCGTCCAATCCGGGAATTGTGGGTGCTTTGGGTGCCGCTCTGATCGCCCGGAGCATCCGCGAGTGATGGCAACGGGCGACCGTGCCGCGAGCTCATTAACCGCTGTGATAATGGCCAAAAACGGATGACAAAGCAGGCGGTTTTCTTGCTCCCTGTTTGTTATTTCAAATAATTAATTCAATAAAAACTTGCATTGTGCGTGAGGGCTTAATTACATCGACTATTCGATTTCGGCTTGTACGGTAAGCTTAAAACGTCACAGATCCGCAGCTTGGATCAATCCCTTGCCATAAACTAAACCCCGCTTAGCCTTCAGAAAGTATCAATCCGGCTTGAGGCAGTTTTTCCTTTCACGCCATTGTCCACACCATAGGATTGCAGACAAAAATCAAATTGAACCAGGATTTCAATGTATTTGGGGTCTTGCTTAACCTGAGCGAGCTTGTCTGCCTCACCGGTAATGATTCAAGGCAAATATCACTTGACTCCCTTCGTTCTTACTGTAAAATCCTTCCTTTAGATAGGGCTGGACTTAGCAGAGAAATGGAACCGATTCATATTCTTGGCGCTTGATTATCCTTTTCCCGACCCTGAAACGAGACACCTGTCCATCATCAAAATACTTTGTGCCTCAGGTACGCAGGCGATCATCGTCACCTCCAGTATCCCCGCCCGGTTCATCGGCGGTTACATCGCGGATCGTTTGAAAAAAAGATTCATTCAGATATCTGGTTTCCGTGGCCTATTACCTTCGAATGCTCTTGACTTATGAAAAAACCATTTTCTATACTCATTCCGCTTTAGGCGGTTCGCCCTATATCATTGATTTTTAGCGGGGTAAACGATATTTTCCATAACAATCTTAACAATTAATAAAGGGGATCCATGAACGGAGAAAAATTACAAATTGTTACCAGGCCTCATGAAGACCCATACAAGATTGTTACGGAGCGTTTGGGTGACGGAGATGCCGACCTGAAGAGTTTCTATTTCCAGCGCGGCGCCAACTTTTACGTTTTCAGTTACGGAGATAATGGGAACCGGCGGCATACCTTCATCGATACGGGGGACCATCGCTACGCGGACCGGATAATGTCCATTCTCACGGGCCATGGAATCAACCCCGAAAATATCGACAGAATTATTATCACCCACCGCCATCACGATCATTGCGGCCTGGCCGACCTGTTGGCCGTCGGATCGAGGGCAAAAATCCTGGCCCATGAAAACTTCAGGCTTTTTGTCGAGGGTCGAATCACCGCGGAGGAGTACCGCTGGCTGCGTGGCTTTAAACCGGGACGGCTCAAGAAACACCCTATGGCCTATTTGAGCGTAAAAAGGGACACGGCAAAAATCATGATCGGCGATGTAGGGTTTCCCAGATTGACCGAACCGATTCCCATCGGCAAGGCCGGATTTTTATCCATTTTTACCTGCCCGGATTGTCCGTCAACCCACAGTCCCGACCAGCTCATGGTGCTGTTTTCCCCCAGCAACCGTCCGCAGCCCCGGGAAAACACCAACGGTGATTTCCGCCTGACGGAAGATATTATTTTCTCCGGCGATCTCTGGTTGATGCACGGCCCGCTTTTTGAAAAACAGATGGTGAGCTTCCAGCAGCGTCTCTTTTTTTCCTATCTCTGGATGAAAGGACGCTTGTCCGGCAAAGGCGCCGTTCGCCGGGACCCGCGGGAACAGGACGCGGCGGCGAAGATGGCCCTTAAAGAGGGGTTTTGCCTCATCCGGGTCAAACCCGGGCACGGGGAAGAGTTTCTGGGGGCCCGGATTATTCCGCGTGGCCTTCTGGCTAAAAGAGACATGCTTCTTGCCCTGGGCTACTCCATGAACGCGGACAAATCCATCCTGAAGGATGACGGACTCAAACCGAAGGTTGAAGAAATGCTGGAAAAGGCCCACGAAGGCTTCGTCAACGAGTTGCATATCTGGATGGCACACGGCTATAGCACGGACGAAATATCCGACCTGCTTTTGCGAATCTATCGGGAACAGAGTGGGGGCGGCTATCTGGTAAAGGATGACCGGAAAGAGCGAAGAAAAAGATTGCTGCAGACATTGATCCGTCTGCAGGGTGAGGAAGAAGCATCAACCGATCTCCGGCGGATCGCCGATGCGACCTTGTCGAAATTGACCGGATGACGCATTTTGGAAAAGGTCCTGTATAGGTCACAAGAAGGTTAAGTGCCGTTTGGTGTCCCTGACAATAAGAGGATGGAGGGGCTGTTCCGTCTTGATGACAGCGAGCTGTGGATTGGGTTTTGAAACACCTTAAGACTAAAATTCAGCCAGATCCCTCATAACCGTTGCAAACATCATCTCAGGGAATTGTTGCTTTATGTCTCTGCGGCGGAGCCGGTCAAAATTGCGTGACAACTTCAGGGAAAAATGTCAAGATACGGGCAAAGAGTGCCGATTAGGAGATAGTGTGGGAGGATCGTCTTGCCGGTTCAATTGCCGAGGTTGTCCCATTTGTCAGCAGAAACAAATGAATGAAGGAGAACCAGCATGTCTAAAACCCGAAAAATAGGATGCACCATTGTCGTTTTTCTTGTTTTATCCTCGATCGTCTTTGCTGAGACCCGGGAAATGATGAAGCATAAAGTGGTGAAGGGAGACACCCTTTGGGACATTACGGAAGAGGCTTTGAGCGACCCCTTCCTGTGGCCCAAGGTCTGGAAAGAGAACCCTTGGATTGCAGACCCTCACTGGATCTATCCCGATCAGGTCATTAACATTCCTCTGTATTTAATTCAAAGGGAAAGGGTCGGGAAGGAAGGCGCGCCGGCAACTGTGGCACCGTATCGAGAACAGGCGGCGCTGCCGCCGCCCCGGGGAGCTTTAAAAGAAGAAGCAAAAAAAGATGCGGACCAGATAACGCAGATGACGTTGCATCCATTAATTAACAAGAGTCTTTTCATTGCCAGCGGCTACATCGCCGACAAGGTTCCCCGGGTCGGGCAGATTATCGATGCCCCAAACGGACAGGTCATCTTCGGCAATGATGATCTGGCCAATATTTCTGTTGATCATGATGCCCGAATCGGGCAGAAATTTTATGTGATAAAGGCATCGGGACCGGTCCGGCATCCGGGCACGGGAGGGGTGATCGGTTACCTTATCACGATCGGCGGTATTGCAGAGATTACGGCCATGAATGATGGCGAAATTCTGGCGAAGATCACGACCTGTTTTGGGCCGATGACAATCGGCGACCTTCTGATGACCTATTACGAAATCGAAGCGCCGACGATTCAGGAGCCGTTTCGCAGTCCGGACATCAGCGGCACAATCATCGCCGGCGCGAACCAAATGGTCCTTCAGGCGATGCAGGATATCATCTATGTCGATAAGGGAAGTCAGGACGGCATTGAAATAGGAGATATATTCAAGACCCATGCGACGGCTAATCAAGCCCTGCCGACCGGAATCATACAGGTGATAAGCTGTCGGGACCACACGGCAACGGCGATGATCCGATCCAGCAATCAGCCCGTTTCGCCCGGGCATGTCTTCACCGCGTTGGAGACGAAATAATTTTTGCGTACGGTAAAACCTTACCGATGGACATCACAGGATCAACTTTTGCGGATCGACCTCTTCTCTTAGAATTCGCAGTTCTTCCGCAGCAGGTGGTGCCGCCTCCACGGCTCGCGAAACATCGATGGGAAAGCCCGTATTTGCCTTGATCTTCTCAACGGCAACACAGGGATAGTGTTCCGCGATGTACATCTCTTTTGTGGTCTCATCAAACTTCATAACGCCAAGGTTTGTGACCACGGCCATGGGGCCTCCCCGTGAGAGCCCCAGTTTTTGCCTTGATTCACCCCCTTGGTACCAGCCCACACTGGTCAGATAATCAAGCTTTTCAACAAACCGCCGTTTCTCGTGCTGCATGAAAGCGATGTACCCTGCGGCCAGGGAAGCGGCATCGCACGCGCCGCCGCTTCCGGAAAATCGTGTATGGGGTTTGTGATAGTCGCCGATAACAGTGGTATTGAGGTTCCCGTATTGGTCGATTTGGGCGGCTCCGAGAAAGGCGACGGTATGGAACTTTTTATGCCCCACAATGGAAAAAGCTTCAATAAGCCCGGCATTGACGGATGTCCCGCTCATGACCCGCAGGTCGGCAACGGACATGGGTATTTCATCCAGGGCCGGATCGATCCCCCCCGTCTCGAAGAAAAAAACCGCTTTTGGCGCATAGATCCTCTTGGCCGCCGTTGCGGCCAGCATGGAGACGCCGGTTCCCGCAAAGACGATATCTCCGTTTTTGATCAAACGTCCCGCTGCAAGGGCCATCATTTCGTTGTCCGTATAGTCCGCCATGAGGGTCAACTCCTTACTTGCGGTCCAGACCGACGGCATATCCCAGAGTCGGATTGGCCTTTATGGTCTGAAGCGCATCCGCCCCGACTTTTTCCAGATATACCTCGTGGGATTTAACCCCGTAGACCCATTCATGGAGATACACTTGCCAGTCGTCATCATCGTTTGCCATCTTTTTGTAGAGGTTGAGATGATCGGGATCATAGTCGTAAAATCCGTAGCACGCCGTCGGATGGGCGCCGTAGGGTACTTTAACGATGGCGTCCACGAGAAACGGCGGCAGAGCGTTTTGATCCGGATCACGCCGGATGAACGACCGTGGAACAATCTCTTCGCAGGTCACGATGACCGTATCCGCCGATTTAGCCTGTTCGATGTCGACAAAGCTTAACCCTTTAATGCGTACGGTGCCGTCCTCACCGACGTATTGGGCGTGAAGAAGGGCCACGTCCGGATTAAGCGCGGGCAGGAGCACTACCCGGTCATTCTCGCCATTGAAGGGATTTGGGCTGATGACAAACTTTTTGGACGCTACCTTTTTCTCCTTTCTGATCTCGGCCGGGAACCCTTCCAGGCGGAGCAGGTCGCTGCCGAGACCTGATTTCGTCGGGATAAAGGGGATGCCGAGAGCGCCGGCCAGAAACCGCAGGCTCATCTGGTAGTTTGAATAGTCCTCAAAAAGGATTTTCCCCTTCCGGATGGCGTCTTTGAAGCGAATGCAAGTCGGTGCGTATCGGCCGTTGCCGCCATAGGCGATCTCAAGCCGGGAAACGCACCCGGCCCCGATCAGGACATCAAGGGCCTGGCCGTGGGAGTGACAGACCAGGTGGAGATCTCTGACATTCTGTCTGGCGATTTCGTAGGCGATTGCCATGGGATTTCGGGTAATGGTAAAGCCGCCGAGGGCGATTTGTGAACCGCTCTTAATAAAACGCTCGACGGCTTCCCCAAGGTTCATCAGCTTGTCTTCAATTTCCGGATAGCTGACCATCGAATGGTCCTTCGTTTGGGATGGGGGATATATCCCCAAACCGCAAAAGGTGAATTCCAGTTCAAAGTGCACCACTTTTAGCTAAAGAAAAGACCTCATATGGAGTCTGGTAGTTGAGGCACTTTCTGGGACGA
>JAFGLN010000059.1 GCA_016928025.1 Deltaproteobacteria bacterium
ACTTGAAATAGGAACGGAAGAAATTCCTGCCGCTTTTTTACCAAAAGCGATGCAGGATATGGACGATATGATCCGCCGGGAATTATCTGATATGCGAATCCGGCACGGTGACATCAAAACCATGGCGACGCCCAGAAGATTGTGCCTCCAAATTGCCGACGTGGTGGAACGTCAGGAAGACCAGATTCTGGAAAAAATGGGACCAGCCAAAAGGGCCGCCTACGATGAGCAGGGTAATCCGACGAAAGCCGCCCTGGGTTTTGCCCGGGGACAGGGTGTCGACATATCGCAGATTGAAACGGTGACAACCGAAAAGGGAGAATATATCTGTGCCCGGAAAAAGATCGTCGGTGAAGAAACAAAAGCTTTACTGCAGACTTTTTTTCCAAAATATATCAGCGCCATATCTTTTAAAAAATCGATGCGCTGGTCCGCCTTCGATTGCCGTTTTGCCCGGCCGATCCACTGGATCGTCGCCCTCTATGACAGCGAGGTGATCTTTTTCCGAATTGAAAATGTCGAAAGCGGCAACAAAACTCAGGGGCATCGTTTCATGAGTCCCGGGTATTTTACAGTCGCAAAACCCGCCGATTATGTATCAGTCCTGCGAAATCAATACGTTATCGTCGATTCCGAGGAGCGAAAAAAAATGATCCTGGAGGAGACGAAAAAAGCCGCATCAACGGCAGGCGGCCATGTTCTGTCCAACGAAAATCTCCTGGAAGAGGTAACGTTTCTAACGGAATATCCAACCGCCGTCTGCGGCAGCTTCGATGAGGATTATCTGAAACTGCCCAAGGAAGTCCTGATTACCTCCATGATTTCCCATCAGAAATATTTCCCGGTGACCGATGATGCGGGAGACTTGTTGCCGTACTTCATTACCATCAATAACACTCTGGCCCGCGACCCCGATGTCGTCAAAAAGGGAAATGAAAAGGTGATCCGGGCCCGCCTGGCGGATGCCAAATTTTTCTTCGATGAAGACCAAAAAGTGTCTTTGGACAGCCGTGTGGACGGTTTAAAGCAGGTGGTCTTTCATACCCTGCTCGGAACATCCTATGATAAGGTCATGCGTTTTCAAAAACTGGCGTCCTATATGGCCGACAAAATCGACCCATCACGAAAAGGAAACGTGCTGAGAACCGCCCTTCTGGCCAAGGCGGATCTGGATACCCAGATGGTGAATGAATTTACGGAGCTTCAGGGGGTCATGGGGAGGGAATATGCCCTCTTGACCGGTGAAGATCCCGTTATTGCCAAAGCGATCTTTGAACACTACCTGCCTGTTTCGGCCGGTGGTGACCTTCCGGAGACGGACGAAGGCGCCATCGTCAGTATTGCCGACAAAATGGATACCATTTGCGGTTTTTTCGGTGTGGGACTGATTCCGACAGGCACCGCCGATCCTTATGCCTTAAGAAGACAGGCCCTGGGCATCATCAACATCATTTTAAAGAAACACTATCCCCTCCTTCTGGACGATCTGATCGATCAGAGTCTTACAATCCTGGAAAATGGAAATGTCCTGAAAAAAACCAAGGAAGAAACCCGATCCACGGTCCTGGAATTCTTTATGGGACGATTTGAAAACCAGTTTATTGCTCAGGGGTATCCCTATGACGTCATCGACGCGGTTCTGGCTTCGGGTCTTTCGGATATTGCCAAGACCTTAAAAAAGATCGAGGCCCTGAAAGCCTTCAAAGTCCATCCCGACTTTGAACCCCTGGTGATTGCCTTCAAGCGGGCCGGCAATATCATGAAGGACTTCCGAGACGGGTCCATTAATCCCGCCCTTTTCGAATGCGACGCGGAAACAAACCTTCATGCCGCATACTTAAAAACCAGCGAAACCGTAGTCAAACGGATCGACGGCGATGATTTTGCAGCCGCCTTGGTCGCCTCAGCCCAACTCAGGAAACCCATCGATGATTTCTTTGAATCCGTTTTGGTCATGGCCGAAGATGAGAGGATAAAATTCAACAGACTTTCCCTGCTTGAGAAAATAAACGACCTATTTAAGAAAATCGCTGATTTTTCGATGATAGTTACAGAACACTGATGAACACAACAAACATCGTCTGACAAAAAGCAGTTTAACTTAAAGTTTTTATTGAATTTATTTTCGTTCTGCATTAATTTATAGAGTCGCAGGAAATATGGATGATGATGACGAAGCGAAGTCTCATGTCACGATAAGCGGGAGATGTAACAGGCAATGCTCAACAAAGTTCAAGACACGCAGATTTCCGAGCTTGAAGAAAAATTACTCATTCGCAAACACCTGCATGATATAACAAATCGCATCCATGCCGCTCAAAACATCAAGCAAATCCTCGTCGATTTAAAAGACGGCATTTTGTCCTGCTTCAACGCCCACTCCGTGACCATTTATCTTGTCGACCAGATCAAAGATGAAATCTATTCCATGTTTCTGGTCGGATCTCAACTGCAGGAAATTCGCGTTCCCATCAACAACAAAAGTATTGCCGGTTACGTCGCCAACACGGGAAATGCGGTCAATATCGCAGACGCCTATAATGACACCGAATTAAAACGCATCGACAAAGAACTCTCGTTTGATATCCGGTGGGATAAAAAGTCGGGTTTTAAAACCACGCAGATTCTTGCCGAGCCGATCTTACACAATGGTAATCTGAAAGGCATCATCCAGATTATCAATAAGAACGGCGGGGGCTGTTTCACCATTGAGGAACAGGGGTACCTCAAAGAAATCGCCAACGTGTTGGGCATCGCCCTTTATAATCAGGAACGGTATGCCAGAAGGAGAAAAACGAGATTTGACTATCTCGTGAGCCGTGATCTGCTCAAAGATGAGGAACTGGACAATGCCTGGGAAGAAGCACGGGAACGCAAGGAAACGATGGAAGCGTACCTGATGAACAAATACAAAATCACCAAGGAGGACATCGGTAAATCCTTTGAAGAATTCTATCGCTGCCGGTTCATATCCTTCAGTGACAAGGTCGTCATCCCCGGCGATCTTCTGAAAAACCTCAAAAAAGAATATCTGCGCCGGGAACTCTGGGTTCCCCTCGAAAAAGTTGACGGCAAAATTCATCTTATCGTTGATGATCCCAATAATATTTTGAAGCGCGACATGATAGAGAATCTCCTGAAGACAAAATCCGTCAAATATGATGTGGCCCTCCCGGAGGATATCATCAAATTTATCAATTTCTTCTATCAGTCTCCGGAAGATGAATCCACCATCACCGATATTCTGGGCAAACTGGACGAAGACGACCAGATGATGGATGAGGACGAGGATATTGACGCCGTTACCGAATCGGACAGCGCGATCATGCAGCTCGTCAACAAGATCATTAATGACGCTTGTGCGCGCCGGGCATCCGATATCCATATTGAACCCAATGTGGCCAAAAAGAATGTCGAAGTACGGTATCGTATTGACGGTGACTGCGCCCTTTATCAAACCGTTCCTTACGGTTATCGGGCCGCCGTCGTCTCGAGAATCAAGATCATGTCCAACCTGGACATCACCATCCGAAGAATACCCCAGGACGGTAAAATAAAGTTCCGCAGGCCCGGGAATGAAGAAATCGAGCTCCGTGTCGCCACTATTCCCACCCAGGGCAGCGTTGAAGACGTCGTGATGCGAATCCTGGCCAAGGGGGAAACGCTGCCGCTTCAGGCCATGGGCATGTCGAAGCGTAATTATTCGGAACTTCTAAATGTTATTACCAAGCCCTACGGCATGATCCTGGTCGTAGGGCCCACCGGTTCCGGTAAAACCACGACACTCCATGCGGCCCTCCGTCATATCAACACCCCGGAGAAAAAAATCTGGACCGCCGAAGACCCGGTGGAAATTACCCAGTACGGCCTGCGCCAGGTTCAGGTCCAGCCAAAAATCGGCTTCGATTTTGCCGCGGCCATGCGGTCCTTTCTCCGTGCCGATCCCGACGTCATCATGGTGGGTGAAATGCGGGATTTCGAAACGGCCAAAACCGGCATTGAAGCCTCGCTGACAGGCCATTTGGTCTTCAGTACTCTGCACACCAACAGTGCGCCGGAAACCATTGTCAGACTTCTGGATATGGGCATCGACCCGCTCAATTTTGCCGATGCCCTGCTGGCCATTCTCGCCCAGCGTCTCGTGCGTACCCTTTGCAAAAACTGCAAAGAAACCTATCACCCGACCATTGAAGAATACAATGAAATCGCCGAAAGTTACGGCAGAGAATCATTTGAAAAACTTGATATTCCCTACAATGACGATTTGAAACTTTACAGACCCAAGGGCTGCAGCGCCTGCGACAAAACGGGTTATAAGGGGAGGATGGGCGTCCATGAACTCCTGGTCGGAACCGATGAAATAAAACGGTTGATCCAGAAACATGCCACCGTTGAAGAAATGCGGAATGTGGCCATAGCAGAAGGAATGACGACCCTGCTTCAGGACGGGATTATGAAATGCTTCGATGGGTATACCGATTTCCGGCAGGTCCGCCGCGTCTGCATCAAATAATAGAAACTACGAATCCTTCAGCTCTTCTTCAAAGGCCTTTTTTATCGTATCAATCATCATAAGACTTCGTAAAATGGTCGCCGGCAAGGCGCGCGAGTCATGAGGAATGAGGCGTACATCAAGGTACGTCGCAGTGACGAGGGACGATGCGCAACGAAGCATCCGGCCATTTTACGAAGTCTTCAGCTTTTCCTTCCATTTGTTGATCATATTCATCGCGTCCATCGGTGTCATGTTCAGGATGTTTAAATCCTTTATCTCGCTGATAACGGCCTGATCGTCATCCACAAATAAACTGAGCTGGCCCTGATGCTTTGCGGGCGCCTTCTTGCTTTTCGCCACCCGCGGCATACCGATCTCGTCCAGTTCCCCTTTCTCCAGATTCCGGAGGATCTCATGGGCCCGCTGAATCACGTCATCCGGTATTCCGGCAATTTTGGCCACCTGGATGCCGTAACTGCGGTTTGTTCCGCCTTCCACCATCTTTCTCAGGAATATAATCTTGTCTCCCCATTCTTTGACGGCGATATTGTAATTTTTAACACCCTCTCGAGTCAGGGCCATTTCCGTGAGCTGATGGTAATGCGTGGCAAAAAGGGTTCGAGCACCCAGGTTTTTCCCGTCATGAATATATTCGGCTACGGCCCAAGCAATGCTGAGACCATCGAAGGTGCTGGTACCGCGTCCGACTTCATCCAGGATGATCAGGCTCCGTTGAGTCGCATTCTGCAAAATATTCGCCACTTCGGTCATCTCGACCATAAACGTGCTCTGTCCCTTCGACAAGCTGTCGGCGGCACCAACACGCGTAAATATCCGGTCTACAACACCGATCCTGGCGCCGGCCGCCGGCACAAAGCTCCCCATTTGCGCCATCAACACAATCAGGGCGATCTGCCGGATACAGGTCGATTTGCCGGCCATGTTCGGCCCCGTAATGATGAGAAAACGGTTCCGTTCCAAGTCCATAAAGACATCGTTCGGGACAAAACCCTCCGTGAGGCGCATCCTTTCCACAACCGGGTGTCTGCCCTCCCTGATTTCAATGACGTCGTCGTCACCAACGACCGGGCAGCAGTAGTTGTATTTTTCGGCGATGTCGGCCAGGCCCGTAAGGACGTCCAGATCGGCCAGACAGGAGGCGGTTATCTGGATCCTTTTGATTTGAGAGGCGATTCGACTTCTAATGTGGACAAACAGATCATATTCCTTCTCTTTACGCCGGTCTTCAGCATTGAGGACGGTGTATTCGTATTCCTTCAGCGCCTGATTAATGTACCTTTCCGCATTGACCAGGGTTTGCTTTCTGACATAATCGTCGGGAACGGCGTCGGCGTTGGCTTTGGTCACTTCGATATAATATCCGAAGACATTGTTGAATCCGACCTTCAAGGAATTGATGCCCGTTCGCTTGCGCTCCTGATCCTCCAGGGCGGCTATCCATTTTTTCCCGTCCTGCGATATCCCGACCACCTTGTCCAGATCGGCATCATAACCCGCCTTGATGATTCCGCCCTCGCGCAGCGTCACCGGAGGCTCATCGTAAATCGCCTTTTCAATGAGTTCGGCGATGTCGGTCATTTCATCGATATCGGTATAAATCCGCTTAATGAATCCGGACGCCAGATCATGGAGGGAGGATCTGATGGACGGCAGGGTCCGGAGGGAGGTTTTCAGTGCAATCAAATCCCGCGCATTGGCCATCCCCATGGCGATCCTGGCACCCAGCCTTTCCAGATCATAGATCCGGGCCAGGGATTTGCGGAGGGCATCTCTGAGCAGATGGTGATCTTTAATTTCCGACACGGCGGCCAGCCGCTCCCGGATCGTTTCGGGATCGGTCAGCGGATAATTGAGCCACCAGCGAAGCCGCCTTCCGCCCATGGGGGTGGCCGTTTCATCCAGCACATGAAAAAGAGACCCCTCTTTTCTGCCGTCAGCAATGGTATTGAACAACTCCAGGTTGCGCCGGGCCACCTCATCCAGAACCAGATGTGAGTCCCGGCCGTACCATTGAACGGCATGGATGTGGCCCAGATGGTCCTTCTGCGTTTCTTCCACATAACGAAGGACGGCGCCGGCGGCGGCCAGCACGGCGGGATGATCGGCAATGCCGAGGATATTCAATGCCGCTGCCGTAAAATAGGATTCCAGAAGGGCCTTTGCTTCCCGAGAGTCAAAATAATCGGTGGAAAGATAATTGATCCGACACGAGGTATCCCCACCGGTGACATCCTCCTGGAACGTATTCCCCCGCATTTGGTCTTCACAGAGCATTTCTCTGAATTTGAGGTTTCCCAATTCGATATTAAAATCATTCTTGTCCTCCAATTCCGCAATACGAAATTCCCCCGTCGAGATGTCAATAAAGGCCAATCCATAAACATCATCCTGATATGACAGAGCGCCTAAAAAATTGTTTTCCTTCGCCTCGAGATTATCCTGATCGACCACCAAACCGGGCGTAATGATCCGGACAACGTCCCTTTTCACAACGCCTTTCGCCTGCTTCGGGTCTTCCATCTGCTCGCAGACGGCCACTTTATAACCTCTTTCAATCAACTTGGCGATATAGGCCGGCCCGGCATGATAGGGAACGCCGCACAGGGGAATGCTTCCGTCCTTATTCTTGTTGCGCGATGTCAGGGTGATGTCCAACACCTGCGATGCCGTCACGGCATCGTCAAAAAACATCTCGTAAAAGTCGCCCATACGGAAAAAAAGGATACAGTCCCGGTGCTTGTCCTTTATCTCCCAATACTGTTTCATGGCGGGCGTCAGATCCATCATACTCCTTATGTCGACCTTTTTGATTTTATGACAACGGCCCCAAACTACCGATAGTTCCTGTTCGTAAACGAATTTAAAAACCACGAGACGATACTGATGATGAGGGCCCCGAACACGGCCGTCCAGAATCCGCGGACATCGAAACCCGGCATCAGATAAGACGTTACTTTCAGCATGAACGCGTTGATCACAAACGTCAGCAGTCCCAGCGTCAGGATGTTGAGCGGCAGCGTCAGAATGATCAGAATGGGACGTAAAGACACATTGAGAATACCGAGGATGGCTGCGGCGAAAAAGGCGGAGAAAAAATTGCTGATCTGGATGCCGTCCAGGATGAAGGCGGCAAAAACAACCGCTATCGTTAAAATAAACCACCGGATGAAAATCATGCTTCGGTGACGCCCCCCTTCCCTTTTTAAACAAGGATTGTCTAATAGAATACGGATGAGACCTTATCACAGACCATCATAGACAGGCAATATTTGAATAGGCCATACAAAAGGACCGTCACGGTCATCATGCCCGATAATACTAAAAGCAACCCTGTCCCATGGTAACACCGCAAGGAACGAAAACACACTGTGACGTGTGATGAATAACAGGTGACAGGTATAACAATAAAAAACCGTTCCTTTTTACAGGATGCGCATTAAACACCATGTCTTAATAGCCATCTCCCGTTGGGACACCACGAATCACAAAAATCACCTTTGAATGGTAACTGGTGAGCGGCAAGGAAAAATAGTCCAACACCCATCATTCACTTGTCACTCATCACTTGTCACCGGTCACTTATATTAAAAATTCTGCAGGAGATGGGCGCGATAGAAGGCCAGTTCGGAGAGGGAGGCCTGCAGGTCATAGTAGGCGTCATGGCGGTTCCCCGCAACCGGCAAAACGGCTTCCGGAAAGTACTGTCTGATCGACTCGGAATTTTCCTTATCGAATTCGATGTCCTGGTTCAGCCTCTGCCATTCCAGTTTAAAGGTCGTCACGTCCAGATGGCGGTAATGGAGACGGCTGAGAAATTGAGGCAGAAAACGCCGGACAAGCCACCAGTCCGCATGAATGCTGTTTCCCGCCAGGACAGGCCTCTGATCTTGTTGTTGCGTTATTGTCCCCGCTGCTTTGTCAACATAGTCCGCCAGGCGCTGATCCGCGTCGGCAAGATCAACCGCATCAGGCGATCGGCAAAGCCTGAGGAGTTCGGAAAGATTTTCTTCCACCCAGGGACTCGGTTGAATTTCTATGGGTAGACGGATGGCCAATATCACATCCTCACCGGCCGGCAGCACCCGTCGCAACGATGCATCCGTAACGAGGGCCGCCACCTGCAGCAGATGCGCTTTTTCCAGTTTCAGGTCGGAGTATTCCGTGTCAAACCAGACAAAGAAACCTTTTCCGTCTCCGTATTTTTTTGACATTTTTTAAATCCTTCATAAAATCCCGCGATCGCGTATTATCGTTGTCCTATTTTTCTATAGACAGGATCATCACCGGCACCGTGGCTTTTGCTTTAAATTCATCTGCCGCTTCAATCGAACCGACCGGCCCGCCGATATGCATGGGTATTGATACTTTGGCATTGATGGCCGCGGCTGCCTTCGCGGCTTCCTCAGGCGTCATGACGTAAATGCCGCTCACCGGTAAAAGAGCAATATCCGGCTCCAGGCCTTCCATGTCGGGAATGAAATCCGTATCGCCGGCATGATAGATGCGTTTGCCCTTCACGGTCAGGATGAATCCGACATAGCCTGATTCCCGCGGATGGAAGGGAATGCCGGGGCTACGAAATTTATTGATGTTATAGGCGGGTATTGCCTTAATGGGGATTCCCTTGACCGTCATTTCTTCACCCGGTTTGATCTGTTTGATGTTGCCGGTCAGTTTTTCAGAACCCATGGACACCGTTACGATAACCGTCTCATCTTTTTGGATCTTCGCGACATCGTTCGGACTGTTATGGTCCATATGATCATGCGTAATGAGGATAATGTCCGCTTTCGGCCCGCTCTCCTTCAGCATGAAAGGGTCCAGATAAACAACCAGATCATCGGCATCGATTCGAAAACTGGAATGTCCCAGCCAGTGTATATTGGAAACCATTTTTTTAAGCTCTCCTTCCCCGAACGGCCCGGTCGATTGTGGCCAGGCATTCGATAAAAAAAAGACACTCGATAAAACAAAAAAGGACACACCAACAAGCTTTTGAAAAAAAACCTTCCTTTTCATGGCATCCCCCTTTCCCACCTTTTGTTGAAACATCTGTTGTCACAAGAAACATGCAGTTTTTATATCATGTTACATGTTCATTGTAAACATCGTCGATGATACACGGATATATTGCTTTTTATCAGACCTAAAACGTTTTTCCTCCGTATTTGCTTGACAAAAAAAGTCCCATGTTCATATACTTCGCCGGCAAAAAGGGATCTTCAAGATCAACGTCCAGAAAATATTTTGTCCCCTGGTTGGAGACGCGGCATATCTTTTTGGGGTACATTGCTTCGGCAATTTCATATCAGAGCAAGCCCTTGACGCAGGGTCGACGAATGACCATATTGTTCTTATGAAAAGACGGTTGACACCGTTAGAACAAACGATTTCGGAGGTCAAAAAAATGAAAAGAGTCTTGTTGTTCCTGCTGACAAATATCGCCGTTCTGGTGGTCCTGAGCATCGTTTTGCGCCTTCTCGGTGTGGATCGTATCCTGGATGCACAAGGAATCGGGTTGAATCTATACAACCTCCTTGTTTTTGCCGCTGTATTCGGATTTGGCGGCTCTTTTATCTCTCTGGCCATGTCAAAGTGGATGGCCAAGAGGATGATGGGCGCCGAAGTGATTACAACGCCGAGAACACCTACAGAAAGCTGGCTGGTGGATACCGTAAAGAAGCAGGTATCCGTGGCCGGTATCGGTATGCCGGAGGTGGCTGTTTTTGATTCTCCCTCGCCGAATGCCTTCGCCACCGGTATGAACAAAAATAATGCTCTGGTGGCCGTGAGCACCGGATTGCTGCGCGCCATGGATAAAAATCAGATCGAAGCCGTCCTGGGTCATGAAATAAGCCATGTGGCCAATGGGGACATGGTCACCCTGACCCTCATCCAGGGTGTCGTAAACACCTTTGTTATTTTCCTCTCCCGCGTCGTCGGCCATTTCGTCGACCGGGTCATTTTGAAAAACGAGGAAGGACACGGCATTGGCTTCTTTATAGCGACCATTGTCGCCCAGATCGTTTTCGGCATCCTGGCCAGTATTATTGTCATGTGGTTCAGCCGTCAACGAGAATACCGGGCCGACGCCGGCGGGGCGAAACTGGCCGGCCGGGGCAACATGATCGCCGCCCTGGAAACGCTCAAACGCGGCATTCAGGAACCGCTGCCGGATCAGATGTCCGCCTTCGGCATCAGCGGCAAGCCCACCCATCGCGGTTTAAAAATTCTTTTTATGACCCATCCCCCGCTGGAAGACCGTATTGCGGCCTTAAAAGAATACAAAAACGCCTAATTACCGGCTGTCACCTCCCGCGAAGACCAACCCTGATGGTTGTGGATTATGGGATAAGGGGAAAATGATGCTTCGACTTCTCCGTAATCGGAATTTTATCTTCTTCCTGGCCATTGCCCTGGGGCTGGTTTTTCCGCAAGCGGCATCGTTGGGTGAGCCGATTATGCTGTGGGCGCTGGCGCTTGTCATGATGTTGGCAACGACGAATGTACCGAACGATTTCTTTCGGACCCCCCGTGCCATCCTTAAACCCTCTGTGGCGGGCATCTTCATGACTTACCCGCTTCTGGGCGGCATTATCCTGACCCTTTCGGCGTTGTTCATTGAGCAAGAACATTTTCGGACCGGTTTTATCCTGGTGGCCGCCGTACCGCCGGCCGTAGCGGTCATTCCGTTTTCCGGTCTGTTAGGCGGGAATGTGTCCTATTCGCTGGCAGGCACCGTGGCGGCCTATATTGGCGCACTGATTATCATGCCTGTTTTTTTTCATTTGTCTCTGGGCGCAAACTTCGCCGATCCCGTTACGCTGATCCGGATTATGGTCATCCTCATCGTCCTGCCCGTCATCTTCTCACGGATCATCATCTTCTTCAACCTCGCCGATCGCATTGTGCCGGTTAAAGGTCTGCTGACGGACTGGTTATTCTTCATCGTCATGTATACGATCATCGGCACCAACCGAAACCTGATTATCGACAACCCTTTGATCATCCTGCCATCCGCTTGCATCGCCTTTACCGCCACGTTTGTTCTGGGTTTGATCATTGAAAAAACCGGGGCATTTTTCAAGATCGACCGGAAAGAAGTCAACAGCCTCATGCTTCTGGGTACCCTAAAGAATCTGGGCATCGCCGGCGGACTGGCCCTGTCTCTGTTTTCGAAAGAAACAGCCCTTCCCGCCGCCGTTTACAACATATTTATGATTTTGTACTTTATCTGGCTCGATCTCCGCAAAAACTTAAAAGATCATGCGGCCGAAACAAAAACAACGTATTAACCCAAAGGACGATCGAAAAATCCACTGTCCGGTGAGGGAAAAAATTTCTTCTCATTCTCTTTCACGATAATCCGAAAAACATTGACACAAAGATCAATTCTGCTAAGTTGGCCCCTGCAGAGACATTCCGTTTTTTATAACCCCGCTGATCGGCTTGTCGGAAAAATCAGGCACCGGCCGGGAACAGATTAACGGGTAAAATATTTCAGGCCGGTGCGGATGGAAACCATTTAGGCCTCATCGTTTTTATGTCTTTTAAATCTTTAGGTATCAGGTCGTGCTATGCAGAGCTTCTTATTATTCAAACCGGAAATAGAAGAGATGCTCGCCAATCATCAATGGCAGGAACTCAAAGAATTGCTGGTAGAACTTCCTGAGCCGGATATAGCTGATCTTATCGCCGATGTAAAAGAAAGAAGCCGGATCGTTTTACTCCGCCTTCTGCCTAAAAACGTTCTTCCCGAGGTATTCGCCCATCTCGACGCCAAGCTCAAAGAAGACATCCTGGAGGCCCTTACCGATGAAGAAACCCGGCTGATTCTCGCCGGCCTGACCCCTGACGACCGAGCCGATTTCCTCGAAGAACTGCCGGGCCAGGCCATCCAGAAACTGCTGACGCTGTTGACTCCCGAAGACCGGCGCGAGGCACTTCAATTGCTGGGTTACCCTCCGGAAAGCGTCGGTCGTCTCATGACGCCCGACTATGTGGCAGCGCTACCCGAATGGACGGTCGGACAGGCCCTGGAACACATCCGGCTGCGGGGAATGGACAGTGAAACCATCAATGTTATTTATGTGATCAATAACGAATGGAAACTGGTCGGCGTTATGGGGCTTCGACAACTGATCCTGGCGAAACCCGCTGACTTGGTCGGAGACATCATGGAAGACACGGTGATCAGTCTTTCGGCTTTAGACGACCGGGAAGATGCGGTGCAAAAAATTCGCCGTTACGACGTCGTCGCCCTGCCTGTCATTGACCCCAACAATGTCATGCTCGGAATCGTCACTATCGACGACCTCTTCGATGTAGCGGAAGAAGAAGTCACGGAAGATATTCAGAAATCCGCCGCCGTGAATCCCCTGAAGACTAGCTATCGGGAGGCCTCCGTCTGGTCCCTTTATGGAAAGCGTGTCTTGTGGCTCGCCGGCCTTTTGGGCGTCAGCATCATAACCACGGGAATTATTGCGGCCCAGGAGGACGTTCTGGCGTCGGCCATTGCTCTGGCCTTTTTCATTCCGTTGTTGACAGGTACCGGCGGTAATACGGGCAATCAATCGGCAACGCTGATGATTCGAGCCATCGCGACGGGCGACATCCGCGACCGCCAGTGGGTCAAGGCTGTCTTTCGCGAGATCGGGATCGGCTGTCTTTTGGGTCTTACAATGGGGGTGGCCAGTTTATTGTTGGGAATTTTCAAGGGCGGGTGGCATATCGCGCTCATCGTGTCGCTCACCATGGTAACCATTGTGGTCGTTTCCAGTCTGCTGGGTGTTGTCTTGCCGCTCATTCTCCAGCGCTTTCAGGTGGACCCCGCCGTAGCCAGCAACCCCCTCATTGCCTCCGTCATGGATATCATCGGTCTGGTCATCTACTTTTCCATTGCCGCGATGGTCATGTAACAAATCAACAGAAAGATCCTTATTTTTTCAAACAACGGCCCTTTCAAAAAAGGTATGTTTTTAACGGGCTGCTGAACCTCGTTATACGGACAGCAGCCCCTTCGATTCTATGATTTTTCCTTGAAAAGCCCCTGGTCGATGTGCATGGGAGGGGCATTCCCCTGTTTATCCTGCCCCATGTACAGCGTCACATGAGGGAACGGAATTTCGATATTCAGTTCATCGAATTTTTTCTTCAGTCGGCGATTAAACTCACGGCCGATCCGCCATTGTTTGCTGGGCAGCGTTTTTGTCCTCGCTTTAATCACAATGGCGGAATCCGCAAATTCGTTCAGACCTAAAATTTCAATGGGCTCCAGGATGTCATCTTTAAACTCCGGATCGTTGCGGAGTTCTTCGTCAAGGCCCTTGATCACCCCGATGACCTCATCCACATCCTCGCGATAGGCAACGCCGACGTCAAACACGTAGCGGGAATATTCCTTGGTCATGTTGCTAACCACCTCGATACTTCCGTTCGGAATATAGTGGACATTTCCGGCCAGATCTCTTAAAACCGTCATGCGCAGATTGACCCTTTCCACCAGTCCGCCCTTGCCAGCGATTTCCACGACATCGCCGACCCGAATCTGGTCATCAAGCAAAATGAAAAACCCGCTGATGACATCTTTGACCAGACTCTGGGCACCGAAGCCCACAGCCAGACCAACGATACCGGCGGCAGCGAGAACGGGCCCGATCTCAACCCCGACTTCCCTCAGAACAATCATCGTCGCAACAATCAGGATGGCCAAAACCATCACATAGTGGATAACCCCGATCAGGGTCTGGGCCCGTTTCTGGAACTCCACATTGTCCTGTTTGCCGACAATAACGGAAACCAGGCGGTTCGAGAGCTTTTTTGCAACCGTTAAAGCAATCCAGGTCAGAATGAGAATCAGAATAATGTGGAGACCATTTGTCAATGTCCAATCAAGAATTCTTTGCCATATTGCTTGAATGTCCATAACTTTTACCTCCATTTCTCTGTGCCGATGAAGGACGGGCTCGTCCCCGCCCTTCATTTAACCGGTTAATTTTGTCAACGCCATAACGCGATGAAGCCTTATTCGGCACCCGTTTTTGCCAAAGATTCCGGCATCCTCCAGGGAGGCGCCAGCGGTTGCTGATAATCGGGATGGTCCGTGGGAATACCCAGATTGCGCTTGGCGGCGGCTTTGAATCTTTCCCAATCGGCCATCTGATAGACCACCATCCGCTGGGTTGCCAGCGAACCCTCGGCGTGGATCGTCAGAACGCCCCCAAATGTCGAACCCATCCGGATAACCGCATTGATTGCTTTGATCCGGTCTTCCGCGGAGAACTCAGCGGCACCCTGCAGATATTTATCCATGTAGGCCTTCACCGTGGGATTCTCATAATCTTTCTGGGAAGGAATCGTCGCGGCGATACCGCCGGTGATGTCCTGCAGGTACTTCATGGCTTCGTGCCACTGAGACGCAAAGAAGTATTTGGCACAGTTGGTATAAACCGGATTCGGAAGCGCAAAGCCCGTCTCGGGATCAATGACCGGCGCCAGCGCGGCCGCTTTACCCAGCGCTTCCGTGACATCGGCGTACATGGCCAGCCAGGCCAGCATATCCTGAATACGGGTGGCATGGGTCAAACCGTTGTATTCGGCCATGAGCATGGCCAGACCGGCCACATTCTGCAATTGGACATGCTTGTAAGTGGCGGCCGTCAGGCGATGGTAACGGGCAAACGAGGTGGCATACATCCTCGAAAATTGCCATTCGCCGCACAGGAACACCCTGTCCCAGGGAACGAACACATTATCGAAAATAATCATCGGATGGCCGCCGTCTTCCGAACCGGCCGTGGCCAGGAAGGTCACGCCCTTCGTGCCGCACGATACCGCGCAGGATACGGCATAATCCTTACCCGATTCATTGTGGTTGCGGGAAGGGACGACAATCAGTTCATTGGACAGAATCGAATCGCTGATGTGCAGCTTGCAGCCCGTAATATAAATACCTTCGTTGCTTTTGTCGACGACACGGACGTAAAAATCTTTGTGGGCCTGCCGCGGGTCTTCCGCATGCAGTCTCCGGTTGCCTTTGGGATCGCTGACGGCGGCGCAGAGGCCCGGATCGTTCTTCTTGCACCATTCGCGGTATGACCGCATATTTTCCGCATATTTGGTCCCCATGGCGGCGTCCAGCTTATCGCAGGCATAGGCAACACCATTGAGGCTGTCAATGCCCGTCAGGCGTGAACCGCCGACGCGGTTGCGGGTCAGGGTCGAAACGATCTCTCTGCGTCTCTGAAGGTCTTCCCCTGTTTTGGGAACTTTAAACGAGAAGGAAAATTCTTCGCCGTTTTCAGTTTCATTGAAAAGCGCGCGATGCTCCGGCTGGTTGGCCAGCCAGAACTCGGAGGCGGTCCGCTCTACCGATGATTTATATCGGGTAGGCACGTCTTTTACGATTTCGCCATCCTGATACACAACTCTTCCATCGCGCAGACTGTCGACATACTGTTCGGGTGTTCTAATCATGTTTTTCTCTCCTTGAAGCTAAAATTTTAAATATTGTAACTAACTATCACCTTATTGTTGCGCCGCGATATGACGCAAATATCAATTTCTTTTTATTTATGAGTACGTTTATCCATCGGGGACGAGTCTTTGAATCAGTATTTGATGGTCTCGTAAAAAGTCATATTCCCCTCCCTTGGTGGGAGGGGACGAAGGGGAGGGGGATTGATCATCACTTGTCATAACGCTATTTCTCACCCTCACCCCGACCCTCTCCCCTTAAGGAACAGGGTGATTTTCGACTTTTTACGAGAGCGTCAGTATTTCATACCGGGCATGTTCAAAGAAGCGGTATTGCCCCCATCGACCGGAAGGGACTGACCCGTAATGTAACTGGATTCATCACTGGCCAGGAAGAGGATGGCGTAGGCCACCTCTTCAGGACAACCGTAGCGTCTCAGCTCGCAGCGATTTCCCATCCTGTCGAGTTTGCCTGCCGAGCGGGCATAATCGAATATGGGTTTCGTCATACCCGTCTCAATAAGCCCCGGGCAAACGGCATTCACCCGAACATTAAAGCCACCCATGTCGCAAGCAGCGGTTTTGGTGAAATTGATCAATGCCGCCTTGCTCGCGCTGTAGGCGTTGCCGCCGGCTCCCGCTCGAATCCCGGCAACGGATGCCGTATTAACGATGGAACCGCTTTTACGCTCCTGCATATGGGGACCGACATATTTAATGGCATAAACGGCACCCAAGACATTTATTTCATAGATTCTTTTCCAGACGACTCCATCTTCACCCTCCATGCCCCCAATACCGGCATTGTTACACAGGATATCGATTTGAGAGTAACTTTCAAGCGCCAGTTCCACAAGCTCTTTGATCTGTTGTTCCACGGACACATCGATGACTTTCATCACCGCACGGCCGCCTTCCTTTTGGACAAGATCGAGCGTCTGGGTCAATCCTTTTTCATTGATATCGGCAATGGCCAGTTTGGCGCCTTCCCGGGCAAACAAAACGGCCGTTGCCCGGCCGATCCCATCGGCCGCCCCCGTAATCACGGCAACCTTGCCTTCCAGTCTTGCCTTTTTACCCATCATATATTCGATTTCCTTTCATCCGTCCGTCAATTGCTTACCCGGAACTCCCCTTCGATTTGTCACTCAACGCCAGACCCAATTTCTTAAGCAGACGAGCCAGTTCCTCCTGTTCTTCAGAGGTTAAAACAGATGCCAGTCTGGTAAGAAACACGGCATGATTGCTGAACGCCTCGGCATAGATTTTCCCTCCCTTGGGTGTCAGCCGCACCAGAATGACCCGTCTGTCTTCTTCGGCATAAACGCGTTCCGCGATACCAGCTTTTTCGAGACCATCCACCACAAACGTCATATTGCCGGGACTAAGAAAAGTTTTTTTACACAACTCTCCCATAATCAGTGGCCCCGAATGTCCCAGACACTCGATGACCCATAATTGGGACAGGGACAGGCCGAAATTCTTGATATGTTCGGCGGCTCTTTTGTAATAAGTTGAATGGGCCCTGATAAATTTAAGCCACATATTCAGGGACAAATCGTTTGAGGTTTTCTTCTTTTTTATATTTGCCATTAATATCCTTTTGCCTTTCAAACAAAAGAGGACTCACCCGTACCGTCCGTTCAAATCATCTCCATCCTGCACGGATCGCCCATTAACCGCTTAACAGGCCTGCTATGCCAGTGATCCGCCGTCGACCGTAATACACGTCCCGGTTGTATAGGTCGCTGCATCGGACACCAGATAGAGAGCGGCGCCGGCCATTTCCTCCGGTTGCGCCGCGCGCTTCAAGGTATTGCCCGTCTTTGTTCTTTCGGCACCGCGGCGCTCCATTAAAACCGCAGCGAATTTTGTATCCGTTAACCCGGGCAATATGGCATTGACTCTGATGTTGTATTCAGCTAATTCCTTGGCAAAAGCCTGCGTCATGTTAATGACGGCGGCCTTGGTCATGGAATAAACACCCTGGCCGGGAGCCGGCCGGACACCGTTGACCGAAGCGATATTGACAATGGCCCCTCCGTCCTTTTCCTTCATGATTTTGGCGGCACCCTGGCTCATAAAGAAATACCCTTTGAAATTCACCTCCACCGTCTTGTCCCATGCCTTTTCATCGATACTTAAAACATCGCCGAAGAATGGATTCGTCGCCGCGTTATTGATCAGAATGTCCAGACGGCCGAATCGTTTCTTAATTTCCTCAAACAAGTTATTGATCTGCTCCATGTTGCCCGTGTGGCAGGCAATGGAAGTCGCCTTTCCGCCATTTGCCGTAATTTCCTTTTCGACTTCCTGCAGAGCGTCGATTTTTCGGCTGGTTAAAATGACCTGCGCCCCGTTTTCGGCCAGCGTTTTGGCAATGGCCTCCCCGATCCCCCGGCTGGCGCCGGTAATCAGGGCCACTTTATTATCCAACTTAAAAATGTCACGATTCATATTCGACCTTCCTTTCACTATTTATAGATCATTAATTCATGAACAAAAACTTTCATCAATATTTCATGCCGGGCAGGTTAAGGGAACAAGTATTGCCGCCATCGACCGGCAGAGACTGACCGGTAATGTAGCTGGATTCATCACTCGCCAGGAAAAGAATGGCATGGGCCACCTCTTCCGGCAAGCCATATCGCCTCAATTCGCAGCGGTATCCCATTTTATGAATTTTACCCGATTCCCGGGCGTAATTGAAAGCCCGTTGGGTCATGCCTGTTTCGATGAGGCCGGGACAGACTGAATTGACCCGCACATTGAATCCGCCCATATCACAGGCAACCGTTTTGGTTAAATTGATCAATGCCGCCTTGCTCGCGCTATAAGCATTGCCGCCGGCTCCCGCTCGAATGCCGGCAACGGATGCCGTATTGACAATGGAACCGCTTTTGCGCTCCTGCATATGGGGGCCGACATATTTAATACCGTACACAGCGCCCAACACATTCACCTCATAAACCCTTTTCCAAACCTGTTCTTCCTTACCGACACCGCCGCCAATCCCGGCATTATTGCACAGGATATCCACCCTGGCAAATGTCTTTATCGCCGATTCAAAGAGCTCCTTGACCTGTTGCTCGACAGACACATCGACAACTTTCATTATCGCATCGCCGCCTTCTTTCCGGACCAGATCGTACGTCTCTTTCAATCCCTCTTCATTGATATCGGCCAGTGCCATCCGGGCACCTTCCCGGGCAAATAATATCGCTGTGGCACGGCCAATCCCGTTAGCAGCACCCGTAATAATCGCTACCTTGCCCTCCAGTCTTCCTTTATCTTCCATGGTTCCCTTACTTTTTTTACCCTTTCATCACTGTTTATGTTCATACATGACGCCAACGTATTTTTAGTCTTAATATTACGATATTGAAATATATGGCTAAAAAAACACTACTCTTCAGCTAAAGCAAGTCCGACTTTCTTCAACAGGCGTGCGAATTCGGCCCGTTCATCCTCCGAGAGAGCTGTTGCCAGGCCGTCAAGATACTCGGCGTGTTTGGCGAAGGCTTCGTTGTAAATCTCTTTTCCCTTTGGGGTTAATCCGACCATTATCGCTCGCCGGTCGTCTTCGATGATAATACGGTTCACCAGATCGGCTTTTTCGAGACCGTCTACAACAAACGTCATGTTGCCCCCGCTCCGAAAAGTCTTCTTGCATAACTCGCCGGTGAGGAGCGGTCCAAAATGGCCCAGACATTCGATGACCATGTACTGCGATGTGGAAAGACCAAAACCTTTTAGATGTTCAGCCGCTCTTTTATTATAGGTCGAATAGGCCCGGATAAACTTAAGCCACATATTCAAGGCTTTTGCAACCTGTGCACCGCTGATTTCTCTATCATCCATAATTTGATTTCTTTGTCGGAATTTGAGCTGGAAAAATAATAAATAAAACCAATTATGTCAAGGATAATTTCAAATTCCATCGTATCCATGCTCACCGGTTCATAAGATCAAAGAGCTTTTCTCTTTTGTCTCTCAGATCAGCAGCCATGCCGATAGGTGCTTCCAATCGGTCTTCTTCCAGCGCCTGTATGGCATTATCGATAAATTCAGTGATCGGGATGCCTCCATGGGACCGGCTTTTGTCGAGCCGATACTCATGGCCGAGATCCGTATCCACCGCCGGGGGCGCGATTTCAAATACCTTGATGGCTTGCGTTTTCAACTGATGACGAAGCGTCATGGTCAGGGAATGCATGGCCGCTTTGGTGGCACAGTAAACCGGCATGGGCGAGACAGGCGCAAAGGCCAGACCGGATGTGATGTTGACAATGGCCGCTTCCCTCTCGGCCGCCATGGCAGCCAGATGGCCGGCAAACAGAGACGCGAGGTGGATAGGCGCGGTCAGATTGGTTTCAATCTCCGATCGGACTTCTTCAATATCGACAGGCGTCGTCAAATCGGTCATCAATTGAATGCCTGCGTTATTGATGAGAAGATTCAGCTTCGGTGAATGAGCCAAAACCTGATCACAGAGTTCCACTCTCTGCACGGCGTCCGTGACATCACAGACCAGGGCATCCATCTCCGGATGATTTTTTATGATCTGCTCAAGCCTTTCAACCCGGCGTCCACAGATGATAACCTTATTGCCCAGCTCCAGAAATTTCTCCGCAAATCCCAGACCGATGCCCGACGTACCGCCGGTAATCAGTATGGTGTTGCCCGTCAGTTTCATATGCTTCTCCTCGACTCCTTTTTATCGATATTTTGTGTCCAAAAAACTATCTCCTTTTGTCATGACCAATTCGCCTCAAAGCCGGTCATGACAAAAGAAAAGAGAAAACGCGGCCGTTTGAGAACGCCTTATATAAATCGAGCACTGGATTTACATCAAGTCAAAAATAAATTTCCTGTCAAGTGTTTTTATAGACACTTCCGGTCTTTATTGCTTGAAAGAAAATAGGTTTTTGTTTAAAAGATGAAAACCATGATATCACATAAGAAGCCCATAAGGAGCCGCCATGAAGAAAAGCAAAGAAATCAAAGCCGGAACAATGAACGTTGAAAAATTTATCGATAATAAGGTGCGGGAAATCCAAGAGGCCGTCGGCGAAGGCATAGCGATCAACGCCCTGTCGGGCGGTGTTGATTCGTCCGTTGTCACTGCCTTGGGGCACCGGGCCTTGGGAAAGCGTCTGAAAACCTATTTTATCGACAACGGCATCATGCGGGAAAAAGAGCCGGCAAATGTGGCGGCCGCTTTTAAGAAACTGGGAATCCAGGTGGAAGTCTTGGATGCGTCAAAAGCCTTCTTTTCCGCTCTGAAAGGCCTGACCGATCCGGAAGAAAAACGGGAAGCGATCACCCAGACCTTCTACAAAAACGTGTTCAGCAAACTCGTGGTCAAAAGCAAGGCAAAATATCTGCTGCAGGGCACCATTCTCACGGATGTGGATGAAACCGTTGCGGGTATCAAACGCCAGCACAACGTGTTTGAACAACTGGGCATCGATCCGCAAAAAGCTTTCGGATATATGATTCTGGAGCCGCTTATCGAATTGCGCAAGGACGGCGTGCGCAAAGTCGGCGAGGGATTGGGCTTGCCCAAAAGCATGTTCGATCGGATCCCTTTTCCGGGTCCCGCCCTGTCGGCCCGTGTCATCGGGGAAGTTACGCCCGCCAGGATCGCTTTGGTCAGGAAGGCAACGGCCATTGTCGAGTCCGTTCTCAAAGACACAAACGCATTTCAATATCTGGCGATCCTTCATGAAGACCGTGTGACGGGTATGCGCAATAAGAAGCGCGTGTTCGGCAACCAGATCGAGATTCGCTGCTGGGAAAGCATCGATGCCAGAACGGCGACACCCACCAGGCTCTCCTTTGATATCCTGGAGGGGGTGGCCGCCAAAATTACCAAATCAATCCCGGACGTGGTCAGCGTAACGTACAACATCACAACCAAACCGACCTCGACGATTGAAGCAGTCTAATAGAGGGGACACTGGGCAAATCTTTCCAAATATTGATTGACATTGGGCTTTATCTTTATTTATCATGCAATTGACAACAACTTGAAAGATAAAGCCACGTTGGCGCGCCGTGGTCTGAGCACGGCACTGAAAGATGATGTCTCAAGCCGTTCTTTTTTCATTTCATCCGGAGGGAAAAATTCCTGCTCTGAAAGACTCCGTGAGATCACGCAGGTTCTCATTATGACTCAGGGGGCAAAGGACCGACACTTTTCCCCAATGTTAGACAGTCTCTAAACAGATAATACTGAACTCAAATGCTCTTTCAGTCATTTTGACCCACCGGCAAGGCAACCGGATAATGCATTCGGTTGCCATCAATGTGGTTAACCCTTGATTCAGAGTTTTGAACTCAAGAAAGGAGGCCATCATGCCATTGACAAAACTGAGAGATTTTCTGGATGATCACGGCGTCAAATACATTAGCATCAGACATTCCCGAGCGTATACGGCGCAGGAAATCGCCGAGTCCGCCCATCTGCCCGGAAAAGAACTGGCGAAAACCGTCATGATCAAAATAGACGGTAAAATGGCCATGGCGGTTTTGCCGGCGACGGAGCGCGTGGATTTAGATCTTCTGAGGGCGCTAACCGCCGCCGAAAACGTCCAACTGGCCGAAGAAAACGAATTCAGAAACCTCTTTCCGGAATGCGAAGTCGGCGCCATGCCGCCTTTTGGTAATCTCTATGACATGGCGGTTTACGTGGAAAAAAGCCTTGCCGAAGATGAAGAAATCTGTTTCAACGCGGGTTCGCACACGGAATTGATCCGCATGTTCTACAGGGATTACGAAAGACTTGTCAAACCTAAACAGGGGAGGTTTTCCACCGAAAATTACTGATCTTGGATGACTCCAGAACAAACCGCAATTCCTTTACCGGCTTTGTTCCGGAAAAATTTGAAGGAGGTGACAGATGCCGATATTCATGATGTTTGGAAAGTATAATCAGGAATCACTGCAGAACGTATCCGAGGAGCGAACAAAAAAGGCCGTTAAAATCATCGAGAAAAACGGCGGAAAAGTCGTTTCCATGTATGCCGTTATGGGAGAGCACGACCTGGTTTTTACGCTGGATTTCCCGGATTCGGATAAGGCCATGGCCGCGTCTGTGTCTTTGCAAATGCTGACGGGCATTTCCTTTACGACCTCTCCCGTCGTTGACGTGGAGCAGTTCGACCATCTGATGTCGGAAATTAAAAATATCTGAAGGACAGGAACATCATGGAAAGTCCTTCCTTGTTGCAGCTCCCGTTTCAATCATTAATGGATTTGGCGTTTGGATAAAGGATTGCGGCACAATGGGGGCAGATACCGTGACTGAACTCCGTATCGGAATGGTCGGAAATGTATTTTTCCATAGACGTCCAAACGCCGTCTTTATCCCGGATCTTGCGACAATTCGCGCATACCGGCAAAAAAGAGCCTAAGGTATTGATCAGGGTCTTCTCGATCAAACGAATCCGCCGGCTGAGCATCTGCAGTAATTCAACGGCCATATCGGGGTACCTTTTTATTTCGTCAAGGAGTTCCAGATGATCCAGCGTAAGAACCTGCGTTTTTTCCTTTGCCACAACACTGGCTGATCTGACTTCATCATCGATGAGGGCCATTTCGCCGAAATAGCTCAAGGGCCCGAATGAACCGACGGGAATCTCTTTTTTACTTCCCAAATTCTTTACGACCTCAACATTTCCATGCGTTATGATAAAAAGACGCCGATCAACAGACCCTTCCTGGATAATGATATCGCCTTCCTGATAAACTCTCGCGCGGACAAGTGCCGCAATCCTCTTTAAGTCGCTTGCATTCATTTGGGAAAATAGAGAAACTTTGGCCAATACCTCTCTGTAATCCATTTTTCCTGTTTCGCTCCTTATTATGATATTTTGGGGTTATAACCGGAACAAAGAGTCATTGTTAGGAACTCTTAGCAGAAAATAAGTTAGAGGAACAGATATATTTTTTTCATGCCCCATGACCTTGTGACTTCGAAGCCCCCTTCCATTACAATACCTTAAAACAAAAAACTCCTTGACATTAAATAGTTTTTTTTTGCATGAAACAAATCGAAACAACATCATTTAAGGAGGACATGGATCATGGAAACTGCGGAACTGGAAAAACTTATTAAAGGCCGGCGGTCGATTCGTTTTTGGGATGACAAACCGGTCCCGGAAGAATTGCTGCTGAAGGCCGTTGAGCTTGCGTCCTGGGCGCCCAACGGCGCGAATGCCCAAATCTGGAATTTTTATATCGTCCTGGACAAAAGCAAAATCAAAGCCATTGGGGACGCCGCGGCGGCCAATATGAAAAACATGATGTCCTGGCCGGAAATGGCCAATTTCAAGGGATTCACCCCTCCGCCGCCTCCTCCCGGTGTCGAGCCGCCTCCGCCTCCGAAACGCAGCCCCCTCAGCGACGCCCCTGCCATGATCCTCATCGGTGCGAAACGCCGGGAGAATCCCATGGACAAGATGATCGCGGAGCGGGCAAAAACGGATGAACAGGCCGCTCAGAGGCTTCAGTGGAGCGGCGCCATCGATTCGCGCATTCAGTCGGTCGCCTCCGGCATCGGCTATCTCCTGCTGGTCCTACATCAGATGGGACTGGGGGCGACCTGGATGACCGGGCCGATCTCGCAGGCCAAGGGGGACATTGAAAAAATCCTGAACGTGCCGCCGGATGTCGACATCATTGCCCTGGTGCCTGTCGGCTATTCCACGTACACGCCCGTCAGTTTCAGGAAGCTGGTCAACGACGTCTGCCAGGTAATCAAATAGGGACAAACAATCGGCGGAAGTCCAATGGTTTCATTGCCCCGGTGGACCGGACGGCCCATCGGGGCAATTTTATTTTCGGAGCATCCCGAAACGCAGCGTATCATCAGGACTCCAGTTCGAGCCCCCGCCGGTAGCTGCCCAGCAGTCTGAAGAATTCGGTCTTGGCCTTGAGTTCTTCCAGGATATGACGGTGCGCCTCGTCGGCGATATCCGCCTCCGGATCCGCATAGAACAGATATACCCAGGGCTTGCCGGTGCACGGGCGCGATTCCAGCTTGACCAGGTTGATGTTGTTTTCGGCGAAAATCTTGAGGGTTTCGTACAAGGCCCCCGGTTTGTTGCTGACGGAATAGATCAGCGATGATTTATTGTTGGGCCCCGCCAGGAACGGTTCTTTGGAGATGACGACAAACCGGTTGAAATTGCGGGGATTGGTTTCGATGCCTTCCTTCAGCAGCGTCATTTGATACAGTTCCGCCATGTCTTTCCCGGCAATTGCCGCTTCATGGGGATCGTTATGTTCCTTGACCCTCCGGACGGCCGTCGCAGTATCCTGAACCGCCACCATGTCCCATTGGGGATTCCGGGCCAGAATATCCCGGCATTGTTGAAAAATTTGGGGATGGGCATAGACCCTTTGAATACCTTCCAACGTGGCGCCAGCAATGCCGATCAGCCTGTGAACGCTGCGCAGGGTCAGTTCCCCCACGATTTGCAGATCATATTCCAGTAACAAATCATAGTTCTCATGAAAGCTTCCCGTCAGGCTGTTCTCTACGGGGATAATTCCCAGGGCACCATCTTCGTTGAGAACGGCGTCGAAAATATCCCGATAGGAAGCGCAGGTTCGGATGGGAACGTCCGTGCCGAAGAACTGCTCCGAAGCCTTGTGGCTGAAGGAACCGGAAACGCCGGCATAGACAACGTGCGGCGGCGTTAGCCGGGCGGTCCCTTTGCGCTTTTTCATGGCGGCGGCTTTTTCCAGATACCTATAATCCAACTGTTTGCCGACGACGGGCGCAATGACATAGAGGTCGCGCATGAGCTGCTCGAACTGGTCGGGATAGAGGCTTTGCGGGCCGTCCGAGAGGGCCTTGTCCGGCTCCGTGTGCACCTCGATAATGAGCCCGTCGGCTCCCGCGGCAATGGAGGCCCGGGCCATGGGGCTGACCTTATCCCGGATGCCCGTCGCATGGCTTGGATCGACAATAACGGGAAGGTGCGTGAGCTTTTTGATGACGGGAATCGCCGTGAGATCGAGGGTGTTGCGCGTGTAGCGCTCGAAGGTGCGGATGCCCCGCTCGCACAGGATGACCTGATCGTTTCCTTCGGAAAGGATGTATTCGGCGGACATGAGCCACTCCTCGATGGTGGCCGAAAGGCCGCGCTTGAGCAGGACGGGCTTGCCAATGCGCCCCACGCATTTGAGGAGTTCAAAATTCTGCATGTTACGCGCCCCGATCTGCACCACATCCACATACTTCATCATGAGGTCCGCCTGGCCGGGCGAGGTCATTTCGGTGACGATCCCCAGCCCTGTTTCCTTCCGCACGTCTGCGAGAATCTTAAGACCTTCCTCTCCCAATCCCTGAAACGCGTAGGGCGACGTCCGGGGTTTGAAGGCGCCGCCCCGGAAGAGCACCGCCCCGTGACGCCGCACGACTCGGGCGATGTCCAGCGTCCGCTTCCGGTCCTCCACGCCGCAGGGACCGGCAATGACGACCAGCCGGTCGCCGCCGATGGCCACATCTCCGATCCGGATCACCGAAGAAGACGGGTGCATTTCCCGGCTGACCAGCTTGTAAGCCTTGGACACGGGAACAACCTTGGCCACCCCGGGCAGGGTTTCAAAGTGACGGATGTCCCTTTGCACCTTTCCCACGACGCCGAGAATGGTTTCCTCAACGCCTTCGATCTCTTTGACGATGCAGTTTTCCGAACGCAGCAAGTCCATCAACTGCTCTTTTTCTTCGAGGCTGAGCCCCTGTTTCAAAACGAGAATCACGACCTTCCCTCCTGATAAGCTGACCGGGAGCAAGCTCCCGGCCAGCTTATCGGCGGCGGATGCTTCGCTATTGCCTTGGTAGGCTTCGCTCCCGCTCC
>JAFGLN010000060.1 GCA_016928025.1 Deltaproteobacteria bacterium
CAAGCCGCGTGTTCGTCCGCCGCAGGCGGCGACACGCGGCGACAGACGCGGCCCCGTTCATCCCGACCGCCTGCGGTCGGGATGAACAATGTTTATACAGTCTGTATAAATCTGTAAACACAGACTGTCTCCTTCTGTATAAAACGTTTCCGCATCTTTGAAATATTTTGTAATTACTACCTAATATTATATAGTTACACGATATTGCCGTTTTTTACCCACCGGTTTATACAGACTGTATAAACCGGTTAAAGTCCATCAAACGGACTGCGTACACCACGTCCACCTTTGTTCAATACATGCGTGTAGATCATTGTCGTACTTACGTCTTTATGACCCAACAATTCTTGAATTGTTCTTATGTCATAACCATTCTCCAACAAATGCGTCGCAAACGAATGGCGAAATGTGTGACAACCAACGTGCTTAATAATTCCGGCTTTTTTTACAGCCTCTCTCACTGCTCTTTGTAAAATCGTTTCATGGACATGGTGGCGGCCTTCTTCTGTTGTTTTTGTATTTTTCCCCCTTTTCTCTTGAGGAAATACCCATTGCCAGTTCCATTCACGAGGCGCATTGGGATATTTTCTATCCTTATGGCTTCTCTGAGCTGATCGAGCAGTTTCGGTTTTTGGACGTCAGGCTGAGTCTGCGGGAATACGCTGACAGCACAGGCCTTATTGTTGAAGACGGGATGACGTTTAAAAGTAGTGGCAGTGGTTTTATTCAGCTCATTCATTCCCATCATTCCTTAACGGTATTGAAGGTGAGTTCCAAGAATACACTACTTAATATATGACATTTATCTGTTGGTACGATGGATTAAACATATCGCCGCCTTTTTTGTCAACCATTTTTTGAAAATACTATTGACAGGTATCGAAATGACTGTTATAAGAGCAGAACTTTTTTCGGATTGGATTTTAAATGACGAACATATTTATGAATAACAATTACTGGTGGTGGTGGCGACATACGAGAGAGGGGTCTGTCCACCGCTAAGGAATTAAAATAATCAATACGAGCCGTGGGGATCCTTCGGGGACTCCGCGGCTTTTTTGTTTTTGGAAACCGATAAGCCGTGAATGATCACGGCTTTTTTTATGGATTTCATTTAATCATCAACATTTTCATAATTTTTTTCGCCACCCCGGACGGCACAAGGAGTTTAACCAATATGTATTACCCGGCCTTTGAAAATTTTAAACGGTTGGCAAATGAAGGAAACTTGATTCCCGTTTATCGTGAGATTCTGGCGGATCTGGAAACGCCCGTTTCCGCCTTGATGAAGTTTCAAAACCAGTCCAATGTCTTCCTGCTCGAAAGCGTGGAGGGCGGCGAGAAATGGGGGCGATATACCTTCCTCGGCGCCGATCCCCATATTATTTACAAGGTCCGGGGCGAGGATTGCATCATCCGGGAAAACGGCAGCGTCACCGTCAAAAAGCACGGTGGCGATCCCATGAAATATTTAAAGGAACTGATGGATCGTTATAAGCCGGTTGCCGTCGATGGTCTGCCCCGTTTTTGCGGCGGCGCGGTCGGATTCTTCGCCTATGACATGGTCCGTTATATCGAAAAACTCCCCGAACGGACAACGGACGACCTGCAGACGGACACGGCGGTTTTTTTGATTACCGATACGCTCATCATCTTCGATAATGTCCGGCATACCCTTAAAGTCCTGGCCTGTGCCCTGACGGGCGGCGCTCCCGATCTGCAAACCGTTTATGACGAAACCATCGCCAAAATCGACCAGTTGGTCGACGTCCTGAAAACACCTGTCAACATAGAAAATCATCGTGATGTGGAGCCTTCGGATGAAGAACCGCTTGAACCCAACATGTCGAAGGAAGCTTTCTGCCGGGTTGTCAGCCGGACGAAGGAATATATTTATGCCGGCGACATCATCCAGGCCGTCCTGTCCCAGCGTTTCAAAAAGAAAAACGTGTACGATCCCATCGATCTCTATCGGGCATTGCGTTATGTCAATCCGTCCCCCTATCTTTTTTTCCTCAAGCTGGAGGATATGATCCTCATCGGCTCCTCGCCGGAGGTGATGGTGCGTCTCGAGGAGAACGTCGCGGAGTTGAAGCCCATCGCCGGCACAAAACCCCGGGGCAAAAACGAACAGGAAGACCGGCATCTGTCCGACGAACTCCTGAACGATCCGAAGGAGCGGGCCGAGCATGTCATGCTGGTCGATTTGGGGAGAAACGACCTGGGAAGGATTGCCGAAACCGGCAGCGTCCAGGTCAATGAGTTGATGGTGGTGGAGCGCTACTCACACGTCATGCATCTCGTTTCGCTGGTTCAGGCGCAGTTGGCGGAGGGCAAAGACTGCTTCGATGTCTTTAAAGCCACATTCCCGGCCGGCACCCTGTCCGGTGCCCCGAAGGTTCGGGCGATGGAAATCATCGAAGAACTGGAACCGACCCGGCGTGGTGCTTACGGCGGCGCCGTCGGCTACTTCAGCTTTTCGAAGAATATGGATTTTTGCATTACCATCCGGACCATCATGATCACAAACGGCGATCTTTACATCCAGGTCGGGGCGGGCATCGTGGCCGATTCGGACCCGGAAACGGAATATAAGGAAACGGTCAACAAGTCGGCGGCCATGATGCAGGCCATCCGCCTGGCCGCATCGGGCTTCGAGATAAAGAACGGAAAGTAACGGAGGGAACCATGATTTTAATGATCGATAATTACGATTCTTTCACCTATAACCTGGTCCAGTATCTGGGACAGTTGGGGGCGGATGTCCGGGTTTTCCGCAACGACGACATCACCATTGAAAGGATCGAAGACCTGTCGCCGGAAGCCGTCTTTATCTCACCCGGTCCCTGCACGCCGGCGGAGGCGGGTATTTCCGTAGACGTCGTGCGTCATTTTCATCAACATATCCCCCTTATGGGGGTCTGTCTTGGGCACCAGGCCATCGCTTATGCCTTCGGGGCGAATATCATCCGGGCGGACAGGATCATGCACGGCAAGACATCGCCCATCCATAACGACGGGCAAACAATCTTTAAGGGGCTTTCCAATCCATTTATTGCCGGACGTTATCATTCTCTGATCATCGACCGGAGCAGTCTGCCGCCGGTCCTTAAAATAACGGCGGAGACGGAGGAAGGCGAAATCATGGCGATCCGCCATGAAAAATACCCCGTCGAAGGGATCCAATTTCATCCCGAGTCCATTCTGACGCCCAATGGCAAACGAATTATCAATAATTTTTTGGAAATGATTTCCGATAAAGAAAAAAGAAGGAATTGAGTTGGAAAGGAGACAGGCAACAATGATTAAAGAAGCGATTTCACAGGTGGTCGGCGGCGCGGATCTGCGGGAATCCGTCATGATGGACGTCATGGATGAGATCATGGAGGGCAAGGCGACGGACGCCCAGATCGCCGCTTTCATCACCGCTCTGCGCATAAAAGGCGAAACGGCCGAGGAAGTGACGGGAGCGGCACGGATCATGAGAAAAAAAGCGACGAGGATTGATGCGCGGTCTTCAACGATTGTCGACACTTGCGGCACCGGCGGCGACGGGGCCAATACGTTCAACATCTCCACGACGGCGGCTTTTGTCGTCGCGGCGGCGGGCATCACGGTGGCAAAGCACGGAAACCGGGCCGTGTCAAGCGGCTGTGGAAGCGCGGACCTTTTGGAAGCTCTGGGCGTCAATATCGACGCTGGACCGATCATTGTCGAAGAATGCGTTCAGCAGATCGGCATCGGTTTTTTGTTCGCTCCGAAACTCCACAGGGCCATGAAATACGCCATCGGTCCGAGACGGGAAATCGCGATCCGCACCATCTTCAATATGCTGGGCCCCTTGACGAATCCCGCCGGCGCGACGGCACAACTCATCGGCGTGTACGACCCGACCTTGACGGAAATGTTCGCCCAAACCCTGAAAAACATGGGAACCAAAAGGGCCTTCATCGTCCACGGCACCGACGGCCTTGATGAAGCAACCGTCACGAGTGAAACTCGTGTATCGGAATTGAAAAACGGCCTGATCAGCACGTATAATATCAACGCGCAGGAAATATTCGGAGAGACTTACAGGATGGAGGCACTCAAGGGCGGCGATGCCTCTTACAACGCCGAAATCACGAAAGACGTTCTCAGCGGAAAAGACGGCGCCTGTCGGAAGATTGTCCTGCTCAACGCGGCCCTTGCCATGATGGCGGCGGACAAAGCGCCGACACTCCCCCATGCGATCGCCCTGGCGAAACAATGCATTGATGAAGGAGCGGCCATCAGGAAATTGCAGCAGTTGATTGAATTGAGCAATAGTTAAAAAAGAGGCTCAAAGTAGAAGGTGTACGGTTCAAGGAGACAGGATTATGTCGATTTTGGATAAGATTGTTGCGGTCAAGAAAAAAGAAGTCGCAGAACTCAAAGGCAATCTGCCTCAGGACGTTTTGGAAAAAATGGTGCAAAATCTTCCGCCGACGCGTGATTTTAAGGCCGCCATTAATAACGGTCATTGTTCGATCATCGCCGAGGTCAAAAGAAAATCACCTTCGAAGGGGGAATTGGTCAAGGATTTCGATCCGGTCCGGCTTGCCTCCGTCTACGCCGAAAACGGTGCGGCCGCCGTTTCCGTTCTCACGGACAGGCAATTTTTCGGTGGCAGCAAGATCTATTTGGAGGCGATAAAAGAAGCGGTTGATCTCCCCTTGCTGCGAAAGGATTTCATCATCGATCCCTATCAGATTTATGAAGCGAGAATTCACGGGGCTGATGCCATTCTGCTGATTGCTGCCGTTTTGAACAGCCTGAAGTTGATCCAGTCCATTCAGCTGGCCGAACAGTTGAGACTCATGCCCCTCGTTGAGGTGCATGACCGGCTCGAGCTAAAAAAAGCCCTGAGCTGCGGGGCAAAAATCATCGGCATCAACAATCGCAACCTGGAAACGTTTGCAACGGATGTTCAAACCAGCATAGATCTTATGTCCATGATGCCGGAAGACAGGATCGTCATTAGCGAAAGCGGTATTGCCGATAGGAAGACCGTTAAAAAATTAATGAAAGCGGGAATCCGCACTTTTCTGATCGGTGAATCCTTAATGACGGCACCCGATCCGGCAGTGAAACTCAGGGAATTTCTGGATTCATGATGGAAATCAAGCTTTGCGGAATAACCCGCATGGAAGACGCCGCGCTCGCCGCCGAACTGGAAGTGGATGCCCTGGGGTTTATCTTTTATCCCCATAGTCCACGATATATCTCGCCGTCGGCTGCAAAAGGAATCATCGAGGGGCTGACCGGCAAACGTCCTGTTATCGTTGGTGTATTCGTCAATGAAGAAATCACGATAGTCAAGCAAACGGCTGAATCGTGCGGCCTCGATATGATCCAATTGCATGGCGACGAATCCGTGTCCTATTGCCGTCAATTTCTGGCATCAAGCATTATCAAGGCCCTGATCCCGAAAATGGAAGCAGATTTAGATGGCCTGCAAAACTATCCGGCCGGGGCCATCCTGATCGATGCCCGTGATGCGGAACGATACGGCGGAACCGGAAAATTATCCGACTGGGAAACGGCCCGGAAAATCAGTCGGCGGCAGCCGATTATTCTGGCAGGGGGATTAAACGAAGTCAATGTCCGTCAGGCCATCGAATTCGTTTTGCCTGGGGCCGTCGATATCAACAGTGGCATCGAATCGGCACCGGGCAGGAAGGATGCCGCCAAAATGAAAGGAATTGTGGAAATCATCCGGACAATGCGATTGCCCCAGGATAAAAAGGCGGTAAAGATTTTTAAAAGGGGATGAAAAGAGGTCATCACATGAACAAAATACTGCCCGACAAGCAGGGCCATTTCGGTGAATTCGGTGGACGCTACGCTGCGGAAACGTTGATGCCCGCCCTGATCGAACTGGAGGAAGCCTACGCTAAGGCGAAAAGAGACCGAATCTTCCAACAGGAGTTTCGCTATTATTTGAAACAATACGCGGGACGCGAAACACCCCTCTATTTTGCTGAACGATTGACGGAGCAACTGGGGGGCGCAAAGATCTATCTGAAGCGCGAAGACTTAAGCCACACGGGTTCCCATAAGATCAACAATACTTTAGGGCAAACGCTTTTGGCCCGGCGGATGGGAAAGAAGAAAGTCATCGCCGAAACGGGCGCCGGGCAGCATGGCGTGGCAACAGCTACCGCAGCGGCTTTATTCGGCATGGACTGTGACGTCTTCATGGGTGAGGAGGACATAGACAGGCAGGCGCCCAATGTCTTCCGCATGCAGATTCTGGGCGCCCGGGTAATTCCGGTTTCTTCCGGGACGGCAACGCTCAAAGACGCCATGAACGAGGCCATGCGCCAGTGGGTAGCCCGCGTCCGGGACACCTTTTACGTCATCGGAACGACCGCCGGCCCCCATCCCTACCCCATGATGGTCCGAAATTTTCAGACTGTTATCGGCAAGGAAACGAAGCGACAGATTTTAAAGGCGGAGGGGAGACTGCCCGATGTGATCATCGCCTGTATCGGCGGAGGCAGCAATGCCATGGGCATATTCTATCCCTTCAAAAACGATCGACGCGTCAAAATGATCGGCGTAGAGGCGGCGGGGAAAGGCATCGCCTCAGGCCTTCACGCGTCCAGCATTTCGGCCGGGAAAATTGGCGTCCTGCATGGAAACAAGACCTATCTTTTGCAGGACGAAGACGGTCAGGTACGCGACGCCTATTCCATTGCCGCCGGTCTCGATTACCCCGGCGTAGGACCGGAACACGGCTATTTTCATAAAACCGGCCGGGTTGATTATGTGAACATCACGGACGCGGAGGCCGTCGATGCGTTCCTTGAATTATCCCGCTGCGAAGGGATCATCCCGGCCATGGAAAGCGCCCATGCCGTCGCCTATGCCATGAAGCTGGCCCCAAAACTCAGTAAAAACAAAATTATCGTTATCAATCTCTCCGGCAGAGGGGATAAGGACGCGCAGGCCATCGCGAAAAAAATGGAAGGGACGATAGAACATGGGCAGGATCGAGGATAAACTTCAATATTTAAAGGCAAAAAACGAAAAAGCGCTCATCTTTTATCTGACGGCGGGTGATCCTGGCCTGGACGTGATGGAGGCGTTGATTTATGGCCTGGAACGGGCCGGTGCGGACATTCTCGAAGTCGGCGTGCCCTTTTCCGATCCGACGGCTGACGGTCCCGTTATTCAGGCAGCTTCGCAAAGGGCGTTGAAAAATAAGACAACCCTTTCCGGCATCCTTCATCTCATCGAAAAGGTCAGGCGGAAAAGCGATATCCCGATAGTCCTCTTCGGGTATTATAATCCCGTCTTCATTTATGGCTGCCGGAAATTTGCCAAAAGGGCGGAAGAGGCAGGCGTGGATGGTCTTCTCATTGTCGATCTGCCCTTTGAAGAATCCCCTGAACTCAGACGGTATACGGACGCCTGCGGCATTGATTTTATTTCGCTGATTGCGCCAACGACCAACAATGACCGAATCAAGGCGATCGCGGCACAGTCGGGAGGATTCCTGTATTACATCTCCATCACCGGCGTCACCGGAACGGCAAAGCCTAAACCCGCCGATGTCAAAAAAGAGGTCCATCGAATCAAAAGAATCACATCTCTGCCGGTTGTCGTCGGCTTCGGCATTACGACGCCCAAAGAAGCCTCAGCGATTGCACCCCTAGCCGACGGAATCGTCGTCGGCAGCGCCTTAGTGAAACTGATCGAGGAAAACAGCAGGCGGGCGGATTTGATCAAAAAAGCGGAAAAGTTTGCCGCGGATTTCAAAAAGGCCATTAAACAGAATTAAGGAACCATCAGGCGTAAACAGCGTATAATGATAGTTTATAGGTACTTAAGTAGATCCGTCTCTGTCTTTTTCTTGAACCTTCTTCCTTGAACCTTTGACCGTGGTTTTTCCCTATTCCGATATGCTGTTCCCTTCCACGCCTCTCGCCCGTGCGAGGGCCTCTTCGGTAAGGCTGATGAAATCTTCAATGGTTTGATCAGGCTGCATTTGGGCAATACCCATGGACACCGTCGGGTGGGGATAACTCTGGCCGTCAGGCGTAACGGGAACGGCTTCAATAACGGCGTTGAGAAGACGTTCGGCCACACCTCTCGTAAGTTGCAGATCCAGGTCGGGCAGAATGACAACAAACTCATCATCGCCATAACGGGCAATGACCTCTGTGGGACGCAAATTTTCCGTAAACGTATGGGCCATATAATATAAAATCCGATCGCCGTGAGCGGGCCCGTAAAGATCATTGAAGTTGGTGAAATCATCGATATCGATCATAATAATGGATATGGGCGTGCCTTTATGTAACGAACGATTAACGAGGCGGTTGAGCATGTTGTCAATCCAGAACCGGTTGTGTAGGCCCGTTAAGGCATCGATGCTGCAGAAATTTTCATAAACATCTTCCAGGGCAAGATTATCCTCAACGACCATCGTATCCGTTCGGCGGAGACGACGGGTCAGCATGAATAATAGGTTACAGGCCGCGGCATGGGATGATCGGACCAGAGACCACAGCGTTTCTTCATTCATGGCCAGCAGGCTGCAGGTCTCGTCGGCAACGACATAGGCGGAAACGGGCTGATGATCGATCACGGACATCTCGCCCACGCTTTCTCCCGCTTCGATCATGATGGGGTCATCTTCCAATGCGTTCAGGTGTACCCGCAGCCGACCCGAAACCAGTATAAATAGCGTACTGTTTATTTCGCCGGGGGTAAGAAGAATGTCACCGGGCTGCAGGCTCACTTCAGCGCAGGTGTCCATCAAGCCCCGGACCGAATCGAAATCCACATATCGGAGTAATTGACATTCTCTTAAGGCATCTCCATCCACGCCATTTAAATTACCCATCATGACCTCCTGCCATGGAAAGTATAGTCACCCTGTTAATTTGCGGCATCATAAGCAATATCGGTCATTATGTCAACCAACTATAGTATTTACATAGAAAACGCGATTTAAATCCTGAAACGCCGGGGGATGGCAAGTTGATGATTTACTTATTTGGACGGCTATAATATAAGAGATCAAACACATTCAAAAGGTGAATGATAATGGCAAAGCTGACCATGGAGGAGTGGCTGGTAAGAGCGGAGGACAACCGGCGCTTTAGGGAAAATGTCCGGGCCGTCAAGCAGCTGCCTGCCTCAGACGGGTCGTTTTTCCCCTTTCCGCCATGGGTCCATCCGTCCATCCAAAAAGTCTTGAAAAAAAGAGGCATCGATCGTCTTTACAGCCATCAGGCGGAGGCGGTCGATCTTGCCCGCAACGGCCGCGATTTGATCCTGGTGACGCCGACGGCGAGCGGTAAAACCCTCTGCTATAATCTGCCGGTTCTCCAGAAAATCCTGGAGGAGCAGGAAACCAGGGCTCTATATATCTTTCCGACCAAGGCCCTGGCCCAGGACCAGATGCATGAGGCCCATGGCTTGATCAACGATCTGGCCGCGGACATCAAAACCTTCACCTATGACGGTGACACGCCCAACGATGCCCGGCAGGCGATTCGCAAACAGGGTCACATCGTCGTCACAAATCCCGATATGCTCCACGCGGGCATCCTTCCCCACCATACCAAGTGGCAGAAGCTTTTTCAGAATATCCGCTATGTGGTCATCGACGAGCTGCATGTTTACCGCGGTGTTTTCGGTTCTCATCTGACCAATGTCATTCGCCGCCTCGTCCGCGTCTGCCGGTTCTATGGTCAAACACCCACTTTTATCTGCTGTTCCGCTACGGTGGCCAATCCGAAAGAACATGCGGAAAACATCCTGGAAAGACCGGTCACACTGATTGAAAAAAGCGGCGCCCCGACGGCGGCCAAAACCTTTATCCTGTACAATCCACCCGTCGTCAACCGGGAACTGGGCATCCGCCAATCCGCCCTGACCCCGGCCCGGATCGTCGCCTCCGACCTGATCGCCAACGATATTCAGACCATCGTTTTTACGACCAGCCGTTTGAATGTCGAAATTATGACCAAGTATCTCAAGGACCAGTTCAAAGGCGGCAAACCCGTAGATACAAATTTTGTTTCCGGCTACCGGGGCGGCTACCTGCCCAATTTGCGCCGGCAGATCGAAGGCGGCCTGCGCGACGGAACGGTCATGGGCGTGGTCAGTACCAACGCCCTGGAACTGGGCATCGACATCGGCGATCTGGAGGCGTGCATTATGGTGGGCTACCCGGGCTCCATCGCGAGCACCTGGCAGCAGGCCGGACGGGCCGGACGGCGTCTGGGAAAGAGTTTGGCCCTTCTCATCGCCCGCAGTAACCCCATGGATCAATTTATCGTGGAAAATCCGGACTATTTCTTTTCCCGATCGCCCGAGCATTGCCGCGTCAATCCCGACAATCTGCTGATCCTGCTTCATCATCTGAAAAGTGCCGCCTTCGAACTTCCTTTTGAACAGGGAGAAACATTCGGCAAGGAAGACCTGGTCGAACTCCTCAGCTACCTGGAAGATAAGGGGGTCCTGCACCGGGTGGGCGAGCGTTGGCACTGGGCGGCGGAAAGCTACCCGGCCGATGAAATCAGCCTGCGCACGATCAATCCGGAAAACGTCGTCGTGATCGACGTTACGGACGCGGGCGCCCGTAAAGTCATCGCGGAAGTCGATTGGGACAGCGCTTTCACGTCCGTTCATAAGGACGCCATCTACATGGTGGAATCCCAGCAGTACCATGTGGAAAGCCTCGATCTGGAAGCGAAAAAAGCCTACGTCAAAAAGGTGGACGTGGACCATTACACCGACGCCATGACCTATACCAATGTGCGGGTCATCGACGTTTTTTCCGAGAAAAAAGCGCGGCGAATCATCGTCGAGCACGGCGAGGTCCAGGTCGTCCGTAAAGTCGTGGGCTACAAAAAAATCAAATTTTACACCGCGGAGAATCTCGGTTACGGCGACGTCACCCTTCCGGAAAAAGACATGCACACCACCAGTTACTGGTTTACCATTCCCCGAAACCTGTTGAAAGAAATGCCGTACACCGAGGCGGAAATTATCGACGGCCTTTCCGGCCTGGCCTACTGTCTGTACCATCTTTCGGCCATGATCCTCATGGCCGATGTCCGGGACATCGACAAATGCATCGGCGATAAAAGCGGCGAATGGTTCGTGCGGTACGGCAGGGGCGGTCGAACCCTGACGAATGTCTCGATGGACATCAATGACAATTCGTCTGCGCCGCCCGGCACCATGACCGACGCGTTCGATCCGACCGTTTTTATTTTTGACGCCTATCCGGGCGGCATCGGTTTTTCGGAGCTTCTTTTTGAGGAACACGATCGCATGCTGGCCGCGGCAAAGAATTTAATCAGACATTGTCCGTGCGACCACGGCTGCCCCAGCTGCGTCGGTCCGAGCCTGGAGGTCGGCCCCCTGGCCAAGGAAACGGCCCTTTTCATTCTCGATTTGATTACAGCATGAGTGTCATCGACCGCTTAAAAAGACTTTCGGGAGAAACAAAACCCGAGCTGAAACAATCAGTCCGACAGGACGAAATCGGAGAGCTGCGCCAACGCATCGAATCCATTATGGCGCGCCGCCCCGATCCGACGATCCGAACGACCTATCCCAACAAATTTGCGGGGAAGCCCGTTGAACTGAACGACTTGATTCCGGGCGAGGAGTTGGACAACGCCTTCGGCCGTTTCTATGTCGCTCCGGGCTGTTCTGTCGGCTCTTCCTTTCACGGAGCCAGATGTATCAGGGATTATGCCTCCGTTGACATGGAGGCCGCCGCCCTCATCGCCAATGAGCCGGCGCTGGCTGATTTCGATCTTGCCGATGGCCTGTTTCTCGATACGGAAACGACTGGTCTCATGGGCGGTACGGGGACCCTGGCCTTTCTCGTCGGTCTGGGCTGGTTTGAAGGCGACACATTCATCACCCGCCAGATTTTCGCCCGCGATTTTGCCGAAGAACAGGCCTGTCTTATTTTTTTACAGGACATCGTCAAGAATAAAAAATTTCTCATCACGTTCAACGGGAAGGCCTTTGATGTCGGATTGTTATCGACCCGATTTGTCATGAATCGCCTTCCCAATCCGCTGGCCGACCTTCCACATCTGGATCTGCTCCATCCATCCCGACGACTGTACGGCCATCGTCTGATGAACCATCGTCTCATCAGTCTGGAAGAAGCCATCATCGGTTTTTCACGGCAGGACGATCTGCCTGGCAGTGAGATACCGCAACGCTATTTCGACTGGCTTCGGCGACGCGACGCCCGGTTGATGGCGGATGTATTTGAACATAATCGTCTCGATATTATTTCCATGGCCGCTCTTTCCGCCCATTTGACGGAATTGATGTCACATCCGGCCGATCTGAACGTCTGTCATCATGCCGATTTGCTTTGCGCCGCCCGGCTGTACCATGACCGGGGCCGGATTCCGGACGCCCAAAAACGTTTGTTGCCTTTGACGGCCTCCGACGATCAGCACGTTAAAGCGGATTCTTTCAAAATGTTGTCACTGATCCATAAAAGAGCCGGACAATGGGATGAAGCGGTCAGGATCTGGGAACTGATGATTGAACATGATTTCGGCGACGTTTTCGCCAAGATCGAACTGGCCAAATGGTATGAACACAGGCTACATGACTTTCAACATGCCAAATATCTTGTTATTAAAGCGCTGGATATTGTAAACAACGAAGAAGAACAAAACAGTTTGATGCATCGATTCAAAAGGTTAGAGCGATATGATAAGGATTAACCTTGACAAAAAACACAACAATTAATAATTTTATATCTAATAAGACAATGGGAGAGATGTCCGTGATCAATATATACAGATGTAAAAAACATGGCTGTCTTATATCGGAGGCCTGCCAGGATGTAACCTGTGAATGGCGCCTTAATAATGAAGCCTTCCTGAATTGTACCTGGGTTGCATGCAATTACGGTCCCTTTACGTTAGAAGAAGTCGGTGAAATGATGGGCGTAACCCGAGAAAGAATCCGCCAGATTGAAGCCAAAGCCTTAAAAAAGCTACAACACAAAAAGAGAAGAAACCAGTTGAAGGATTTCGCGTCGCCGGACAGCGATTGGGATCTGACATAATTTATTTTCACATTATCTTTATCTCACTGAATCAAAAAATAATGGATAAGGGGCCGTTATCATCCTACAATAACGGCCCCTTATCCATATGTTGATTTTCTTCTCATCTCGCTTGAAAAAGCGCATTCGACAGTCGCCCGGAACGTATGTCTTACCTATTGATTATAAAAGCTTTCTTTGAAATCTCCTTGTCAAGGGTGCGGGTTATTTGTTATACGTTGGGGCAAAGGTTCAGAAAGGAGTGTAGGAAGTTATGGCAGAGGG
>JAFGLN010000061.1 GCA_016928025.1 Deltaproteobacteria bacterium
TCCCGGTATCTTCTGCTTGCTCAAGTACAAAAGCAAGCTTCTGTCTGGCTTCTGAATAGGTATAAACCTGCATTTTAAACCTCCAAGATTTCGATTTTTATGTTTTGAGCCGCTGTCTTTAAACTTCGATCCAATGTAAGTAGTGGTGCTTTGTGCCTAATAGCACAATCGAGGAGGTAAGCATCATAAGCATACATTTTGGTATTTTTAGACAGCTTTAATACGTTATAAAAATCCGCCTCTACATAACGAAGAGGGATGCTTTGAAATATCACGAGACCTTTTTGGGCTTCTTTAAGTGTTAACTTGTTCTGTTTAAACATAGCGGAGAAGGCATTGCCAATTTCCCAGGGAATAGAACCAGGTCCTATGAGAGTGTTTCCTGATGTAATTTCGATAATTCTGCCGCGTTCGGGTTCACCCACAATAACTGCAATCAAGGCTGATGTATCAATTATTATATCCATATAAAACTCTGGGGAATCATCTTTTGACAATTGTACAATAGTGAAGTTATTTGTCAAGTATTAAAAAGTAGAATGGCGAAGCTAAGTGGTGGCAAGAGGCTGCGGGGCTGCGAAGCAGTCCCTGTATGACATGGGGACGCCCTTTACATTTGATTCCTGAGAAGTAAGCCCCCTTTTTTTAAAACATAAAGGGCGATTTATTTACATAAGAGTGCGTTGTTATGAAACCGGCCTACTTCATTTAATCGAGCCTCAAGTAAAAGAATGAAGCTGTGTAAAAGCTGGTTCAGGACATAAAAATGGGCTTTTGCCCATCTTTTGATATTACAGGCGATAAGTTTACAAGCCACGGTGAAGCAGACTTTGACTGCTCTGCGCACACGGAGTTTCCCGATGCCATGAGATCGTTTCAGTTCAGAATTTGTTGCTTCTATACCGGAGCGGATTTTGTATCGGTCTTTCCATTGGGGCGTTTGCTGATCGGAAGACATTTTATCCCGTAATCGCATTTCGGGCGTAATCTCCAGTCGGAAGTCTCCGACGGTGTCGCGCGGGCTACAACCGCGCTCGCGATGATTCGGTGCCCGAACCGGACATTGATCGAGCATTTGACAGGATCGGCAAGTGTTCCCATCGAAGATGGCGTGCAGGGAACGGCGGGTACTGTTATGACCGCTGAGTATGCGGTGATCTATCGGACGGTGACCCATCGGACAGCGGGTAGCAAAACCATTCGAGTCGAATTGGAAAAGATCTCTGCCGACTACATCGTCGGACAATCGACTACGATTAACCGGTGTCATAAATTGGATGTCTTGTTCGAGTATTTTTAAGACCGATGGAACAGAGAGATAACCGCCGTCAGCATAGAGCGTTTCAGGTTTCAGCCCAGCATCGGTCAGCCGTTCAATGACAGGAAGTGCTTTGCCGACATCCGACCGGCCGGCTCCATGGACTTCATAGTCGGTGATGATTTCGGGCTTTCCAGGATTATTGCATGTTTCGGTAATATGGAGACTATACCCTGAGCCTTTGTGTCCATAAGAAGCATCAGGATCTTAGGGAGACTGGAGGGTTATTCCTTCCGACTTTTTCTTAACATGGATTTTATGATCCTCGGTTCCATCCGAGTAAGGCCTGATTCCAAACGATTGCGGAGACTGGTCGATAACTGAGTTTCTACGCCGAATAGATTTTGTTGGGGGTTAGTTCTTTTATACATGATTAATTCTAACATTATTCTTATGTTAAATCAACACTTAATTGAGTTACTTCTCAGGAATCATATCTTTATATTCTTATTTCGCTTGTCAATAATGACCCACCTCGATGCCTAAATATAAAAATGTAAAGGGCGTCCCTGTTATTCTGTTATTCTCTGCTTGATTTTATCTTCCATGAACACCTCCTAATTTGATTTGGTGTTCACAGAATGACATGCGTGACTATTTGATTGTCAAAGAACTTTGTTTACGATGTGTTGGCAAATTTTCTTATTAACGATGTCGTGGCATTCAACAATTATTCATTGTCATCGCCATGATTCCGGCTGTTTTTCGTTATCGAGATAAAGAGATACATAAACCCAAATCCGTCCAAGCATTTGATTTACCTCGCTTCCATACGTTCTACCTTTATAAGGCTGCATAGCAGATTCGGTTTCCCTAGTCGGAATCAGGAGTTTGTCCAATCCTTCCTATAAGTACAATTGCTTGTCTTGGTCCGCCCCCAATTTTCAAACAAGCATAAATGGGTGTCGAAACTTTTTACAAATCATGGATTTTTGAGTATTCGTTTAATATCAAGAGGATAAGCCGATAAGCCTGTTGCGGTTTCTGTCATTGTGTCGGGATGTATTACAACTATTAAAAGCTGCAAAAGACAGCTTGTCCATAAATCTCAAAATTTCAGCAGGTTGTGACATTGGTTTGTAAGGCACTGATTATGCATAAATAATCGGGTAAATGGCCGAGACCTTACCACCGCTATCAGCTTTTCTTTTTTGAAGGCGTCGGCTTATCGGGCCAGAGATCGCATATTCAAAATATTGCATGTATAACGTGAATTCCATCCGGTGGGTACGAAAAGCCTCAACCTAAAAATCAGGGAGATAACAATGAGAAAACTCTCTTTACCCTTTTTATTTTTGTCTCTGATTGCCTTGCTTTCCGTCAGACCCGTTTTTGCCTCGGTCCCACAACTGGGTGACTTGAACGACAACGGGCAAATAAATCTGGCTGATGCCATCCTCGCATTACAGACGCTCAGCCGTATTGACACGACGGGCACAACTGTCAGCCTCAACAACGGCGATTTCAACCTGGACGGGGAAATAGCCTTGCCAGAAGCCGTCTTTATCCTCCAGGCCGTGGCGGGGCTGCGGGATATTGCCGTGTCGACGCGGGATGTGTCCGGCACGGTTACAGTTCCCGATGGATTCGCCCCGGCCGTCGACAGCCTGTTCGTATACGGCATGATGGGCAAGGCCGCCGTGGGACCATCGGGCGGCTTTACCCTGCCGGTGAGCGGTTCGGACATTGCCCTGGTGGTGCTGACAAACGCGGCCGGGACCCCCCTGATGCTGGGCTATACGAGCGGTGCCGGCAACGCGGGGGTCATCAATGCGGGAACGACGGCCGTGGCTTTACTTTTTCATGGCTTGCGCTGCTATACGCAACCACCTTCGACATGGGCGCAGATACTGCAAATGATCGGCGAGACCACGCAAGTTCAGACGCTGGCGAACGTCATCGCCGCGCGGCTGGTTGTCGACGCGAAAGCGCTTTCGCAGCAGGACCCCGCCATTACTGACGCCCTGGCCGACGCCGTTGACGAAATCCTCGCTCAGCGCCAGACGACTGCCCAAAGTACGTCATCGACCTCTGTCGCGGCAACGGTTACCGTATCGCGGTCCGCCCAGTCCGCCGACATTACCCATATCAAGGTAGACGGGGCCAGCCCGCACAGTGGTGTCTACATCGAACCCGCGAAGGCCGGAAACGGCATCATCGCCCGGAACGACTTCCGCCGCCACGTCCTAGTGCTCGTTTATCGGACCGGATGGGAGGATACAAGCGGGACGGTGCACCATACACCTTGGGAACTCGTTGTCAACGGCCCGTTCGAACCCTTTGCCTCCGGCGCCTATCTCATGGCCGTGACGGCCGTGGGGGGTGTCATCCCTTCTCTGATCGATTACGTCGCCGGAAACACGGTTTACAAGTACTCGGAGACCAGCCTGATTCCCCTTCCCATGTTTCCGGGCATCGATCCGGAGCAGGTGGTCAAAACCTTCTATCACGTCGTCGCCGTCGGTGACGGCGAGGCCGAACCGGTTGTGCCGGCTGGCCTGACAGGCGTTGCCGGCGACATCGAGGAAGCGCATTCGGTGATGCAGGCCCTGGAAGTATTCAAGGAAATGCTACTGCCGCTTCTGTTTGCCATCATCCCCGCGGACGAACTGGCCGTCACCAACAATCTGAACAAAGAATATGTTTCAACGGTCCTCGACGTCCTGAACATCATATTGCAGGGTGTCCCCGATGCGACAACTTATTATGCCGTAGGCGATTATAAAAATCTCTTCGTCTCCGTGGCGAAAACCCTGGGTAACAATCCACAAATCCTCAACAGAATCGGGACCCGTCTGGCAAAAACCGGACTGATCAAGGGCTGGAACGCCGCGACAAACAGCGCGGTTTCCGGCGTGGCCCAGAAAGCCCTGATCCTTTTGGCCGTTGCCGACAAGGTGATTACGGCCTTCGACACGGGTGTGCTGGCGGTGCATCTGGCCAACAGTCAGGCTTATGTGGAGTGGGATGCCACGGTGGTATGGCCGCCGGTCCGCGTGCAACCGAAGCCGGCGACCGTGGAGCCGGGCAAGAATGTCCAGATCATGGTGACGATTGGGGGAGAGACGGGGAACACGGACGATTACTTCTATAAATTTACCTGGACCACGGCGGGACAATATGGGAAGATCGTCAACCCCACCGGCACATCGCCCCCCGGAATGCAGGTGGTCATGACAAGCCGCTCACCCGGGGCCCGGATCAACTATGAGGCCGATTCGTCTGCCGCACCGGGCGATCAGGATCCGGTCGATGTGGTTGTCCACCGGATCGGCACGGGCGGCTCATTGAAACTGGGAAGCGACGCGACGACCGTTACCGTGTCGGGCAGCCACGTCGATCTTGACCCGGCGACGGCCAATGTCGAGCCGGAAACCGCTCAAACATTCACAGCCGTCGTCAAACCGGAGCCGGATGCGGGGAAAGGCGATGTCTATTACTACCGTTGGGAGAACAGCGCGCAATACGGGCACCTGTCCGGCGGGTCGGATGCCTTCGAATTACCCGACGTCAAGACGGTCACCTATGTCGCTGAAGCGGACAAGGAAGGGGTGGACGGTGTTTCTCTGTCCGTCTATCGGGAGCGGCCAGGGGCACAGCGGGAACTCCTGGGGATCGCCTCGTCCATGGTCAACGTCCGCAAGCCTTACGCCGTCCAGTTGACGCCTCAAGGGAAGAAGCTTGCCTTCGGCGCTGTCCAGATCTATACGGCCAACCTGGTCCCTGAACCGGAAGCCGGGACCCAACTCATTTACGCGTGGGACAATACGGCAACGGTCGGAACGCTTACCGGCGCCGGCGGAACGGATCATTTTGAGCAGACGGAAAACCAGGCGACTTACCAGGCAGGGGAGAGCGCCGGTACAGATGTCATTTCCATCAAGGTATACCGTGTCGTGGGAGGCGAGTATTTCCCCATTGCCGAGGCAAGCAGCACCGTCACGGTCGCCCGCTATGCCATGACGATTCCCTCCACGTTAGAAATAAACTGGTACAGCCGAGTCGATATCCAGCCCGGTGTGACGCCGTCGAGACCGCCGACGGGCACGTACTTTTTCCGATGGACAAACACGGCAGCCAAAGGAACCCTTTCCGATTCCGCCGGCCATACGGACAATTTCGATTCAACGAACACCTACGTCAAGTATCGTGCCCATTCTGACGTACCCGACGGCGTCGATACGGTCCGCGTCGAGCTGTACACCACCGACGGTGGGACAGACACCCTCCAGGACAGCGCCGAATGCGCGATCACCGTCAGCGGCCCTGTCGATGTACCGATTGTTGTTAAGTCAGACTACGTCAAGTATGAGGAATACGATTCTTACGGGGCAAAGTGGGAACGCGTTTATGGAAGGGTCGCGATGACATGCAGCAAGCCTGCACAATGCAACAATGCGCCGACGGTCTATATCAATACTCATGGCAGGGATGACAGCGAACTCGTCCGGAACGACGAACTGCGATCAAATTACGAAGGATGGCAGAAAGCCGAGTGGGGGGGCGGCTTGGCGGACCGATGTCAGCCGGCGGCCACTCACCCCGCTCAGGCCATGTTTTGTGCGCTGGCGCCGCCGGGCACACACTCTCTTTGGTTGCGAGACTGGGCCTCCGGACGCGGATATTACAACCCATCCTGGGAACCTGAAATGGAAAAGCAGCTCAATGACGATATAGAGAAGATCCTGCCGACGCTCGACGTGTACAATTCCTGGAGCTACAACGGAGAATGCTGGAAGGAAGAAAAACGAAATTAGCGAAGAATAACCTGGGAGAGCTTAAGGGGTTATCAGCTCTTCACTGATGACAAAATCAACCAATTCCCGTCAAGCGTGAAGAACGGAGCCCCTTATTCCTACAAATTTATATAATGACATCAGATGCTTGCCTTGATCCGCCCAATTTTCCAACTCCACCCGTCCCCAATCTTCTGCCTAATATTTTTCAATCAGCCGCTGCATCCTTTTAACAGGCATATCTCTTAAATTACTGTAAAATTTCCTTCTGAACGGGGGGATCTTGGTTAGTAGCATCATTGCGGCCGTGGCAATTCGAATGCCGTAGTTTTTCTGAGGGAAGTCGTACTTCCCATGAGCCCTGAAATACCTGTAGTCTGCCTGCCATATCATGCGAAACCGGCCCCAGATATCGTCACGGAATACTTTGTGGCCACCCACGCCCAGAAAATTCTTTGGTTTGATATAGTCTTGTTCGGAAAAGCGCAACAGGCGTTCTGCAAAAATTTGCAACAGGTTGTCGATTTCAAGGGAATCTTCACTTTCGTCCGTTATGATATCGACATGGTTGGAATCCTGCCTGGCGAAGGAAGACGCTTCGAGATACTGAATAAGATTTGGTATTTGGCTTAGGGGGCCGGAAATGATATACCCGATTTGCTTTCCAATCAATGACGGCGAGTGGTTCCAAAAAAAGGCCCGATCGTAGAATGTCTTCCATGCGGAGGACAAAAATCGTCCTTTGACGGATCCGGCGAAGACGATAATATCCGATGAGCGCACTCGATGATTGTAAAAATCCGCAAATCCATCCTTATACTGACAGTTATAGTCATAACCGCACCGCATGCACCCCAGGCATCCGCCCCTGATATCGATATCATCAAGTTGAACAATTTCCACATGACTTTCGAGAGGAAATGATTGCACAAACCTGTTGACCATTTTTTCTAAATTGGAGCTACCGTTGGACGCGTCCGTTAATACGATGATTTTTTTATTTTTTGGATGGACAGTATCTTTTGCCGGTGACGGCTGATAGTCAAAGTTACTATACGTCATGGGTTTAAACAATCTGGCGGTAGGGTATTTATGCTGCATCGAATTCAAAAAGTCTTCGGCAAAAATAATGAGGTTGTTTCTTTCGTCTTTTTTCCTCAAATCAGCAAGATCGAGAGAAAGTCCATCCGTGTATCTCATATCGAGATCTTCTGCAATAGATCGAATATAGTTATGGGCGATGTGGTCAAAATAATGGATGGAGGTTGATAACGAGGCGGCATATTTGTTTTTAAAAGCGTCTTTAGCCGATCTTTCCGAAATCAATTCGATAAATCGCATGTATTGCGCAGATACGGCCAGCACCCATAAGCCAAAAGCCCACAGGACGCCATCCGAATTGCTGATTTCGTCAATGATTGTCCGGAAAGCATTGCCGTCTTTCTCCAGCTTTCTGATGTTTTTGGCCACATGAAAAACTTTATACTCATGCTGAGGAAATTTTTTCCGGATAAAGTTGACGTATTGCAGGGTGATGCTCGACTCGCCTTTGGGACTTCCATTAAGCACAACGATCTTCATTTTAAATTTCCTTTGAAAATAATTGTTTTCACATCATGACGAAATCGCCGACCCGCAAGATCCGGTGGATTAAGAGGCGGTATGCCCGGCATGGGTGTTAACTTAAAGGTTTAAGCCCTCCATACGTGAATCCTTCTAATAGTTGAAAACGCTAACAAAATTATCAGCCGAAGGCAAGGGCGGAATAGCGAGAGACTTATCCGGAAAGGTTTGCTTATTAGAATGGGACCAAGTGATCCTTATAAAATTAGTGTGAGACTTGCCAATAATAAACATATTTTGAAGACTTAGACGGCCATTTCATGCTTTCCGACCGCTGACATCTAATTCTGAACACCGGCCAATGACCGCGCCCTAAAACGCCCGTTTTGATATCAAAAAGGTATGTTTAA
>JAFGLN010000062.1 GCA_016928025.1 Deltaproteobacteria bacterium
AAAGAACAGCGAGATCATAAAGCAAACGATCAGCCGAACTTGTTCGGCTGAAGAAGCCACCGAGCTTGCTCGGTGGTAGTTCACTGTGTGCCATTTAATGGATTGAGAAACTGCTTTCCTGAATAGTTTTTAGCGACCGTTGACAAGAGTAAAGATAATTTGCCCTTGCTTGGGCGATGCGCAACTAAAATTCCATTTCCTGAAAATCATCGGCGATAATCAGGGGGGCAGCGGTCATGTTCTGCACATCCTCGGCGGTAACACCGGCAATGGCCTCTTTAAGAACGAGTCCCCGCGGTGTTACCTCAATTAGGGCATAATTGGTCACGATGATATCGACACATACCTTGGCCGTTAGAGGATAGGTGCATTCCTTAAGTATCTTGGCCTTGCCATCCACGGTGACATGATCCATGGCTACGATCAATTTTTTAGCCCCCGCGGCCAGATCCATGGAACCGCCAATATTACCAACGTTCCCTAGGCCGCGTGAAGGATTATTCCATCCCGCCAGATCGCCTTTTGCCGATACCTGTAATGCACCCAGAACCGCCACATCGATGTGGCCACCGCGGATCATGGCGAATGACGTTCCGATGTCAAAATAGCTTGATCCGGGCAATTCCATAACAAACTCGCAACTGGCATTGATGCGGTCCTGCTCTATGCCACCCTCTTCGGCCAGCGGACCGCACTTCAGCATGCCGATTTCCGACTGCAGGATAATATCCCTCCCTTCAATCCAATCGGAGACAAGCGTCGGAATGCCGATGCCCAGATTCACATAAGAACCTTCCTCGAGCATATTGGCGATTCTTAAAGCGATCATTTCCCTCTCTATCGGGGGCATTTCCGGTATGATGATTTTTTTTGTCGAACTCATTCTTACATTTCCCTCTTCTAAATAGCCACAATGTCTCGTTCCGGCCGGCCTGTCTCAATAACACGTTTCACAAAGATCCCCGGTGTGTGGATATAGCTTCCGTCCAGGTCACCGGTTTCAAAGAGAAACTCTACTTCGGCAATGGTGATTGCACCTGCCATGGCCATGGCGGTGTTATAGTTTTGGGCCGTATCGTGATAAATCAGATTCCCTTCACGGTCGCCCTTCCAGGCGTGCACAAAGGCAAAATCCACAGGCAGTGCTTTTTCCAGCAGGGCTTCCCGGCCGTTAAAGATCCGTACTTCCTTACCTTCGGTCACAACGGTGCCGACTCCAGTGGGGGTATAAAAGGCAGGCAAGCCTGCGCCCGCACAACGCAACTTCTCCACAAACGTACCCATCGGGTAGACCTCTACCTCAATTTCTCCTTTTCTGACAGCCTGCTCAAAAGGGTGATTGGTACCTTTGCTGGCGGAACGGGGAAAGGGATAATTGCAAATAGCTTTTTTTACCTGTCCGCTCGTCACCAGATCAAGGATTTCTTCGTTGCCCGTTCCAACCTGCTGCAACACAATAGTCAGATCCTTCACGTTTTTTTTCGCTAATGCCTTGGTCAATTCAGCAGGTCTGCCCGCTGAAAAGAATCCTCCGAAAGCAATGACAGCTCCTTCGAAAACATCCCTAATAGCCGCTTCCACTGAATCATACACCTTATTCATCTTTTTTCTCCTAAACGTCGGCAAAATCGAATCGAAAGCTAACAAATTAAAACCAGAAATCCTATATCAGGTAGCAATCGTTATTGCCCCAAAGTTCTGCTGATTCGCCAGCAGCACGTTACCTTTTTCATTATCCTCATCCCAAACTTCCAAGTGCCGGGATACTTACGATGCAAACAAAATCCTTCTTTTTTATGATCTGCCCGCCGTTTGTTTTCCAACCTTTGGAAATTATCCTTTCCTCCAAAATCCTGGAGCGGGCTTTTCTTATTGGCCAGCGATAGATAAGACAATCCCTGGGTCCTTCTCGACAAGTAACTAACATGATCCAAAGACAAATGGGGCTTCGCTGCCCCTCTTTGGCAATGATGCAAATAATCCTTTATCAAGGGTCCATCACAATAGTTTCAGCTGTCTATGGTATCGTATAGCGATAACTTCTAAGAAGATTGCAGTTTTTTCACGACCGCCGAATAACCGTCTACAAGTCTCTCAATGACCTCTTTTGCCGAAAGGATCTCGCGGATCAATCCGACAGATGAACCGCAATAAGCCTCGCCGTTGTCCAGATCGCCTTCCAATCCCGCCCGCCTGGAAGCGGCATGTCCCATAAACTCCCGTATTTCGTCCGTAGAAGCCCTCGCCTGTTCCATTCCCAGAAGTACTTGGCTGAACACGGTATTTTTAAGGCTTCGGGAGGGGATTAAGGAACGCAATGTCATGACAGTGCCCGCTTCGTCCGTCCCCACGATGGCGTTCTTGTAGTTTTCATGGGCGATGTTCTCTTTAACTGCAACAAACCGAGTCCCTAATTGAACGCCCTCGGCCCCCAAGGCCAAGGCCGCGGCAATGCCCCTTGAATCAACGATGCCACCCGCAGCGATAACAGGGATTTTAACAGCATCGACCACCTGCGGGATCAAAGAGAAAAGTGGTGTCTCATCGAACCCGTTTCTTGCCGCCGCTTCAACTCCTTCTGCAACAACAACATCAACGCCGGCCTTCTCGGCCGATCTGGCATGTTTAGCCGAGCTGACGACATGGATGACTTTTGTGCCAAAGCTCTTTAGAAGCTCCGTATAAAGGTGCGGGTCTCCAGCCGCCGTAACGACTACGGGAACTTGATGCTCCATGATTACGTCCATGAGCAGGCCGCAATCCCTAAGATCGAGTGGAATATTCACACCAAAGGGTTTATCGGTCAGTTTTTTAGCCTTGGCGATCTGGGTATTGAGATTTTTTATGGGGTTTCCACGTGGTTTCATGCCCGCCATGGGGCTAATCACACCCAACCCTCCGGCATTGGACACAGTTGCCGCCAGCCCTGCGTCGGCAAGCCAAAGCATGCCACCCTGGAGGATCGGATATGCAATCTCCAGCATTAAACAGACACGTGTTGTTTTCATCTTTCGCCCAGACTTTCTTGATCGAGCCTCGTGATTCCACTGGAATGCATTGGAACATCAGGTTATTTTTCCGAATCTCTGCCATTAATGAAATAGGGATCAGCGGCCGATTCTTTTTGCACAAGAGCTTCAAAGAAATCCATTCGTCAGGAAACAATTAATCCGACGACGGCTTCTTTTTGGGTTTCTGCACTTTCATTTCCTTATCGCAACAAACAGGATTTAAAGGGCCTGCTTTCGCGCAGAGAATAACAGTACCGCAGGTTGTGCATTCGTATCTCTTTCCCAACTGGCTCATAACAAATCTCCTCGTTACTTCTTAATTATCATCGGCTGGCCGCAGCAAACCAATTTTCCATCACCGCCTTTGGTGACGATATAAATGGCGCCGCATTTTTCGCAGGTATACTTCTTGCCAATTTTATTCGCCATTATGTTTACTCCTTGATTTTGATAAATTTTATGATTCATCCGGCAAATGCCGTGATGTATTCATGGGTAAAGAACAGCATCAATTAAAATACATTTTATTCCAAAACCCATCAGCTTATCTTTTCAGCATTTCGATTTTGTTATTCGTTCCTTGCCATGGTCCGTCTCCTTATTTCCGAAAAGATTTTTTTTATGAACGATCATGCATCACCTACATTTTGATGTGCGAAAGCGCCGCATTGTTCAATGATCCCTCCTGGGAAACGGAATAATCATGGTCACCTTATCACTGCAGCTCTTCATGAATCCGCTCACATGAAATAATCAGGCGTGCTTCTGTTTCGCTGAGCAAATTTGTGAACGGATTTTCGGTAATTGGATACTTCGGTAGCACGGACAACTACTTGGTTTCTATTTTATCACGACCGCCGCCAACGATAATTCGTTGCTTGTCTCATAATTCGACTTTTCCCCATTTTTCTTCATCATTCATGTATATGATCTGGGCCGCTCAGATCTACTGTCCATTACGTTTTTTTAAATCTAACAGAATGGATGCATGGGTGGCTTCATCCAGCGGGTAAAAATACATCAGCGTTATTGCACACAACTTGATGCCCACGGGAATCAGGGTGACCAACAACAGGATCCCCATTAACGCAGTTGCGGTTTGCTCCACGTTCGGCACATAGCCCATCGCGGTCAGCAGATATCCGGCGATAGCTGAGGATAGAGCACCTCCCATCTTCAACGTCAGTGTTGCGGACGAGAAAACTACCCCTTCGGGCCTGATTCCTGTTTTCCACTCGTTGTATTCCACGGTATCCGCCATCATCGAGAGGGCGACCACATTAGCGATGCCGGTGCCCAGGCTGGACAGCATTGCGCAGGCCATGATGAACGGAATCCGGGAGTAAGGCAGAAAAAACATGGTGGTGTAACCGATACAGAACAGACCCACGCCGAATATATAGGTACGCCGCTTGCCTAAACGGCTGGCGACCAAAGGACTCAGTGCGGAACCGATCAGAATACTGACCAGCGTTACACCCAGCAAAATCGGGATGTATTTCTCGCTCTGTAAATTGTATTTGCAGTAATATATGGCTGCCGACCACTGCATCGCCCCCGATAAAGCGACGGCAAAATATGCGCTGAATGCGATCTGGAGCGGGCGGTTGTAGAAAAATATCTTGTAGACGTCACGAATCCCGTATTTTACTGCATGTACCAGCTCGACGGATTTCTCCCTGTAACTGAAGAAGGTGGTCCACAAAGCAATGACCGCAGCGACCGCAAAAATTATTACAACCATCTGGAAACCGGTCTTCTCGTCAGGAAACAGCGACACCAGCGGTTTGGCTGCAACACCGATGGTCACTACGGCAAGGTAGTGAAATACCTGCTTAAACATGGTCACGGATGTCCGCTGTTTGGCATCCTGCGTAATGACAGCTAACCACTAAGGATTGATGCGACCTGCCGAGGCAAATAGCACGGCCCGTCGATACCCAGGTCGCTTTCAATCCTTTGTTCAAGTA
>JAFGLN010000002.1 GCA_016928025.1 Deltaproteobacteria bacterium
ACCCTTCTAAAGGAATAGCGCCATTTTTTCTACCTTTTAAAATTTACACAAAATATTTTACACTACCGGTTTTTTTGATCCTAAAAAGTTAACTCAACTTGGGCTGGAATTGACAAATAATCACGCTCTGGAAGAAATACCATTTGAATTTTGTGTAATACCAAGGGAAGCTTATCCGATTATGTTGAAATATGACCAAGAGGAAGATACTTCCTTTATATCTCCTTTACTTATGTCGAATATAAAATATTTTGATATCTATGAATCTTCACTTTCGATATTTGAAATGAAATGCCAAATTAGAGATTTTATGGATCTTTGTCAAATATTACAGGAAACGTTCAAGCGGCAAGTTGAAGGAGATCTTGCAGAGTTCGGTTCATGGAAAGGCCATAGTGGATATTTGATATCAAAAGTGATGAAAGAACATAATGTCCAGAAGAGACTGTATATGTTTGATATGTTTGAAGAGTTTCCGCAGGAAACGGTTGGTCTTGATGTGTTCTGGAACAAAACACATCAATTAGACTTTGAAGAAGTTAAAGAGAATTTTAAACATATCGATAATGTCACTCTTGTAAAAGGTGATTTCACTAAAACATTTTTAGATACGGGTATCAAAAAATTGTGCTTTGTTTATATTGATTGTGATTCCTATCGAGGAACTAAATATTTATTAAATACGATTTACGATAATTATCTTTGTAAAGGAGGGGTCATTGTTTTGGAAGATTATGGAAATGGCCCACTATTAGGAATACGAGTTGCTTTTCATGAATTCTTTGACCAGCGTAAGGATTGTTTCACATTCTTTTCACAATTTAGCGGACATCAAATAATTTGTAAAAGTTAGTACCCGAATCTTGCGCCGAATCTACATTTAATCACTATTTGAATATTTTTTAATTTTACGGGTCCGTGATGCCTTACCTTCACACATAAAAGCCGGTGCAAGAAAGATAACTACAATTCAATCAAGATCTTCGACACTTTACCCGGATTTTTATCCCAATCGGCAAAAGCATCCGGTGTCTTATCAAACGCATAAATTTGAGTAATTATATCGGTAAAAGGCCTTTCCTTGCGTTCAAACATACTGATAACCGAAGGAAAAACCCGTAATGCATTGCGTGAACCCAAGATATCCAGTTCCTTCCTGACATTAATCTGGGTTTCAATTTGCGCTGGCTGCTTGGAATAACCAATGGTCACAACGCGCCCGGCAAAGGCAACCAGTTCCAATGCCACTTCGAAAGTTGCGGTTGCTCCGACAGCTTCAACCACCACGTCGACACCTTCATTCTGGGTAAACTCGGCTATGAACACTTTTAAATCAGTTGTCTTTGAATTCACGGCATAGGCGGCTCCAAATTTTTTAGCCATACCAAGCTTGGCATCATCAACATCGGCGGCTATTACAGTAGCCCCTTTTCGGAAAGCACCGCAAATGGCTCCTATACCTATTGTGCCGCAACCTATTACTAATACTTTGTCCGTCTCCGTGACCCGGCCGCGGTTCACCCCATGATACCCGACACTGAGTGGTTCAACCAAGGCTAATTCCTTTAACGATAGGTTGTTGCAGCTGTGAATTTTTTCATACGATACGGCAATCTTCTCCGTTAATGCGCCATCGCTCTGTACACCTAATGTTTGGTTAAATTCACAGGCATTAACGCGTCCCTGACGACAAGCGGGGCAAACACCGCAATGTGTATACGGCGATACCGTGGCCTTAACGCCAATCTCAAGAGATGCCGGCACAGCTTTTCCTTTGTCCGTAATTATGCCGCTGATTTCATGGCCTGGAATGCGCGGATAAGTAACGAAAGGCATTAAGCCACGGTACGAGTTCAGGTCACTGCCGCAAAGACCAAGATACTTCACGTCTAAAACAACATCGGTCGGGCCCGGTACCGGTTCCTCGATTTCTAATAAGGCTGTTTCAAACGGTTTGCTGATGGCGTATGCTTTCATATTTTTTTATTATCAAGCGTATATACGTTTTTTGTTTTCAATTGAGCGACAGACGATGGGCAAAAAATAAGGAACCATCCGGGAGTCCTGTTATATATTAATGATGAGTGAATCCACAATAAATAACAGGAGGTACTCAGATGGTAAAAATCCGGAAGCAAGATATCAGGAAGGAAGGCACCAGTAAACGATATAATGCAACAGGTGGGAGAGCCAAGAACATCAATGCTTCCACAGAAGTTGAAATTTGTGGGGAGCAGTTAAGCCCATTTGGCAGGCTTTTAGGGCTGGTGAAATTTTAGATCTTTTCGATTTTAAGGAAAACTTTACAACGGGTTACACAGCGCTATCTCACGAGCCGAAGCTGGGGAACTATACCATGATTTTGGGGCAGAGATTGTGGTCAGTTTTTCACTATTGACAAATCTAAAGATGATACCTGTTGAGTGCTAAGAACTGATCATTATAACCTTGCCCCTCATAACCTCCCCATCGTGGTCGTTGTTCCGGAAGTCATCCGTCTGAACCGGGAGCAGTTAAAGTCCTCCGAAGTAACAGACTTTCAGGCAGACATCTTCGACTGGAAACCTACAGAGTCTTTCGACGTCGTCCTTTTCAGTTTCTGGCTGTCCCGGCGATTGAGCCGGCTGGGCTGGCGGGTCAGTGTTGACGAAACGCCGCACTTTTTTAAACGGCAGCGGGACATTGGCTTAGCAGGCCCTGACAAGGGTAGACCATCTGAAATTCCCTTGACATGCCTCATTTTTTCTTCATATACTTTCCCATATAAAAAATCTCATCCATTCAATAATATAATGTATGGATACATGCATCGCCTACAACATTGCCAAAACCTTTCAATTTAAAGCTCTCCGCAGCCACACCATGCAGCGCAACCACACGACCCTGTACCGGGACATGGTACACGTCACGCAACAGGAAGGCCAGGCATTCATTTTCAGCTTCGGCGTCATCGTGGCCTGGAAATTCAGCCAGGATGAAATCAAGGCCCTTATCGATGAGCTAAAAAGATTTTCCAATGAAGTCCATCGTGAATTTATCTCCGATGAATTCACATATTCTGCGGAAAATGCCCAGATGCGCATTCACGCCGATCATATCTATCTCTCCGCCAATGAAATCTTCGAAATGGCAGCGGCTTCATACGGCATCGCCCAGTCCCTCAAGCTCATGGAATTTGAAATGTACGCACAGAAGACCATAGAAAACACATCGCATATCCCGGACAACATATCGAAGACGGGAAAGTCCCAGTTGTCACGGAAGGAAATTGCAAAAATGCGCGGCAAGCTCTTCCTCGTGGAAACCGATATAAACCTGAATTTCGAACTGCTGGATACACCGGAGTTTTTCTGGGAATTCCCCGACCTGGAGTCGATTTACGACACCACGGCCGGATACCTCGATATCAAGGCCAGAGTGGACATACTCAACAAAAAGCTCATGATTATCCACCAACTTTTCGACATGCTGGCGGACGAACAAAAACACAAACACTCCGCCATGCTTGAGTGGATCATCATCTGGCTTATCGCCCTGGAGATCATCATCTTCTTCATCAGCGAACTGTGAACATTGCAGAACACGATGCGTAAATGTCATCCTGTCGGCGCATGATCGGGGTGCAGGGGAAGCAGCGAATGCGTAATGACTTAAAGTGCCTGGCAATTCCTTCTTAAATCCCCTCGGACCGGATATTTTTCCCCCATATTTTCCTCACTGGGGAAAAATTCTTGTCGATATAACAATGAACAACATGGTTTTTTATACCCGATCCTTCAGGATGACATTGACATCCAACGATGGAAGATAGTAATTATGTCCCCAGACCGGCAGTACCAGACAGGAAACAATCCAAGTAAACGGAAGCGGTTAATTCGAGGGATAAAATAAGTAACATTGGGAAACAAACCTTACTCAGATCGATCCTCTTACAAATGGATCATCCTCGCTCTCCTATGCGGGCTTTACTTCGCTTTCGGCATGATTGCCCGCTCCATTGCCCCACTGGTCACCCCTATCATCAGCGACATCGGCATCTCATTCGCACAAATGGGCTTCATCCTGGGGGCCTGGCAGATCACTTATATTTTGATCTCTTTGATTAACGGTCCCCTCATTGACCGCTGGGGAATACGCAAGGCCCTGTTTGCGGGGGCAATCGTCATTTCCGCCTCCACGCTGCTTCGTTATTTTCCGGTCGGTTTTTTCTCGCTGCTGTTTGCGGTGGCCCTCTTCGGGGTCGGCGCCCCCATGATTTCCATCGGCGGCCCTAAAGCCATCGCCCTGTGGTTTGAAGGAAAAAACCGCGGCACGGCCATCGGCATTTTCATGGCGGGTAATATCAGCGGCGGGCTTGCCGTTCTGTCTTTGACCAACAGTCTGGTTATGCCGGCGGTACAGCACAGCTGGCGATGGACCTTTGTCGTTTACGGCTTGATCACTCTGTTGATCGCTATGGTCTGGCTGATATTTGCCAGAGAGAAGCCAGTCCAAAGCCCTGAGGAAAACATTTCTCAACTGCAGGTCTTCACGTGTCTAATCCGGATCAGAAAAGTCCAGACCATTCTTCTGATGGGACTTTTTTCATTTTCCATTTTCCATGGATTGGGCAACTGGATGCCGAAAATTCTGGAAACAGGCGGATTGTCGCCGTCACTGGCAGGATTCGGCGCCGCTATTCCTTTAGTGTCGGCGATTCCCGCCATTTTACTGGTTCCCAGGCTAATTCCCGGCCATTTGCGGGGGAAAGCCATTGCCGGGTTTGCTCTGTGCACATCCATTCTGATTATCGTGATTACAAATGCGTCCGGGATTCCGCTGATCGCCGGTCTCGCCCTTCTGGGCATGTCGAATTCGGGTTTTTTACCGATTATGTTGCTCATCTTGATGGACTCGCCCGAAATCGGTTCAAAATACATGGGCGCAGCGGGGGGACTCTTCTTTTGCGTGGCTGAAGTCGGCGGCGTGCTGGGACCCTTTGTGATGGGCGCCCTGGTCGATCTTACCGGCGCCTTCCTTGTCGGGGGCTTTTTTTTGACCTTTCTGGCCATTACCGTATCGTTTCTGGCCTGGTCATTGAAACTGGAAAAAATCCCGTCAGGAGATTAATGAAAAACCGCTATAGATTAAGTCCATTCATTCCATTTGACAGCAAAAAAATACGACATTAAGATGGACATTCATGATCGGGCATACTTTCATTATGCGAGGCAGGTTGCGATATAAAGTCAAACCTTCCCGACGTCTCAAGGAGTTAAAAAAAATACGATGAGTTGGTCCATGACTTCGGTCAGCTACCGAATGTCCGGTTCCGGAAACTGGCAAAATCTTCTTCCGGATGAATTTGCCCGCCGGCTTTATGCGGACATCTATCCTCGCGGCACAACCATATCAAAGGAGACGGACCGGCTCTTCCGCTCCTGGCAGCGGGCAGGTATCGCCGACATCAGGAATCATCGGGTAATTCCCCGCGGCCCCATTATGACCGAAGGCGATCTGACGATTCTCCAAGCTTGGTTTCAGAATCTGTCCGATGTCATGTGCCGGACTGTTTCGGAACGGCTCCACGATTACCGCGATCTGGCGGAAAAACTGACGGGCGGCTTGCCGCAAGAGAAACAAACAACAGAGAACATCCTGACCATTCTCATTTGCGCGCGCACCCTGGATTCGTGGATGTTTTCAATGCTTCGCCGGGATGTGATCGGTCCCTATCCATCCCGGGGCGATGCGGGCGACTTTTTCTTCTGGGGCTACGCCTTCTCCGAAGGCCCGCAAAGGATTTTCGGGTTCACAACTTACGGCGGCCGGGCAAAACGTCATCTTCATATGATCCGGTCCCACAGTCTGGACCGTGAGGCCATCAAGGCCGTATTAAACCGGCTCGAAATCTGGGACGTTCTGTATCCTTATCTGTTCGAAAACATCTCCGGCAACCGTACCGTCCTAACGGATCGTTTGATGACAGATTTACCCCCCAAGGCCGTCGACTTGCTCAAAGATATCGGTTTGCTGGACGCCGGTAGCCCGCCGCGTTTGGCCATTCCTCTCTGGACCGGTCATGACCGGGACGTCATTGCCGGAATCTGCAGGGAGGTCTCACAAAAGGTCCATCACCACTTTATGGCAGTTATGGATGAGCTGGAGCGACTCCATGCCTCGTGCTCTTTTGCCGACTGTTCGCGTCCGGATTGCCTCTGTATGATCTTTCATCTGGCCTACGCCTATGCGGCCGATAAACTTGTGGCTGAAGAAATCATTCCCGACTTTCCCCAAAAGGCGGGCGGTGAATGGGGGGTATGGATTGATTGATGCGGTCATCGGCAATTGAAAATATCTGCCCGGGAAATTATCCTTAGAGGAAAGGGCCGCAACGCAACATCTTCGAAATTATCGGAGAGATTTTATCCTGCCGTTGACAGGATAAAATATTAACCGGTAAAATCAACCTAACGAATACCGGCACAGCGAAAAAGCGCCATTGGAGGATAATCATCATGAGCAACATCATCAACCGCGATACCATCGGTGACATGGCCCGGCGGGCGGCGACCAAATACGGCGACAAGACGGCCATTATATTCAGCGATATGAAGATCTCTTTTTATGATCTGGAACGGGAAGCCAGGCGCTTTGCCAACCTCATGACCGCCTTCGGTATCCGGAAGGGCGACCGGGTGGCCCTTTACGCCTACAACTCGCCCTACTACCCGATCAGCATGCTGGGTTTGGCCAAAATCGGGGCCATCCAGGTTCCCATCAACTATATGCTCAACGCTGAGGAGATTGCCTACATCGTCAACCACTCCGAATCGAAGATCTTCATCATCGAAGACGCGCTGTACCCCATCATCGCCCAGTCGCAGCCGTCGTTCACTACCGTTGAACATTGGGGCTACCTCCCTCTGGCCGATACCATGGTCCCGGAGGGTTTTTTCAATCTGGTTGCGGAAATGGAGGCCATGCCCCTGGACGAACCCCAGGTGGGGGTCACGGCGGAAAACATCGTCCAGATCCCGTATACCAGCGGCACGGAATCCAGGCCCAAGGGCGCCATGCTGTCCCACCGCGCTCTCATGTCCCAGTACCACAGCTGTATCTTCGACGGCCGGTATGACACCTACGACGTGAGCCTGCACGCCCTGCCCCTCTTTCACTGCGCCCAGTTGCACTGCTTTCTTATGCCTTATCTTTACATCGGCGCCACCAACGTCATCATGCATAAGGCCGACCCCCTGGAAATGATCAAGCTCATCGAGAAGTACCAGATCACCCACATGTTCGCCCCGCCGACCGTCTGGATCGGGATCCTGAACCATCCGGAATTCAAGAATTACAATCACCGCAGCCTGCAGAAGGCGGCCTACGGCGCCAGTATCATGCCGGTGGAGATCATCAAGCAGCTCTCCGTGGCATTCCATGGCCTTCAACTCTGGAACTACTATGGCCAAACCGAGATGGGCCCGGTAGCCACCATCCTTAAACCGGAAGATCAGCTCCTGAAACCCGGCTCTGCCGGGAAACCCGTCCTCAATGTGGAAACCCGGCTGATGGACGACGACAGGACGTTCGTCCCTTTCGGCGCCGTGGGCGAGATTGTTCACCGGTCGGGGCATGTCATGTCCGGTTATCTCAATGATCCGGAAAAAACGGAAGAGGCCTTCGCCTTCGGCTGGTTCCACAGCGGCGATCTTGGCCGGTTCGACGAAGACGGATACCTCTATGTCGTGGACCGCAAGAAGGACATGATCAAGACGGGCGGGGAAAACGTGGCCTCGCGGGAGGTCGAGGAAGTTCTCTACCAGTATCCCGGCGTCGAAGAAGTAGCCGTCATCGGCCTGCCCGATCCCAAATGGATTGAGATCGTGGCGGCCGTGGTTGTGTCGAAAAAAGGCTCATCCATAAAAGAACAGGATGTCATCTCCTACTGCAAGGAACACCTGGCCGGATTTAAATGCCCGAAGAAGATCCTCATAACGGATCAGCTGCCCAAGAATCCCTCCGGCAAAATTCTGAAGCGGGAACTCAAGGAAGCGTTAGGAAAATAGATTCCGGCAGGATTGAATCTATGGCGCAGGCGAGGTATCTGCGGCAGGGCTTTATATTTCGCCTGCTTTATAGAGCGCATATTTAGTGCCTAAAAGGCCGAATATCTGGTAAATAACGGTGGTGGCGATGATGGTATTCAAAACCAGGCCGCCGATTTCAGGAAATTCGGCTTTGGCCACCAGGGCACAGCCCAATGCCAATCCGGCCTGGGGTGCAAGGCCTAAGCCCAGGTATTTCTTGACGGTCCGACCCGCACCGGCAATGTTTCCGCCCAGGTAGACGCCGCCCATCTTGCCCAGAACCCTGAATATCAGATAGAGCACGCCGATCACGCCGATTTTCCCCAAATAGTCGATTTCCAGATTCGCCCCCGCCAGGACAAAGAAAAAAAGGAAAATGAGACCGTCAATCCTCTGGAGGGATTCAAAATAATAATCCGTCGGGGTTTTCATGTTGGCCAGCGCCGCGCCGAAAGCCATGCAGGTCAGCAGACCGGACAAATCAAAATAAATGGAGACGCCCACGGCCAGAAAAATAAACCCGACAGTCAAAATAAGGACCTCTTCGGGATTGGTCAAAATTCTACCAATCCAGCGGATCAGAAAAGCCATGACTACTCCGAGAAAAAAAGATCCGATAATATGGATCAGGGTCACCCCCATCACCTTGGGCAACAGCGATAAATCGGCCGGATTAAAATAGACGGCCTTGGAAATGGGCAAAGACAATGAAAAAATCACAAAGCACCAAGCCGTGTTTACGGCGACGACGCCTAACAGCGTATTGGTCAACGGTCCCTTGGCTTTGTATTCCCTGACAATAACCAGAATGGCATCCGGGGCCGCAGCAATGGCGATGGCCCCAAAGACCAGGGCAATACTGAACGGCTTCCCCAATAAAAGAAACAAAACGGTAATGACCAGGAAGGAACCCAACGATTCAAATATGGAAATCCAAAGCACCTGACTGCCCAGAATGCTGATATTCTCGCGATTCAAGTTTCTGCCGATGCTGAAGGCCACCAAACCCAAAACAAAATTGGATACCCCTCCGGAAGCGTTAATAATGCTTGCGGGGATAATGTTAAAGACGCTCGCCCCCAGGGCAACGCCCAGGATTAAATAGGCCGTTACGGAAGGCAATTTTATCATTCTTAAAAGTTTGGCCGACAAAAGGCCGAACAAAAGGATAATGCCGATGCCGGCCAATTCATTCATCATGGCACTCATAAAATTCCCTTTTCCCTGAAGACCGCCCGAATAATGTCGAATACGCCGATAATGCCGACCAACTGATTATTTTTATTGACAACCAGTGTTTTTTCCATGGAAAGCTTATTGAGTTCCCGATAGGCATTTTTGATCGACATCTCCTCCGGCAACGCGACGACGTTCCGGTTCATGAAATCATCCACAACCGCCAAAAAGCCCATTTCCGGCGGTATATCCGATTCAAAAATATCTTCTTCTCCATGCTCGACAAAGGGAAGGGACGCCAAGATCCTCCGCAAATCCTGGCCGGTGGGAGAAAAGACGCCGATCAGATCGGCAATGGAAACATGACCGACCAGGTACTTGTTTTCATCCACCACGGGGACAATAGGCAAACTGTGAAACCGGTCATAAATCTTTAAAAGCTGAGACAGCGTCGTACTTCTCATGACATAATCGACATCCGTCAACATAATATCTTTGATTTTCATTTTGCTACCTCATAGAATCCTGCAACGTCTCAGGATCTTTTACGAAATTGGCCCCACCAATAAAGTTGACGATTTTTACCATGAATCGGATGTCTCTCTCCACACCCCTATCAAAAAGACAAAAAATGTGGCGAAACGGATAGAAAGGGAAAGCCGGCAGGCATCGGACAGGACGGGTGAAATATATTGCGCTTTTAATCTTTCTTTTCCTTTCCTTTGATGATCATTTGCCAGATTAAAATAACAGCCCCGACAGTGATCGCTGAATCGGCGACATTAAAGGCGGGCCAGTGGCAAGATCTTATATAAACATCCAGAAAATCGATGACTTCCCCAAAGCGCAATCGGTCGATGAGATTTCCCAGAGCGCCGGACAGAATCAGAGACAGAGATATGATCATCCATTGATTCTCAATAGCCGTGTTTTTAAAATAATAGAGAATCAACAAAATGGCCGCGACCGTTGCGGCGAGAAAAAATATGGAGCGGAACAGCGGAGAGGCGGTGGCCAGGAATCCAAACGCCGCGCCCGGATTCCTGATGTAGGAAATGCTGAAGAAACCGTCAATAACGTCAATCGACTCGCCGATAGCCATATGGGACAGGACAAGGGTTTTAGTCCACTGATCCAGAACCAGGATGGCCGCTGTAATGAGAACGAAAAGAAGATATTTATTTTTCAATCTCTTATCCCCGACGGTCTCTGACTGTATCGACGCATTGATTTAATGGAGATTTTTTAAACACCGCTCGCAGATATCAGGGTGTTCGGCATCACTGCCTACCGACTCACTGTAATTCCAGCAGCGGTTGCACTTTTGACCCGGCGCCTTGGTGACACCGATCATCAGGCCTTCGAATTCACTGCTTTGATAAGGCTCTTCCGTATCGAGTTTATCGACAACAGCGATATGCGATACAATCGAAAGCGTTTTCAAATCTTCCGCATGCTCTTCGACGAAAGACCGCAGAGCAGCGGGCGGTGCCACGATAACCGCTGCATCGAGAGAATGTCCGACAATTTTCTCCTGCCTCGCAGTTTCGATGGCCCGGGTGATCTCGCTTTTGACGGCGATCAGCTTTTCCCACTTTTCACTGAGTTCTGAATCCTGACAGGCCGGATCCACCTCCGGAAGCTCCGCCAGATGGACACTTTCCGTCTTGCCTTCACAATCTGGTATGGACCCCCAAAGCTCTTCCGCTGTAAATGAGAGAATCGGCGCCAGCAGGCGCGCCATAGTATTGATGATGACATACAGGGCGCTCTGGCCGGATCTCCGTTCCGCCGATTGCGCTTTCGATGTGTAGAGCCGGTCTTTGAGAATGTCCAGATAAAGCGACCCGAGATCGACCGTGCAAAAGTTATACAGGGTATAGTAAACGACATGAAACTGATAATGATCGTAAGCGTCGACAACACGCCCGACAATCTCCTGCAGCCGGTGGAGAATCCATCGGTCCATTTCCGTCATGGATTCATAAGAGACCTTGTCTTGGGCCGGATCGAAATCATACAGATTGCCTAGGATAAACCGGCCCGTATTGCGGATTCGGCGATAGGCTTCCACCAGGCGCTTCAGGATTTCATCGGAGATTCTGATATCTTCCGTATAATCCGCCGCCGCCACCCAGAGACGCAGAATTTCCGCACCGTACTTTTCAATAATTTCCTGGGATTCGATGACGTTCCCCAGGGACTTGGACATCTTTTTGCCCGCCCCATCGACCACGAAACCATGGGTTAAGACACTTTTATACGGCGCCCGGTTCCGCGTACCGATTGATTCCAGCAGCGAGGAATGGAACCAGCCGCGATGCTGGTCGCTGCCCTCCATATACATGTCCGCCGGAGACCGCAGATTCGGCCACTTTTCAAGAACAGCGGCATGGCTGACGCCCGAATCAAACCAGACATCCAGAATGTTCGTTTCTTTTTTGAAGGTACTGCCTTGGCAGAACGGACATACTGTGCCTTCAGGCATCAAATCTTCCGGTTCCCTCTCGAACCAGACATCCGCACCGTTTTTCTTTACCAAATCGACGACATAATCCATCATCTCCCGGGTCATCACTTCCCGGTCACAATTTTTACAATAGAACATGACGATGGGAACGCCCCAGGAACGCTGACGGGAGATGCACCAGTCGGGCCGGTTTTCGATCATGCCGTAGATCCGGTCACGACCCCAGCGGGGAATCCAGGAGACTTCGTCGATGGACTTCAGGGCCTTCTTGCGGAGGTCATTTTTCTCCATGGAGATGAACCACTGTTCAGTGGAACGGAAAATAATCGGGTTCTTGCATCGCCAGCAGTGCGGATAGGAATGGTCAATGTCCGCCACCCCGAGAAGGGCGCCCATTTCCTGCAACTTATCGTTGACGGCCTGATTGGCGTCAAAGACAAACTGCCCGGCAAAATATTCAACATCTTTTGTAAAGTTCCCGTCGTCATCGACGGGCGCGTAATTATCGAGACCATAGACCATACCAACCTCGTAGTCTTCCTGGCCGTGACCGGGAGCAATATGGACACAACCGGTCCCCGCTTCCAGCGTCACAAAAGGAGCTAAAATGACAAGACTTTCGCGATCATAGAGGGGATGCCGGCACTTGACGCCTTCCAGGACGGAACCGGTAAATTCATCGATAATTTCATAGGACTTGTTTTGAAAACCAAAGGCATCCAGACAATAATCCAGCATCTCCCTGGCCAAAATCAGGACGTCGTCGTCGATCTTGACAGCGGCATAAATAAATTCCTCATGCAGAGCAACCGCCAGATTGGCGGGAATCGTCCAGGGCGTTGTCGTCCAGATGACGATACTTACCTTTTGCCCGGCCAGTTTTGGACGGATGGCGGACAGATCGGACACGACGGGAAGTTTGACATAGATGGACGGACTGTGATGCTCCGCATATTCCACCTCGGCTTCCGCCAGGGCGGTTTTGCAGGACGCACACCAGTAAACCGGCTTTTTCCCCTTGTAGACGCTTCCGCTTAAGAGCAGTTTGCCGAACTCCTCGACCGTTTGCGCCTCATAAGCATAATTCATGGTCAGATAGGGGTTTTCCCATTCGCCGAAGACGCCGAGGCGTTTAAACTGCCCCCTTTGAACGTCCACATACCTCTCCGCATACGTCCGGCAGAAACGCCTCACATCGGCCTGCGACATATCGGCCTTCTTGTCGCCCAGTTCCTTGTCGACCTGATGCTCGATGGGCAGACCATGACAATCCCAACCGGGAACATAAACACAGTCGAACCCCTTCATATTCTTGGATTTGATAATGATATCCTTGATGACCTTATTCAGAGCTGTACCTAAATGGACATTTCCATTAGCGTAGGGCGGACCGTCATGAAGGATGTAAAGCTCTCTTCCTTTCGATGTGTCTCTGATCTTTTCATAAATATGCATATCCTCCCATTTGGCCAGCATCTCCGGCTCCTTCTTAGACAGATTGGCCTTCATGGGAAAATCGGTTTTCGGCAGGTTTAAAGTATCCTTGTAATCCATCGGGTGCTCCTGAAAAATTTGTCATAGGTTTTATAAAATTTATCTTTGCTATCACAGAAACTGGCCCATTTCAAGCGTGATGTAATCGGATTCATTCCCGTGATATTTTAAAACCGTCATGAAGGATAAAAAGAAAAAGCCCCCGACCTTAATCCGATAAGGCCGAGGGCTTCTCTAGGTTGAAATCAATCGGGCATAAACCGGTATCATTCAAAAAAGTTTTACATTCCCATGCCGGGGTAGCCGCCTCCCGGAGGCATACCGGGCATTCCGCCGGCGCCTTTTTCCTCGGGCTTGTCGGCGATCATGCACTGGGTTGTCAGCATCAAGGACGCCACGCTGGCCGCATTCTGGAGGGCGAAACGGGTCACCTTGGTCGGATCGATGACACCGGCCGCGATCAGGTCTTCGTATTTCTCCGTCCGGGCATTGAAACCGAAAGCGCCTTTCTTCTCTTTGATTTTTTCGACCACAATACTGCCTTCCATTCCGGCGTTAGCGGCAATCATCTTCAGGGGTTCTTCCAGAGACTTCCTCACGATATTGACGCCGATCTTTTCGTCGCCTTCAAGTTTCATTTTATCCAAAGCCGGCAACGTTCTGATGTAAGCGACACCGCCGCCGGGAACAATACCTTCTTCCACGGCCGCGCGGGTAGCGTTCAATGCATCTTCAACGCGGGCTTTCTTTTCTTTCATCTCCGTTTCCGTCGCTGCGCCGACTTTGATGACGGCAACGCCGCCCACCAGTTTGGCCAGTCTTTCCTGAAGTTTTTCCCGGTCGTAGTCGGAAGTGGTTTCCTCGATCTGGGCACGGATCATCTTTACCCGTCCTTCGAGTTCGGCCCGGCTACCGGCGCCATCGATGATGGTGGTATTGTCTTTATCAATGGTAATTCTTTTAGCGCGACCCAGGTCTTCCATTCTCGTATTTTCAAGCTTGGCGCCCATGTCTTCGGAAATCATCTTCCCACCGGTCAGAACCGCGATATCTTCCAGCATGGCTTTCCTTCGGTCGCCAAAACCGGGGGCTTTAACAGCCGCGACATGAAGGGTGCCACGAATCTTATTGACCACGAGGGTCGCCAGGGCTTCGCCTTCGATGTCTTCAGCGATAATCAGGAGTGGCTTGCCCATCTTTGCGATCTGCTCGAGAATCGGCAGAAGGTCTTTCATAGTGCTGATTTTCTTTTCATTGATGAGGATGAAGCAATCTTCAAGATTGGCTTCCATTTTCTCGGCATTGGTCACAAAATAGGGAGAAACATATCCTCGGTCAAACTGCATACCTTCGACGATATCCAGCTCCGTGTCTAGGCCTTTGGCTTCTTCGACCGTAATGACACCCTCTTTTCCAACCTTGCCCATGGCCTCGGCGATAATGTCGCCAATGGCCTCGTCATTGTTGGCTGAAATGGTTCCGACCTGGGCGATTTCTTTTTGATCTTTCGTCGGTTTGCTCAATTTGCTCAGTTCCTTAACAACAACAGCAACGGCCTTTTCAATGCCTCGCTTGATGTCCATGGGGTTGCTGCCTGCGGCTACCGTTTTTGCGCCTTCCCGGTAAATCGCTTGAGCCAGAATGGTTGCCGTGGTCGTACCGTCACCCGCTACGTCACTGGTTTTGCTGGCAACTTCCTTCACCATCTGGGCACCCATGTTTTCAAATTTGTCTTCCAGTTCGATTTCTTTGGCCACCGTAACGCCGTCTTTCGTGACCGTCGGGGCGCCGAAGGATTTGTCCAGAATAACGTTTCTTCCTTTAGGACCCAGGGTGACCTTTACCGCATCAGCCAATATATTGACACCATTGAGAATCGACTTTCTCGCTTCTTCATCATACTGAAGTATCTTAGCCATTTAACTTTTCCTCCTTGTTATATTTATTTCTTTTCGATAATGCCCAGAATGTCGTCCTCGCGCATAATCAGGTGCTCCACGCCGTCAATTTTGACTTCCGTCCCGGCGTACTTGCTGAAGAGGACTCTGTCACCGGCCTTGACGTCCGGCTTAATCAGTTTTCCGTCATCCGCGGTTTTTCCCTTGCCCACAGCAATCACTTCACCTTCAATGGGTTTTTCCTTGGCCGTATCGGGTATGATGATACCGCCTTTGGTTTTTTCTTCTTCTTCCACCCTTCTCACGATGACTCTGTCCTGCAATGGTCTAATCTTCATGCTTCAACTTCTCCTTTCTCCAATTATATTGTTTTTTAAGTTAAGAGGATTTCATGATTTTCGGGGATGTTCAATAATTTTGGCCTATATTAAGCATCAATTGGTTTATGTCAAGTCAATCAACAAAAAATTACCCCCTAAAAAAAGATTTTAGTACTTTTCATACTTTTTTTATGGGAATGTGAAAGCAGATATCACAACAGCCGCTATTTATCAATAATATAAAATACTTTCATCCTGTCCGTCGTTAGAGCGGAACTAAACGCTATCTTTTTATGCAATTTCCAATTTGCCTGAATATCATAAAATGAGATATGCCAAAACAAATAATTATGCCATAAGAAGAAATAAAACATGAAAGGTGAAGTTCTTCCTTTAATAATGCAATGCAGACCAAGGTGAAGGTATGAATTTACAGGATTTAGTCAACAAAATAAAGGACCATCCGTCATATCATCAGGCAGGAATGATTCTATGCCACAATGGCATCGCGAGGGGCACTTCAAGGGACGGAAGGCCCGTCAGCGAACTTTTCGTTAAAGTAAACAGGCAACGATTGGCGGAAATTCTGGATGAAATGAAAAAGCGCCCGGGAATTATTGAAATTTTGGCTGATGTCAAAGAAGGCCCTCACAAGGTTGGGGATGACGTTATGCTGATCGCCGTCGCCGGCGATTTTCGGGAAAATGTATTTCCCGTTCTGAGAGAAACCATTGAACTTATTAAAAGGGATGTAACGGAAAAAACGGAGAAGTGATAGGGACCCATCGTCACTCACCCTGTTGATGAGTGACGATCTCCACTCCCTCACGACCTGCTATTTCCCGCGTTCATCATCTCCTTCATTCAGACTTTTTTGAGACTCGGCTTCCGTTGTCGTGATCCGGTGGCTTTTTACAATGCCCTGATCATCGAAAAGAATCACCAGATTCCTGGTGTAGGACTTCTTTCCTCCGTATAAACCGACCCGGGTCTTGCTTCCCTTCGTCCAAGTATAGAAAAACACCTTTTCCTCGTCCAGGATGCTGGTCGGAACGCCGAATTCCAGCAGAACGTCCTGTTTGGTGGTTTTACCGTCGACAATGAAATCTTCAACCTTGCCTTCGCTTATGGCGGCACCCTTTTTGTAGGACTTATAACCGCAGGATGTCATAACCATCGCCAGAATGAGCAACAAGACCAGCCATTTAATTTCCTTCATCCTCATAAAATAACCTCCCGATCTACCCGATCAGCTGTTTTAGTTCGTCACAAAAGACATTGAAAGATCTCTCATCGAAAAGAACAAATTTTACCTGCTCGATATCGTCATGATCCTTAACATAGTCGATCGCCGTTTCCAGGGCGACCTGCGCCGCCTCCCTTAGAGGATAACCATAAGCGCCCGTACTGATTGACGGGAAGGCCAAACTTTTCAATCCTTTTTCCGATGCCAGCCTGAGGCTCGATAAATAGGCGCTTTTTAGAAGATCCGCTTCACCTTTCGACCCATCGCGGTAAATCGGCCCGACCGTATGAATGACATATTTTGCCTTGAGATTGCCCCCCGTCGTAATGACGGCCTGCCCCGTCGGACAGCCTCCAATCTTTCGGCACTCTTCCAAGATGGCCGGCCCGCCGGCGCGGTGAATAGCGCCGTCGACACCGCCACCGCCGGCAAGCCTCGCATTGGCGGCATTGACGACGGCATCCGTGGCTTCTCTGGTAATGTCACCCTGAACAAGGGTTATAACGGCCTTGTTTACTGTAATCTCCATGGCTCAACTCCTTTCCGGTACGGGAATTCCTTCCCCCATGACCAACATACGGTATGTCTTTTCAATCCTGTCCCAATTATATTCCCGGTCCATGGACCAATATCTGCCGATGACGGAAGCCACCTTCCCCAATTTGAGTTCGGCCGCTTTCTCCTCTATCTTCCGGATGTAGTTGGCCCCACTTTCCGGCATTTCCCCCCGCCGTCCCAGCATGGCATGAATAAAGACCTTCTCCATATCCTCCCGCTTGGCCATTTCCATCAGGGCGAAAAGAGTCCTGATCGATCCGTGGGAACTGAAAAAAGATACAATCCCCATGAGATGGAGGGAACGTCGGTTTTTTTTAGCCGCCTTCATCACATCGGAAAAAGCCTCGTTATGGAAAAAATATCCGTCTTCTATGGCATGGTTGATCAGGACCATGTCCGCAAAAATTTTCCTGCCGGCGCCGATATGCAGGTGACCCGCTTCGGAATTGCCGACAGTCGTCGGAAAAAGACCGACGGCTTCTCCCGAGGCTTCGAGCGTCGTATAGGGATATACGTCACAAAGCCGGTCCATGTTCGGGGTCCGGGATAATGCGATGAGATTCCCGATATCACGGCCGTTTACCCCCCAACCATCCAGAATGAGTAGCAGGACCCGCTTTTTCTGCTTAATTTTATGCCAGGACGATTTTTTTATCAACGACGTCCCCGTCATGATCTCCGGTTTCGGGATATCCATCAACTGGAGAATCGTCGGGGCGATATCGGTCAATTCACCGCTCTTGCGAAGCTTGACGTCCCCGTGGTCACCAATCAGAACAAAAGGGACCGGGCTGTCCGTGTGACCCGTATTGACGGCCCCGTCGGGAAAGAGCCATTTTTCAACCGTCCCGTGATCGGCACAGATAATGGCCGTCACGCCGTTTTTGACGGCTTCATCGATGACCCGGCCGGTATAGTAATCCACCGCTTCGATGGCCCGGACGACGGCCTGTTCATTCTCAATGTGGCCGACGACATCGACATTGGGAAAATTGGTGCAAATGAAATGCACGTCGGGATCGCGAATTTTTTTTATCGTTGCCGCCGCCACGTCTTCAATAGACATTTCCGGGGCTTCATCGAAAAGCTTAACGTCCTTGCGGCTGGGAATGATGATGCGCTCCTCACCCGGGAACGGCTCATCCCGCTTACCGTTCATGAAGTAACCGACATGAACCGCTTTTTCCGCCTCCGTTATTTTAACCTGCCATAAACGGTGCCTAGCAATCGTCTCACTGAGGGTCCCTTCGATCACGTCATCCGGCGGGAAGGCAACACGGACATTGAGCCCCTTTTGGTATTCGATCATCGTAGCAAAATGCAGATCCAGACCTTTTTCAACGGGGAATTCAGCAAACCCCTTTTCCGTCAGACTTCGGGTCAGTTCGATTTCCCGTTCACCCCGAACGTTATAAAAAATGACGGCATCTCCGCGTTGGAACCTGCCGATGGGTTTGCTGTCGCCGTTAACCAACACGAGGGGATACAGCGTTTCATCCTCATCCCCCTCTTTATAGCCGCTTCTAACTTTTTCAGACATCTCATGATGTTTGTTCGAACTCATCTTTTCTCCCATTCCGACCATCCATCAAACAAAATTCACGGATACAAAACGCTTTTGTTCCCCGGAAGATGGCCGGAAATTTTTTTAACTAAATATTGGCAAACTGTAAAGGGAAACTTTCATACATGCTTTCGGGCCAGGACCAATATTCACTTGAAAATGAATCTGTTAATTGATACTTTATATCCGCTTATACAGCAGTTTTCAAGAGATGGTGCAACCCCCATGGTCAATTTGGAAAAAACCCCGGAAGACATTCTGCGGGAGGAATTTTTTAAGGAGCGGGCGGTTGTTCTCGGTCGCAGCGGCGAAAGTGTGCAGAAAGCCCTGGAAAAACTTAAGGTCAAAGAAACACTTATCGAAGAGTTACTGGAGCACCTCCATACCTTAACCGATCAAACGAAGCTGCAGAGGAGTAACAGCCGGAAACTGAATTCCATGAAGGAACAGGTCTTTGCTGAAATCAACGAGCAGATCAGTCAGTACAACCGAACAAGAGAATATGCCAAATTGAGGTATTACTATCTGATCGTGACCCGGGAAGCCTTGGGTTTAAGAAGACATGGATGGGCGGAAAAGATGTACCCCCTTCCTCCGAAAAAGAAACATCTCCGGGAATGAGGATGGACAGATATCAAAAACCAAGATTGAGGATGGTGGATTCTCAGATAAGATCCAGGGGCGTGAAGGACCCGCGCGTCCTGAAAGCCATGGAGATGATACCGAGGCATCTTTTTGTCGACAATGGATTGGCGGATCAGGCTTATAACGACAATCCCTTACCGATCGGGGGCGGACAAACCATCTCCCAACCTTACATTGTGGCCCTCATGACCGAGGCCATGGAATTGAAAGGCAGAGAAAAAGTCCTGGAAATCGGAACGGGCTCAGGCTATCAGACGGCCATTCTGGCAGAGCTGGCGGATCAGGTTTTTTCTATCGAGCGGATGGCGACACTTGCCGCGTCAGCCAGAAAAGTGCTTGATTCCCTGAATTATTATAACGTCGCGATTCGGGTGGGAGACGGCACCTATGGCTGGAAAGAAGAATCGCCTTTCGATGCCGTTATCGTGACCGCGGGCGCTCCCCATGTCCCGAAAATCTTGGTGGAACAGCTGAATATCGGTGGCAGGCTCATATGTCCCGTCGGCGGTCGAATTTCACAGGATTTAATCAAACTCGTCCGCCAGTCCGAAGCTGTCGACGATGTTAAAATGACGGACTTGGGTGGCTGCCGGTTTGTGGATCTGATTGGTGAGCATGGCTGGAAAAACTAACGCGCAAATCATTTAACTCATTGTTATCATGAATCAACTTTTCGATTTAAAGCGCAGAGGGTGTATCAAGTTCATTATTTTTATCCTCCCATTCTTTTTGCTGTCCGCCTGTTCGATGCCCCATGACAAGCATGTCCAGGGCAAAGGTGTTTACCATCGCGTCAAGAGCGGAGAAAACCTGTATCAAATCGCCAGAGCCTATAATGTCAGCTTACAGGAGCTGGCGGAGGCCAACAATATTGTTGATCCCGACATCGTTCAGGCCGATACGATCATTTTTATCCCTAATGCGAATGAAGTTATTGATCATATCATTTCTTCGGCCCAATCAGAGGAAGAGTCCGCCGGAACGGGCCATGAAGGTCAAACCGCCTATCAGGCCTATGGGACCGAAGCAAAGCCCGGTACAGACCGGGAATCCTCTGTCGCAACAATTAAAAAATCGGAGCGGATGACAGAGGGCATCAAGCCCTACGGATCGGCCATCATTGAAGAAGATACGACAAAAGAAAAGGAGGCAACTTCTTTAAAAGGGGACCAGGAAACAAAGTCGCCCACCCGACTGGCCTCAATTACTCCGCCCCAAAAACCGGAGAAGAAGGCGGAGCCGCCGGTTCAGGCCATTGAAGGAACGATCAGTTCGGGCATTGAGTTTGACAAAAAAAGATTTATATGGCCCTTAAAGGGAATAGTCGTGAGCCGATTCGGCATCCAGTCAAACGGCATGTATCTAAACGGGATCAAGATCGCCGCAAAAGAAGGCTCAAAGGTCGTCGCCTCGGCGGCGGGCACGGTGATATTTTCATCTTCCGTAAGGGGTTACGGGGAAACGATCATCATCAAGCATAAAGATAATTTTGCAACGGTTTACACACATTTGTACAACCGAATCGTCAATGTCGAGGACAGCGTGAAAAAAGGGGACATGATTGCTCTTGTCGGAAGGCTCGAAAAAGATCACGAAGCGTACCTGAACTTTGAAATCCGAAAAAACAATAAGGCGCGCAATCCTTTATTTTTTCTTCCCTGATTTTGCCAAGCATTCTTTTAAACAGGCCCCTCGATTGAATGGGTCCTTTACATCTGTTGATTAATTCATATTGACGAATCGGAATAAATATGATAACTTACCGAATTAAATAAAAAAGTCAGGAGTGGGGCATGTTTAAGGTTGGCGATTTAGCCGTATATCCCGCCCAAGGTGTGGGTATTATAGAGGCAATAGAAAACAGGGAAGTGATGGGGAAAAATCAACCGTTCTATATCATGAAAATCATGGGCAATGGTGTGAAAATTATGATCCCCATCAATGGAGCCGATTCCGTCGGGCTTCGGGAACTCATTACGGAAGATGAAATCCCCAAGATATATGAAATCTTGAAAAATAAAGACATTACCATCGACAAACAAACTTGGAACAAACGTTATCGGGAATATCTGGATAAGATCAAGACCGGATCCGTGTATGAGATTGCCAGAGTTTTAAGAGATCTTTTTATCCTCAAAAGCGATAAGAATCTCTCTTTTGGTGAAAGAAAAATGATGGATACGGCAAAAAATCTACTGATCAAGGAAATATCCATTGCCAGCAATTCCGAGGAAACTAAAATAGAGCAGGATCTCAAGACGATTTTTACTGTTCAGTAATATAAAACAGAGTATTTATATTTCCCCAAAGATCTTCAAAAAGCTCAAAACTTCCGGAAAATTGATACCTATCAACTTTTCCAAAAAGAAGTGTGAGTGGACTTTTTAAGAACTTTTTGCCGTTCTAATCCACATAACCGTACCACTACAAAAGCAATCTGCATTGTTTGTTGAACTTTACACGGAAAGGAGGTGAAGAGATTTGATTACAAGATCAATTTTGGCCCTCGCATGTTCTATTAGCGGTTTTTTTATAGTTTATTACTATCGTGGTTTTCCCATATCCCTTTTGGGTTTATTGCTTGGTTTTGTAATAGCTTTATTTGTTATAAAGATTGAACAGGCCATCAGAAAAGCGTCCCTCAGAGTTATTATCGGTGGCGTTATCGGAATCATTGTGGGTCTTATTATATCCTTTTTTCTCGGCTACGGGCTGCGTTATGTCGGCGATATCGTGGAAAGACAGCAGGCCGTACTATGGATATATTTCCTTTTAATTATCATTATGGGTTATCTCGGCCTGGTCATTGGGTCAAAGAAAATAGAAGAGTTTAATATCTTTGGGCTGGGTTCAAACAAAGAACAAAGCGATTACAGAATACTTGATACGAGCGTGATCATTGACGGAAGGATCGCCGACATCTGCGATACGGGATTTCTTGAAGGGTCCTTAATCGTCCCGAGATTCGTATTGGACGAATTGCAGTATATCGCTGATTCGTCCGATTCCATGAAGCGGTCCCGGGGCCGGAGAGGGCTCGATATTTTAAATCGCATGCAGGGCATACAGGGCATAGAGATCGAAATCGTCGAGCAGGATTTCCCCAAAAGCAAGGGCGTTGATGCAAAACTCGTCGCCCTGGCCAAAAAAACGAACGGGAAAATCATGACCAATGACTTCAACTTAAACAAAGTGGCTGAATTACAGGGCATTAAAATACTGAACGTCAACGAACTGGCCAATGCCTTAAAGCCGGTCGTATTGCCCGGTGAACTGATGAATGTAAAAATCACCAAAGAAGGCAAGGAGCCGGGACAGGGGGTGGCCTACCTCGATGACGGAACCATGATTATCGTGGATAACGCCCAGAAGCATCTCGGTGCGACGGTTGATGTGTTGGTGACCAGTGTTTTGCAGACGGCGGCCGGTCGGATGATCTTTTCCGAATTAAAAACCGCAGCGGTGGAAAAGAAAACCTCTAATTCAAAGCAATAGAAGCAAAAAGCCCGGAGCGTTTTCGTTTCGGGCTTTTTGCGTTTTTCGGATCAGCGACATGAAAACGGCGGCGATCATACCGGCAGGCGGCTCCGGCAGACGGATGGAAACCGATCAAGCCAAACAGTATCTGTTACTGGACGGAACGCCCATCCTTGTTCATACACTAAAGATTTTTCAGGTAACACATTTAGTCGATGATATCATCCTCGTTGTCCCGGCCGGCGATATACCCTCCGTAAAAGAGATGATAGAGGGCCGATACGGCCTTTCGAAGGTGCGGACCATTCTTCCCGGCGGCAAAGAAAGACAGGATTCCGTCAAAAACGGTCTGGATACCGTCGGATCGGACTATGATATCGTGGTCATCCATGACGCCGTACGCTGTTTTGTTTCGGAAGAAACCATCAAGTCGGCAATCGACGGGGCCGCCCGATATGAAGCGGTTTCCATCGGCATCCCCATCCGGGATACGGTAAAAAAAGTAACACCGGACGGCGTCATCGACCAAACAATCGCCCGTGAAGGGTTATGGTTGACCCAGACCCCGCAGGCGTTTCAGACTGCCGTCATAAAACGGGCCTATGAAGCGGCTTACCGGGATGGATTCTACGGCACCGATGACGCCCAGCTTGTGGAACGATTGGGGATAAGGGTCCGGATGCTTCCGGGCGCCTATGAGAATATCAAAATAACGACAAAAGAAGATTTAGTAATGGCCACTAGGCTGCTTAAAAGATCATAAAACAGGGCACGATTTTATCATACGAACAGGTGTGTTGGCTTCCATGAGAACAGGCTTCGGATATGATTCCCACAGGCTGGTTGCGGGCAGGCGTCTGATATTAGGCGGCGTAGAAATTCCCTGTGATAAAGGGCTCGCGGGCCATTCGGATGCGGATGCGCTTCTTCACGCCATCGGCGACGCCATCCTCGGCGCCGTCGGCGCCGGGGACATCGGCAGACATTTCCCCGACACGGATCCCGCCTATAAAGACATCAGCAGCCTCGAACTGCTTCGCCGCATTAAAGTCGTCTCGGATGAGAAGGGATATAAAGTCCATAACGTCGACACGACCGTCGTTTTGGAAAAGCCGAAACTGGCAGGATACATTCAAGAGATGGAATCAAATATTGCCGATAATTTAAATATCCCTGCGGACCGCGTCAATGTGAAAGCAAAGACCAATGAAGGCATGGGATTCGTGGGTCGCCTCGAGGGCATTGCAGTCTATGCGGTTTGCACGGTAAAGGAGACTGGACACTGACAATCACGGGAAAAACCCCGGGTGAGATAAGGCTTCTTCGCCGACGAAAGACCGGCCTGTCGGCGGTCATTTTCACGATTTCTCGGTCGCTCCGCTTCCTCGAAAGGACATCTGAGGAAAAAATCAGCGTATCAAGACGATTTAAAATGGAAGGGATGCTGCTTAAAAAAATCCACTCTCGGTTCCAGGAACTTGAAGGTATGTTCCTGAGGGCTAATGATGAAATCGTTTAACGTATCGAAAACCCTGTCCCAATTGAACAATTCCTCACCGATATTCAAATACTCCAAAACCATTTCCGTACCCTTGGGTGCAATCGGATGAAGAAGCACCGCGGCTGTTTTTACCATGTGGAACGTATTGATCAAGGTCTGCTTCAATCCTTCATTAGCTTCACCCAGGGCTTGTTTACCGGTATGGGCCGCCCAGTATTTTGTGATGCTCCTGATATAGGCATCCAGAACCGCCATGGCGGCATGAAATTCGTTCTGATACATGGCCCGTTCAAATCTTAAGATGGTCCGGTCGGCCTCATCAATGATTTCCCCGTCTATCGAGCCTGCGGGCAGTTTTCCATCAAAATATTTCTGGACCGTGTAAAAGCATGACCGGACTGCACGGTTAAACACATTGCACAGAAGATTCCCCTCTTTGAGGACCGGATCGGCGTCCTTTTCATGGGCCTTGGGATTCAACGGCTTGGGTTTAAATCCGACGCTCTGGTTCCCAAGCCCAAGACTGAAAAAGTGCGTCCGGAGTTGTTCCGCCGTATAATAATCCAAAAGATCCTTCGCCATGGGCGGTTTTATCTTGCCGCTGCTGCTTGCCTTTTTATCCAGGAAAAGGACATGATGATTAACGATGAGGTTTGTGACCTGCAGGTCTCCCTCGGGAGGATCAATCCGGTATTGACTCCCCTGCGTTCCATAAAAGATGGCCGTTTGAGCCGGTCCATAGAAATACACATTATCCTCACCAATGAACTGGTAAACCCTGACGTCCTTGGAACACCACCACTTTTTCCATTCATCGCCGGGTTTTCCCATGCTTTCGAGGTAGGTCTCGGAAAATGAGATCGGCGCGATCAGGGATTCCGGCCAGACCCAAAATGTCAAATTATCGAGTCCCTCAACCGTTGGGGCGGGAAGACCCCAGTCAATATTACCCGTCAGGCGAAACGGCACAAGCGTTTTGCCTGTTCTGTACCGGATATTGTTTTCTGCAAATTGTGCCCTGGCCGACTCCCGATCATCCAGATTCTGAAACACCAATTTGACGGAATCACTTTTCGTCTCTTCCAACGTATACGGCGGTAACGAAGATTTCAAGGTATCTAAAAATTCCACCTGGTCCTTTTTGACGAAGATGGCCGGTTTTTCAAAAAATTCTCTGATGCTACTCAGTGCAAAAAGCCGGCAGGCCGTATTTTTCTCCAGGTCATTCACCCATTCCACCAACGCATCGCCAAAAGCGGGAAGTTTCAGATACCAGTTTTCGATGGTCCTCTTTTCCGGGGTTTTGCCTGAAAGCGTACTTTGGGGATTGATCAGGTCCGCTGGATCATATTGATGCCCCAGTGAACATTCATCCGCATAAGCCTTTTCCGATTGACAGCCGTCTATGGGGCACTGCCCTTCCACCTGCCTGCCGTTGAGGAAGACCTTGAGATCCGGATCAAAATACTGGACCGTTGCCAGCTTTTCGAGATGGCCGTTTCGATACAGGGTATGGAAAAAATCGGCACACAGGTTTTGATGGATCTGTGCCGACCGGCCGAAACTCGATGCGGCAAACAAATTCAGATCAACATGGTATGCATCGAGGGTTTCCTTCTGATTAAGATGATTCTGATGAACAAACTCATTCAGATCGCCTTCAAACTGATTCTTTTCTTTCATTTGTCGAAAATATTCCACAATCGGCGATCCATAGCAGTCTGTCCCCGAAACAAAAATCACATTCTCTTTCCCAATCCGATCCCTTAAAAAGCGGGCAAAGATATCCGCATGGATAAAAACGCCGCCGATATGACCGAGATGAAGATCTTTATTTCCATAAGGCATGCCGCCCGTAATTATCGCTCTTTTGGGAAAAATGGGCCTCTCGGCTACGAAACCGGTTTGTTTTATATTATTTCTGATGTCCGACATATATTGTTTCCCCTCATTTTCATTCGCGATGATTTTAATGCTGTCATCATGAAGCAAACGCTGCATCAACATGGGTTAACGTATCATATTTTGTCTCAGAGACGAAGAGGTATCTACAGGGTTCACGACAACCGGAGGAAAAGACAACCCATGGAACCAGCGATGAGGAGTCTGCCACAAGCATACCGTATAATCAAGGAAGTTTGAAGAGTGCGGCATCGGCTATGACTGACAAAATCCTCTTGACACGCTAATTTCATCTCCCTATACTTCCTTAAAAGAGAAATTCTTTAATCAAATCATCCGGTGTTATTTATGAAAAGAGGGCTCTGTCTTTCAACCATTCTTTTAATGACGGCGCTTTTGTGTAACGGCTGTCTGGTGGCGAAAAGCACCTATCTGGAAAAAGTCGGGGAAGCAAACACCCTGGCCGATGAGGTGGCTTCGCTCACAACAGAAAATAACGCCGTCAAAAAGCAACTGGCCGCCGTCACCGGCCAGCGGGACGAACTGGACAGCATTCTTCAGACCAAAACAGACGATTTATCTAAAAAGATCGAGGAGAATCTCAAGACCATCGGCAAACTCGATGCGCATAACGCCCTCCTAAAGAAAGAGGTTAATGAACTCGAAGCCAATAATTCCCATCTCCGAGCAGAGGTTGCCGAACTCGAAGCGGGAAACACCCACCTTAAAAAACAGATGACCGATTTAATAAAGAAATCTCAGGAAATGCAATCGGCCAGCCATACGTATGAGGAACTGATCAGGGAAATGAAAGCGGAAATTGCCCAGGGCGAGGTTACCATTACCGAACTCAAGGGCAAACTGACCATGGACGTGGTGGATAAGATCCTTTTCGCATCGGCTGAAGCGACCGTGAAAAAAGAGGGTTTGGCCGTCCTCAAAAGGGTTGTGGACATTTTGAAAAATGTAACCGATAAAATTATCCGCATTGAAGGCCACACAGACAACGTTCCGATTGCGAGTCGCTTGGCTAAAATTTACCCGACCAACTGGGAACTGTCCGCCGCCCGCGCCCTGAATGTCACCCGATACCTTCAGGAACAAGGCATCGATCCGGCAATTCTTTCCGCAACTGCTTTTGGAAAGTATCAGCCGGTAGCAGATAACTCTACGCCGGAAGGGCGGGCGAAAAACCGGCGGATCACGATAATTCTTCTGCCCAAAGATTGATGGCTTTCGGATAACTCCATGGCTGCAGAAAAAGGAGTGCAGCTTAGGGTCCGCCCTCTCTATCCATAAAAACAGATACCTCACAAAAAAACAAAGGGAGAGGCTTGAAAAAAGCAGTGACCGCAACCTTAAACGCTATGGGAATGGTTTGTCGCGATTTTATGCGAAATTTTACATCCCATCGCTAATGAGGAAAAGGATTCCAACGCTGTAGCGCATTTAAAGCCCCTTGGGTCTCATGGACAACAAAATTCCAACACCCAACATTCCGGCCAATGATTAGAAATTATTTAACCAAATTCATTTCTTCACAGAAGTTTGATTTTTCAAAAATCGGCACCTATCTGTTGACCGTCGGCGAAGGCGCGGTCGATCTTGTGGTTACGCTTATCACCCTGATCATGGTTGAAAGATTCCTGGGACAGCAGGGGCTGGGTATTTTTTCCTATCTGCTGTCGACGTTCTTTATTGTCGGATACTTAGCGGAAATGGGCATCTCACGGTTCGTTGAGCGAAATATCGCTATCAACACGGGAAACGGAAAGGTCCAGGCGGATATTGTATCGGACGCCTTCCAGGCTGTTCTCTATGTCAGCTTTGCCTGTATGGCGATTTTCCTCGTTCTGTCCGGTTATTATGCATCCCATACGCAGATTGAAGAAAGGATCGTCGCTTATCTGATTATCGGTCTGACGATTCCCTTTCGCAATTTCAACGGCTTGAAGCTTGCCCTCATGCTGGGAACCGGCCGGCATGACCGTGTTGCCAAACTAAAAACACAAAAACGGTTAATTGTTCTGGCCAGCATCTATTTTTTATTGATTATGAAAATTCCAGCCTCTTGGCTCGTCTCGGGTTTTCTCATCAGTGAACTGTACATGATGATACAACTCTGGAATCAAGCCGATCTGCCGAAAACAAGATCGGCATTTGCTGACTTGAACAGGTTGGGCAATACGCTAAAAAGCGCTCTCAGATACCTCTTTACGGATGATGCGCTGGATGTTCTTCTGTATATGGATTTTCTGGTTCTCGGTTTGTTTGTTTCCTCATGGGATTTGGGCATCTATGCGGAAGCCTCTATCATCGCGCGCTTTTTTCTGCTCATACCCGTGAGCGTCAAACCGATTTTCCGTCAGCAGTATTGCGCGTCCGCGGCCCGGGGCGACGGGGTTCGAAACGCGGCTGTTTTTCATAAAACAACCATGATCATGTTTTTTCTTCACGCTGTTCTGGGCCTTTATTTTCTCCTCTATTTTTCAGACGTTGTGAATTTTTTCTTTCAAACGATCGGCAAAGAGGAGCTGATGTCTTTTCAAATCTTTAGAGTTATCTTTCCGGGGCTTTTATTCTTTTCGGCTGTTACGGCACAAGAATCCATTTATGAAGCAGAAGGCCGTGTCCCGGCCCTTCAGAATCTGGTGATCATTATCACGTTAATGAATGTTGTGTTGAATTTTTATCTGGTGCCTTTTGCGGGTTTTTTCGGTGCCGCAACGGCAACCACCGTGTCCATGTTTATTTATTTCCTGCTGTTCGGCCGGGGCTTAAATACGGTTTATCGGGTTAACAAACTGCTATACCTCTGTGTCGGGTGTGCGGTTTATCTGACCTACATCTTTGAAAAATGGATGGGGGGCGGTTTTATCGTGACTTTCTGGATGGCACCGGTTATGCTCTTTGCACTTTTTTATTTTATGGATTTCTTTAAGTTTGAGGACAGATTAAAAATATAAACCAATAAATTTGACAAAAAAAGGAGGTACCTCATGGCACAAGACGGCAAGGGGTTTAACATTTTAGCCGATAAGCTGAAATCAGGCATCAAAGCCCCGAATTTGAATTTACGCCTACCCAAAATCGTGACATTGATTATTGTGGTACTGGCAGTGATTGTCGTTGTTTATAACGCTTTTCTCAAATATGTCGAACCGAATGAGTTCGGCATCAAACAGGTAAAAATCGCCCTGAGTGACAAAAAAAGAGGGATCCAGGAAAAGCCTTATTTAACGGGATTGCATTTTATCATACCCGTCTTCCAGCGAATGCATTATCTCCCCAGAGATATTCAGGTGCTCGAATTGACCAACTACCCGCAGACGGCCTCGCAATTTTCAACGCGCGAGAGGGCCGCCCATATTCAAACATCCGATGGATTTTTTGTCGATGTGGATGTTTCGATCCTGTATCACATCGCGGACCCCTATAAGGTCTTCACCAAGATCGGCCCGGGAAATCTTTTCGAAACCAACGGTATCATCCCCAAAGCGGAACCGGTCCTGAAAGAAACACTGGGCGAGCTGACCACGGAAGAATTCTACAACAGTCCGCTCCGGGTGCAAAAGACCCTGGCAGCCAGAGAAAAGCTGAATCAAGAGCTTCAAGAAAAAGGACTCGTTGTTGATTATGTTCTGGTCCGTTATTTTCAATACAGCGAAGAAATCCAGAAAAATATTGAAGAAAAGAAGTTGAAAGACCAACTCGTTTTCAAGAATCAGGCAGAAGCGCGGGCCGCCATCGAAGAGGCCACCCTGAAAAGGATCGAGCAGGAAGGAAAGGTGATCGTGTCGGTTGAATTTGAGAAGGGCAATGCCTACGTGACGAAGAAAAACGCGGAAAAAGATCTTTATGCGAGAAAGAAAAGGGCCGATGCCAATCTTCTGGTCAAGCTGGCGGATGCGGAGAAAATACGCCTGAAGAACGAAGCGCTGCGAGGCAAAGGCGCGGAACGAATGGTGGGTTTGAAAATGGCGGACGCCTACAAAGGATTGGATATCGTTATTCTGCCCAGCGACGGCCCGTCGGGTGTAAATCCCCTGGACCTGGACAGCACCCTGAAACTTTTTGACGTGCGGAGCAAAGGAGGTGCCAGATGAGACGTCTATCCATTTATGCCATTATTTTGATCACGTTCATGTCCTTGCAGGGCTGCATCGTGCCGCGTTCGACGGGAGAGACGGAAGTGGGCGTCAGAACGAAGAAGCTGGCGTTATGGGGCGAAAAAGGCGTTGAAAGCAAAATTTATGCGCCGGGATCGACCTATTTTTTCCTGGCCTTTATCAATGACTGGCACACCTTCGATACAAAACTCCAAAACCTCGAGATGACCATCCACCGGGACAGGGGAGACAGGAGAACGAAGGATGAGCTCTTGTTTAAAACGATTGACGGCAATGATATCAGCCTGGATGTCATTATTGCTTATCGGGTAAACCCTCAAAAGGCACCGATGATTGTTCAGCAGGTTGCGAGGAATGATCAGGAACTGAAGGATAAAATCGTGAGAACCATCGCGAGGAGCAAACCCAGAGATATTTTCGGCGAATTGAAGACCGAAGAGTTCTACGTCGCCGAGAAGCGTGAAGCGCAGGCACAAAAAGCCAAAACAATCCTCCAGGAGATGTTTGATCCCGTGGGCGTGATTATTGAAAAAGTTCTGACAAAGGACTACCGTTTTAATCCCGCCTACCAGCAGGCTATTGAAGATAAAAAAATAGCCGATCAAAAGGTTGAAAAAAATAAGTCCGCCCAGCATGCCGCCACAGAAGAGTATAAGCGGAAGCTCGAAGAAGCCCGGGGCGAGGTGAATAAGATGATCGCCGATATTGACGGCGAATACCTGAAAGCGAAGATTGAAGCCGACGCGTATTATGAAAAGCAAAAGATGATCGCGGGAGCCATCAGGGCCGAAGGGATAGCGGAAGCCAAGGGAATCAGGGAAATGAATGACGCCATGGCCAGCGCCGGCGGGGAGGCCTTGGTCAAGCTGCAGATTGCCGAAGCCATTCAGGGCAAGAAGATCATTCTGCTGCCGGTCTCCGAAGGCGGGCTGAATCTGAAGACCACAAATATCAACGATCTGATCAACACCGTCGGGCTGAAGAATCTTTCATCCCAACAACCGTTGGGTCCGGCAGAAGACAAACCAAAGAAAAAGTGAAGTGATGCGGAAACCACAAGCGATTTTAAAAAATACGAGCGACGGGCTTTGAATGACGGAAAAGCAGGACCACTCCACCGATGAATCCATTGATGCCGGCGTCTCATCTTTCAATCATAAAGATGACAGCTGACAAAATGACCGGGTTCCTGCTCCTTCATTTGGGGCATCTTGGCGGAGCAGCCCTCAAAGGCCGCTTCGCACCGGGGATGA
>JAFGLN010000003.1 GCA_016928025.1 Deltaproteobacteria bacterium
CCCGTTGAGGGAGGCCGCATGAAAAGAGCAAGCTGGATCCCACTCAGGCCGGCCGTCCTGTGTTTCGCAATCACGCTCGCCGGATGCGTCCCTAACAGCCATGAGTTTGTTCCTGACGAGGGGGACCTCCTGTTTCAGGACCTGGACGGATCTCCAATCTGCGATGCCATTGAGAAGGTGACCTTCGGCGTCGACGGGGCAGGGTTTTGCCACGTCGGCATTGCCACCGCAGACGTCAACGGCGAGCCGGCAGTGATCGAAGCCTACGACACCGTGGAGATACTCTCTCTGAACGATTTCCTGGCCCGCGCCAGGGACGAGGCTGGACGACCCCGGGTCGTCGTCGGCCGGCTCAAGGAGCGCTATCGATCGCTCATCCCGGCGGCAATCCGGCATGCCCGTGGGCTGATCGGCGCCCCGTACGATCCATTTTTCCTGCCGGACAATGGCCGTTTCTACTGCTCCGAACTGGTCTCGGAGTGCTTCCGCGATCCGGACGGAAATATGCTGTTCGGGCCGGCTCCCATGAACTTCAAAGAGTCGAGCGGCGGCGAGCCGATGGCGATCTGGAAGGACTATTTTTTCAAGCTCGGAACACCCGTCCCGGAAGGGGTGCCGGGCATGAATCCTGGCGCCCTGTCGCGCTCGGACAGAATCAGCATTATCCACGCCTACGGCAGGCCGCGAGGGTGGGACGAAACCACCTGGCGCCGCTTTGGCCGTCAACCATGACAGGGGATCAATCCGGATAAATCCCTGATACCAATGAGAGAAATGCAATTTTTATTATCCGTAATGAATCCTGTACGAACGCGCTATTCGCTGTATTCCGTGAATATCGTTCTCGCCAGAAATGGAGAATCCAGGAGTCGGTAGCCAGATTCGATCCATAGAAATCCCGGCCGCCCACAGCTTCTGGATCCTGACTTCTGGCTTGCTATATCCCGCCGTTTCTGTGCAGGATGTCTACGGCGAAGCCTTGGCCGGCAAATTGGGATTATGATGTGGCCGCAAGGACTTGATGAGGCCCTGAGGCGAAGGACAAAGCGATAACATGCAAAAAACAGTGCCTCAAAATGCGTCCAAGGCCCGTTTGGGCCTTGAAAAATCGAGCCGTCTGCCGTTTCGGCAAATTTTTTCCATGGTCCGACCCCGTTACAGGGCGGCGTGGCTTTTAGCTTTGGCGTTCGCCGGATATTCCGGCGCCTCGATGGAAACCGGCGGTGTTATCGCTGATCCGAAGTTGTGGGGAACGGGTCCTCGTCAGAAGCCCCGCCGGTATGTGGCTGTGACGGCCGTGCGGCAGGGCGGCCAAACCGTCGATATCTATGAAACGACTTTCGGGGTCCGCACGCTTAAATTTGATCCTGATGCGGGATTTTTCCTGAACGGCGAGCGCGTCAAACTTAACGGCGTCTGCAATCATCATGATTTGGGCGCGCTGGGCGCCGCGGTGAATGACCGCGCGTTGACGCGGCAGTTTGAGATTTTGGCCGAGATGGGCGCCAACGCCATACGGACCAGCCACAATCCTCCCGCGCCGGAGCTTCTGGATATTGCCGACAGAATGGGCTTTCTCGTGATGGATGAGGCTTTCGACGTCTGGGCGCGCCCTAAAACCGCCCTGGACTATCACCTGCTTTTTCCGGACTGGCACGAGCAGGATCTGCGCGCTCTGCTGCGAAGGGACCGCAATCACCCTTCCGTGGTCATGTGGAGTATCGGCAATGAGGTCGGCGAGCAGGGCGCCGGCACTTGACACCCCATCCATCCATTCGTCATGCGCCTGTTCCATTATTTGCTTTTTCAGGTGAAACCGTGAAACGAATTAGGTCCGCGCTCGCAATTATGAATGTCCGCGGGTATAAAAACCAATACAACCTTATTTGATTCTTGAAGAATTTGGTTTAAGCTTAGGCAAGAGATGGTGGTGATCAGGACAAAGGAGACCCCACAATGGCTGAATCCAGCACAGGCGGAAAAAAGAAAAAAACGATTTTAAGACGCGATTTCCTTGCCGGCAGTGGAACCGCGATCGCGGCCGGCGCCTTGACGGCATTGACTCCTGAATCCGCCGCGGCGGTCCTGACGGAGCCGATGCCTGCGGCCACGGCTTCCTACGAGCCCTCGGCCGGATACATCGTTTATGACAGCCGGCTGTGTCTCGGCTGCCAGAGTTGCATGTTTGCCTGCTCGATGACGCACGAAGGCGAAGGGAATCCTTCCCTGTCGAGAATCCAGATCATCCGCGATGCCCCGTCGTTCACCAAATATCCTTACGACATCGTCATGTCGGTATGCAGGCAGTGCGTCACCCCGCTGTGCGTTCAGAATTGCCCCACGGGCGCTTGCCACGTGGACGCCGCCAACGGCAATGTCCGCAGGATCGACCAGGCGAAATGCATCGGCTGCAAGCGATGCATCACCTCATGTCCTCAAAGGCCTCACCGGACCGTATGGAATCCCTCCAAGAAAAAATCCACGAAATGCGACCTGTGCATCGATGCCCCATATTGGGGCATGAAGGGCGGTCCCGACGGGCATCAGGCGTGCGTGGAGGTTTGCCCGGCCAAGGCCCTGAAACTGGTGAAGGAGCCTCCTTCGCAAACGGATATCGCGGGGTATGACGTCAACCTCGCGCCGCCTTCGAAGCCGAAAGCTTTCCCGCCAATGCCTGACGCGAAGCAATAAACGGTGCATGGTTGCATTGTCCATGAATTCTCGCATCCTATTGGATTTATTAAACAAATTGTACATGATGCGCTTTCGCGATACCGCAGCCTTGAGGGGCAGTATAACCGGGCGCCATTTATCTTAGGCACCATTCATCCATTTTCTAAGAAGGAGTCCAATGCCCAATACCAAATTCGGGAAATTTTTCACCACGGATGTGCTCAAGGAAAGCCCCAAGTTCCCCGGGGTGTGGGACATCTCATCGACGCGGCACCTGAAGGGCTTCGGCGGAGGTCATCTCTCCGTTGACTCCATTTTCATAACCCGCCCTTTTGTGATGGTCAGCCAGCCTCATCAGCACGAGTTTCCGCAATATCTGCATTTCTTTGCGGCCAGCCCGGACGACCAGAGGCTATTCGACGCGGAGATTGAAATGACTCTGGGGGAGGACGAAGTCCACGGGGAGAAGCACATTATCACACGGCCCACCGCGCTATATATCCCCGCCGGTATGTATCACGGTCCGCTGAATTTCAAGGTCATCCATAGGCCGGTGCTCTTTGTCGACATAGCCGTCTCCGGTGAATACAAAAGAGTCGGGAACACCCCTGATTGAATCGGGGTCGGACCGCGATTAATTCTTGGCACACCCATGGAAAGATGCAGTTTTGTGTGTCCAGATGCCCCTTGGACGAAGAATTATGGGGGGTGTTTTTGATTGCAGGAAATCAAAATTCAGCCCGGACGGCTGACAGCCGCCTTACACGCAAAAAATGCCGCTATAATTTGCACCTAACACGATTTTAGTTCGGTAATGGTATCGTCTCTTATTTTACCGCCGGATCACCCAAATTCCCATAACTCCAGATCCAATAAATGCAATCCCAAATCCCGCCGGGCTGCTTTTTGAAGACAATAATCTCATTGATATGAGCTCGTTGCCGACGAAGCTTTCTTCCCCGGCGGGGAATTTCTGCGGCTGCCTTCCTTAAAGGAAGCACCGCAGCGCCTGGAAGTGATCCCGGCCGTCTATGAATGGAAAGAAGAGACAATTCTCGTGAAACCGCAATCCACCCGCCTGGAAAAAGTGCGGCCAGTGTATAGAACTGTGACAGAGGAAGTCCTCGAAAGCCCCGCACAGACTGTGTGGAACAAAGGCCGCCGCCCGGTCGAGCAAATCGATAATGCAACAGGCGAGATCATGTGCCTCATGGAAATTCCTGCCAAGTATCGAACCATCAAATAACCGTACTCGACAAACCGGCTACAACGGTCGAAGTGAAGGTTCCTCCGGAGTACAAGACTGTAAGAAAACAGGTCATGGTGACTCCGCACACAACCCGAACCATAGAAATCCCGGCGCAATACTCCACTGTCAGGGTCCGCAAGCTCGTGGCCCCACCCGAGGCGAGGCGAGTCGATATCCCGGCAGAGTACCCGACGGTAAAGAAGACCGAGAAAATTTCCGAGGGCAGGATGGAGTGGCGCAGGATTCTTTGTGAGACGAATCTGACCGATGGCGCTATGCCAGCAATTCAGCAAGCCTTGAAAAACGAGGGTCACGATCCGGGTCCCGTCGGCGGCGTTCTCGGAAGGCAGACCATGCGCGCATTACGGGAATATCAACAGAAAAAGGGATTGGCCG
>JAFGLN010000063.1 GCA_016928025.1 Deltaproteobacteria bacterium
TTTCATTCAACCCGTTGAACGTTTCATTTAATTATTTTTAATTTTCCAGGCCCGACAAGGGAGAGGCCGTAACAGCCAGATTGAAATTCCGACGTATTACTGAATGGTTATGAAATTAATGCCGGAGTGAGGCCAACCTGGCACGGTCCTTTCAATACTAAAAGTAAAAAGCCGAAAAAAAGGCACATCAAGAACAAGGAGGATCAAGATCATGAAAAAGACATTATCAACCATCATCGTCGCCGGGTTTGTGGTGCTTATGACCGCAACGTTCAGCTTCGCAGAATACGCCGCCGCGGGGGCGGGCAATTTCCCCTACTTCCAGCTGGGTTGTTTGATCATCGGCGGTTTGATCATCATCTCCCTGAAGTATAAATTTCACAAGATGTACCTGGGCGAAGTCGTCGGGGCCTTCGCGCTCTACACGGTTCTGATCGCCCTGTTCACCGCGCCGGTCATCGAGACGGTCAAAGCGTTGGTGAGCTAAGGATCATTCAGACGGAAATAGAAGGAAAGGAGGATTCAGCCATGACAACCCAAGAAAAAAGACAATTCCATACGAATTACGGCACGATCATGAAATTGAGTGCCTGGGGATTTGTGATCGTCGTTGCCTCCTTTGTTTTCCTGTCCCTGGGTTACCAACTGGATCAGTGGTTGAACACGCCGCCGACGTTTATGGTTGGCCTGTTCTTCCTGGCTCTGGTCACTTCCATCGGGCGTCTCTACCAGGAGGCCTGGCGGAAAAAGAAGGACGTTTAATCGCCATCGGTGGCGTTGACATATAGCGGCCCTTTTTCTGATCTCAACATATCAAAAGCCCCTTCGGACAATGCCGTGCGCCGAAGGGGCTTCTTTATTGACTGCCGCCTGAATTAAATTCCGGAGGGAGGGCCATATTGGGGTCAGCATATCTTGATTATGTATGAGTGATCCCTGTGACCGAGCCGAAGGCGAACGTTGGAATCACTTGTAAAATCCTTGCAGTTTGTTCAAAATATGTTCGAGAACATCAAAGCCCTTTGAGACAACAGTCCGTAAACTTTCCATTATATTTATTGTGGCAGCGGCGGCTTACAAATCTTACAGGGTTGATACCCCGCTTTTTTTGCCTCTGCCGGAGTCTGAAATTTAACCAAGTTTTCAGCTTTTATCTTTTTTGCGATCCTGCATGTGGGATAATGATAGGTCGTTGAATTTTTCGATGCCCAGAATTCAGCGCTCAGAGCGCTGGTGGAAAAGATTAAAAGAAAAAATAACCCAGCCAAAATAACCAATGTTTTTTTCTTCATGAAATCCTCCTTTTTAAATTATTAGTCAACAAGGGCCTTCGGCTTCAATAAGTGAAGGAATAACAAAACCGACTTCGGGTGAAATCACCTTTCTGCCTGATTCTGTTTATAGCGATTAATTTAACAATCAGGATTAAATAGTATACTGATAAAAATTTATATATTCTAAAATAATGTATATCAATATTAGGTCATACTCTATGAAATATATTTTAAATAATGTCAATACTAATTTATGATAGATGATATCTTTTTATGTATATGACATAAAGAAGGACACGTTCAGGATTAGAGTTACCCCAACGGTTGGCCGTTTCTTTGCACGATGATGGACGGGATGTCAAAGCCGGATAGGCTTTTTCTCAGGGTATGATATTGATATTTTTCCGACCGGGTGCTGACGATTAGAGCTTCATGATAAACCGGTCAGAGATCGATCATGGGTAGGCAATGGATTGGTTAAATGCCAAGTGCTGATAATTTTGTATCGATATTCCTGGCTTCATCTATGAGGGGGGCGATTTTTGCCGCTTGTTCATCAAGGCGCATCAGCGGTTCTTTCAGGCGATGTTCAAGCTCAATAAAAAGCTTGTCGAATATTTGGGTGATTTCCTGATCCAGCCGGTCATGGAATTCATTGCGGGATTGCGCCAACTTCAGGTGCAATTCTTTCATAATACCCGAGCGCTTCCATAGTAATGTGAGTGTGATAAGGCCAAGGCCTATAGCAGCGATGACGCCGCCGGTGATGTCGATGACCATAATATTGGTCGCGAAGGCGATAATGGTGCCAAGGGCGGCGATGCCACCGCCGGCGAGGGTAAGTGATCCCAGATCAGATCCCTGGATTCCTTTGTTACCCACAATATCGGAAACACGCAAATCACCAAGCTTGCTCCGCAATTGATTGAGAATGTCCGAGCGGCCTGAAGTGATGTTGAGACTGACCTGTCGCCCGTCCTTCTGATAACGGCTGACGGCATTGATCAGATCGTCCAACATGGCCTGCATTTCATCAGAAATATCTTTCGATACGCGAATCGATTCACTGTCGATTTCTTCTTTCGCCCTTTTTTCAAATTCAGACTGAACATCGCGAATCCAGGTGTGAAAATCGTTTTCTCTGATTAGCGGAAGGGACCTTCGCAGAATACTTCCGATCCCCAATCCCTGAACAATATCCTCCTCCAGCATGGAGGAGAGACGGTGGTAAGTCGCTGTGAGGTTGTCAACCATCAACCTTTTCAGGGAATGGGCCTTTTCCCTCCGCCTTTCAACCTGGTTGATCAGTTCGTGGTAAAAAGCCTTATCCACAGCTATTGATGCTTCTTCCCCATGAAGGGAGGCCAGCAGTTTACTGTTCACCTTTTTAACAGTGTCCTGTGTTCCTTCGACCTTCATTTTCCAAACCTCGCCACCCTCAACGGCTTTGCGCAGAAAATCCCTAAACTCCACAAAGCCGCTGTCCGAGGCACCTTCCATTTCTCTTTTTGCCGAGACGGTAAAGACGACGGGGTTTTGAATATTCCGTTCGCGGGCGTATTGTCTGACGCGTTCCCGATTGGTTGCCAGTTCGTGTTGCGAGGCCGTATCGGCCTGCTGTAGAACAAAAATCGTTTTCCGATGCCATTCCTGGCGGATAAGATCCAATAACTCCCAGGCGGTTGCGGTATGAGGATTCTTGGCGGCAAAGACAAAGATCACCAGGTCGCTTTTGGGAATGTAATTTTCGGTGATGGCTTCGTGTTTGCGGACAATAGAGTTGGTCCCGGGGGTGTCGACGATCGATATCTCTCGAAGGACAGGTGCCGGCAGTTCAATGCGTTCCCATTGGTCGCCCAAGGTCGTCTTTTTGAGTTCCTCACCGTAGATCAGTTCCTGAATGCCCGCCGTACAGGGATCAGGGGCGACTTCGCAGACATCTTCACCCAGGAGGGCATTTACAAAGCTGCTTTTCCCGGACTTGACCTCGCCGACAATAACAAAAAGAGCCGCCGATTGGAGATGGGCCAGACGGTCCCGGAGGATTTCTGAGGATTCGCTGTCGGAAAGTTTATTGGACAATGACCATGTCATCTCCAGGAGATTCCGAATGGATTCAAACTTCTCATTCAGTTTTGTGCTTAAAACTTTATTTGCCGGCATGGCATGGTTCCTTCAGCAATTTGTAACTTTTTAGTTTTAGCGCTTCTCATTAATATTAAACAGGGCGGGCAGATATTTCAGTTCATGCAGCTCTTCAATCAATTCTACCATACCAATTAATTCTGCAAACCATAAAGCCTCATTAACACGTTTCGTTTCTAAAAAGAAGCATTTCTTGTTGGTAGCAACGTTTCGATATTGGATAAATTGTCAATGAACAAACGACCGCCGCTTATGAGTAAATTCCTGTTGAGGTCTCTTTGATTTAATGATTACGATTGGGTAAGTTTTTGCTATATTTATGAACAAATCATGATATTAGTATGTTGAGTGTCCATTGATGATCACGCGTTCATTTTATTAAAAAACGTATCGTAAATGAGGCATTTGCACCTGAGGCCTCTGAAGAATATCGGAGCATGGTCCCATGAAGCGATTAATGATTCTATGTGGATTTCTCGTTATCGGTCTTGCGGGGATGAGTCATAATGGCTTTGCCGCCGGATTTACGAAAGAAGCCGTTGAATTCGAAGCGAGGTCGCTCGTGAACCGGATGGAGATTACCCGGGATATGGGTTATAAACTAAAAATCAGATTGGCCCAAGCGCTGAATGATCCGAGTCTGCAGGAAATCGTTGATTCAAAGGGCGTCGGTGCCGTCTTCGCCTATGCCGCCGGTGAAGGAGGACTTGTGTTGAAGTATATGGAAGGTGATGGGTTGATCAGTTTCGCGGACGGCCTTAAAGCGGTACCGATCTCTTTGAAAAGCTGGAGCGTCGGTGCCATGATCGGTGGTTCTGCACAGTGGGGTATCGGCCTGGTTATCGGGCCAGTTGATGAAAAAGATTTCGGTGGCGGCTATAAGGGGGGGACCAGGACAGCGACGGCATGGGAGGCGGCAACGAGGTCGATGTTATATGTCAGCCGTACGGTGGATGAACAAACACAGGAAATATACATCATCACAACGGGGCGCGGTTTTTCGGCCGGCGTTGGCGGCGTCGTCATGAGTATTACGCCGGTCTGGTAAAGGGCCTTTGGAAGCCTTTCGATCGATGAGAGACATCTTTATGAGTCCACGTATTGATATACAAAGATTTTTTATTTGTATTTGGAATGATTTTTTAGAGAACCGAATATCCGACCGAAGACGGATGATCCATTTTTTCTTGGTCATGATCATGGCGGTTATGGTGTTGTTTATGCCTGAGAAAGCATTGGCCGAACCTTCTGTTGCCGCCGATTCGTCCGAGACAAAAAAGCCGGCTCTGTGGAACAAAGAGGTCGTCCCGGTCGAGCAGGAACCGGTAATGAGATTCTATGAGGCGTTGGAACGTCTGATGGACCATTACGGCGAAGACCATAACCACTGGCCGGACAATGAAGATAGACGACTCATTGAGCGGTTTCTGAACCGGAAGGATGCCTTAACGCTCAATAATTGCATTTTCGGCAGGAATTTTCTGGGCTTGGGCATCGGTGAGACGGCCGAGGATGCCGCCAAGGCATTGCGTGAGGGCGCAAAAGACGCGTGGGGACGGCCCTACAGCCTGATTCTGGCGGGTAGCAAGGATGCGCCGAAACCGGTTGAAATTCTCTATGCGATCGGTGCCAACCGCGGTGTGTCCCTATTCAATAGAGACATTTGTACCAAAGTATTTGTGTTTCTGAAAGCCGATCTGCACAGCCTGTTTGCCGATATTTTCAAGAATTTTAACGGAATGTCCATCCTGTTGATGGCGCGAGAAGTTCATATCCTGGGGGCACCCGGATCCGTAGAACCCGGATATGAAGAGAAACTCAAACCCGCTCTCTGTGCCGCCGACAGTTTATATGGAACCGTTTATATCGGGGAAAACGATCCGGTGACGGAGGTCATTCCCATGAGCTTCAGGGAAAAGATGCATGCTTTATTTGGAATGACGATTCCCAAATTTAAAGGAACTGAACGCAAGTCAGACGAATGCAGAGATAAGGTTCCCCCGCCCGTTGAGATGTTCCGCTTAAAGGGCTGCGGTCATTTGATTCCGGAATATCAACCGTGGATCAGGAAATACGGTAAAACGATGCTTAAAAAACGTGAGACGCAATAAAGGATTTGCTTATTACCGGTTGGTGAACTTCAATAATTACGTCGGTTACCTTGATTTATAGGGTAGGATAATGTACAAGGGGCGATATTCGAGATACGGGGACCCGGGGAAAGACAAACGTTATGGAAAATAACGGCAGTGCAAGCGTTCAAATCAGAGTTCCGTTTTATGACGTGGATCTGCTGCAGATCGTCTGGCACGGTAACTATTTGAAGTATTTCGATCTGGCCCGTCAGGCTTTGTTCATGAAGTACGGTTTAGATGTTCTCTATCGGCAGGATAAACAATATGTCTTTCCGGTCGTCCGAACCAGTGTTAAATACCTTTATCCCCTTAAATTTAATGACGAATTTACTTGTACGGCCAGAATCAAAACGGCGAAAGTGAAGCTCGTCATCGATTTTGAAATCAGACTGTTGGATGACGGCCGATTATGTGCAACCGGACGGTGCGAACACGCTGCCGTCAGAATGCCGGAGATGGAAATGGAATTCCGCATACCGGAAGAGGTGGAATCGGCACTTTATTCCGTTAAAGAAGCGGATAATGAAGAAATCGAAGCTGAGGGTAGCTAATAGATCAAGGTAACGGGATCGTTGTTTATGGCAGACAAGCTGCGGGTTGTTGTAACGGGAATGGGTATGAGAACACCCATCGGCAATACGTTGAAGGATGTGGCCGAAGCGCTGAAGGCGGGTAAGAGCGGCATCCCGTATATGCCGGATTGGGAACAGATCGATCGCATGCGCACCAAAGTTGCCGGCGTCTGCGACATTGCCGGCGAAGAAGCGTCCATTTCCAGAACCTTTCGACGAAGTATGGGGCGTGTGGCAACGTTGGCGACTCTGGCGGCAATAGATGCGGTTGATGATTCGGGCATCAATAAAGGTGAGATTGCCTCTCCCGCCTGTGGTGTTTCCTTCGGCTCGACGGCGGGCAGCACCAGCGAACAGGTTGTTCAAATGGGTCGCATGATTCAGAATCAAAGCCTTGCCGGCCTTCCCTCCTCAGCCTATTTAAAGTGCATGAGCCACACCTGCGCCGGCAATCTGGCCACTCTTTTCCATTGCCGCGGCCCCTTTATCGCGTCCTGCGTGGCCTGCGCGTCCGGTTCTCAGGGAATCGGATTCGGCTATGAAGCCATTTCCCGCGGAAAAGCCCCGATCATGGTGACCGGCGGCGCGGAAGAAATGTATTTTATGCATGCCGCTATCTTCGACGTCCTCATGGCGACTTCCAGCACCTATAATGGCCGGCCCCATGAAACGCCCCGTCCTTTTGATGCCGCAAGGGATGGTCTGGTGGTGTCCGAAGGTGCCGGATGTCTGATGTTGGAGGAATATGAACATGCCCGCCACCGCGGCGCGAACATCTATGCCGAGATTCTGGGATACTGGACGAATTCGAGCGGCATGCATTTGACGGATTCCGATCCGCAAAGTATGGAGGAATGCATGCGGGCGGCCCTAAAAGATGCGGGCGTCAACGCAGAAGATATCGAGCATGTGAGCGCCCACGCAACGGCCACCGACAGCGGAGATACGGCAGAAGCCATAGCAACCCACAGGGTTTTCGGGCCGAAGGTGCCGGTAACAGCTCTTAAAGGGAATACAGGCCACACTTTGGGAGCCAGCGGCGCCATCGAGGCCATTGCATCCATCCTTATGGGGCGGGAAGGTTTTATGTCCCACACCCTGAACCTTGCGGAGCCGGATCCGGAACTCCCTCCGCTCAACCATATCATGAAAGGACCGCTGGACAGGGGCTTTTCCCTTGGCGTGATAAACAACTTTGCCTTCGGCGGGGTGAACACGTCTCTGGTGATCAGAAATTTCCTGCCATGATGAAATGAATAAAAAAGGCAGGGCTTTCGACCCTGCCTTCATCGTTGGCGCAATATCCGCCCGGGTTTACTTCTGAAGCCTTCTTCTCATGCCCGACAAACCTGCTAAACCGAAACCAAGGAGCAGCAGGATGCCGGGTTCGGGAACATGATAACGGACGAGGTAATTCTGGAACTTCTCTGTAATTACGGTTTCACCTGCCTCAACGGTCGGACTGACGGCGAGAGCCCACTCCGTGCAGCTGTAATTAGAGAGGTCAGACGGCATTGCGGCCAGGATAGAAGAAGCTTGGGTTGTATAGGCGCTGGTTTTAAAATTACCCGAACTTAAGTTAATACTGCTATCGAAAATAACCTCCCAAACGGCGATTTGCGCGGCAGCCTTCATGGTTTCTTCGGAAAGGGTTCCTTCATAATTTGTATAGTAATACTGGGCAATCCACGCCGCGGCGAGAAATTTATCAACATCAAGACCAAAATTCGAAAGCCCCGAGTCAATGGTCAGCAGCGTATATCGGCTTGTCGCTGTCGTACCGTCTGCGTTTTCAACACAAAAAGCTTCATCAACGGGCCCGCCGTCCAACGATACATCATAATCCAGATAAACATTAATGGTACCGGTGGGACTGGGAAAAGTCATGACCCCTGTTGGAGACGAATAGGACATAGTGAGGTCAACATCCCCGATAATATCGGCCGTTGCCAACAACGGGCAAGCAATCCACAGAACCGTCACTAAAAGGGCAATATATTTTTTCATTGTTCGATCTCCTGAAATTAATTTTATGTCTTATACTAGGCTTTGCAAATAATGTGCTAACCGCCGGGATTATGTTAAACAATTTATAACACGCAGATTACATTAGTAATTATGGTATGTAAGAAAACGTTTGGCCTTCGTGAGTCGAAGGATTGATTAATAAATTTGTAAAACATCCCGACAATGTATAGATAAAACAGGGGGCGGTAAATCATTATTCTATAGATATTACAATGACTTGAATATTCATTAACTATTGTAAAACATCCCGACAGCCTTTTGTCATTTCGTCTTTTAGGATGTGATTTTCCCGCTGCTGGCTGCAACTTGTCATTCCGGTGATATATGGAATCAAGGCATTGGCCGGGCGAAAGCCGGAAAACAAGGTTTATCGATTGATGCCGGATCAGAGCCGTTCACTTCATTCCGGTTGCTCTGAAGCGTTTGGATGTGAAAAGTCTCAGGACTAAAAGTCGGCTAAAGGTAAGGGTATTTCGCCAGAAGTCCATGACCGGCCGGAAATGGGACACACGATGGCCGATGAAGCGATATTGGGTCGATACTTCCGCTTCTCTGACGGGGATTCCAGTCCAGGCGGCCAGGACCAGTATCTCTACTTCAAATTGAAATCGCTTGCCGCGCGCATTCATCATCAAGGCCTCCGGCAGGGGATAGAGCCGGAAGCCGCTTTGTGTGTCTGAAAGCTTCAAGCCGCTGCAGGTCCAGACCCAGAAATTGGAAAACCGACGGCCCCAACGGCTGGTCCATGGCGCGCCCTTTTGCAGCATATGGGTGCGTTTACCTATGACAATTGATCTTTCGCAATCCTTTACGGCCTTTAGAAGATTCAGGGCATCAGCAGGATCGTGCTGGCCGTCGGCATCGAGGGTAATCGCCCAGTCGGCGACCAGGGAGGCCGCCGCGAATCCGGTCATGAGGGCCCGGCCCTTTCCCTGATTTGAGGGATGTCGTATGTTATTTACACCGTTTAATTGATCCAAAATTTTTGCTGTATTATCCGTTGACCCGTCGTCGATGACATAGACAGGGCGCTGAAAGGCATGTAACTTTTCTATAATGGCGCCGATTGAGCCAGCATGATTATAAACGGGAATAATAAAAACGGTGCGAGATAAAATAGCATCGCTTGAGGATGTCAAAGGCATTACCTCCCATAAGCCATTTCCGATTCGGCTTTGAAGAAAGCATGCTTGAATTCATGATCGGTCAGGATTGCCTCGACCAATTTATTGGTCATATCATAGGCGCGCATTTCCATATTTGCGGGTGTCTGTTCTCCCGGAGCTAATGGTTCGGAGGTTATGGTGTATATTTTAACAAAAAAAGGATTTCCATATTTCTGCAGATTCACCTGACCCACAAATTGTTCATCCGTGAATGATTTCATCGTCATCCACATCCCCGGCGCATGGGGGTCTGGTCTGTCCACTTTGGATACCTCCATGCCCAGGTTCACCATGGCGTTTCGAAAAGCGTACCAGAAATAATTGTTAATCAGTGAATCACCGCCATACGTGAATTTTTTATCCCGGCTGTAGTAATACCAGACGCTGGTGTTTTGGGCCTGGTTATCGAAATTCATGAGATAGATTTTTTTACCGTGATAGTCGCTTAAATCTCCCGTCAAATGGGGGGAATATTTCATGAGTTCGATTTTGGTGCCATAAACACCACAAGCAAGGATTGTAATGAAGATGGATAATAAAAAAATCATAAGAAAAGCATAACGTCTAAAATATGACATAAGATCCGCCTCCTTTTCAAATGGAATACCAACAACCATGAATATACGAATATCTATAGCAATATTGAAGCTATATGTTGTATCATGCTGAAAAGTCAACAGCTATTTTCTCTTTGCGAGGATGTGCCCGTGGATGATATAAAGTTACGATTGAAATATACGCGATATTCTATCTTAAAATCGATAAATTAAGGAGAAAGAAGCCCCGTTGAGTCGTTTTTATTGGACATCGATTATCTTTCTTTTCCTGGCAGGAATCAGCTTTATCTTTTTCTCATCTCCCCAGCAGGAACTTATCCTCCTTTTGTTGCTCGTTATTTATCTGGCATTATTCAGTATGGGTGTCGCGGTTCTGCGCCTGAAATTTTTCTGCAGGGCCGTCTGCCGGGGTAAAACCGGGATAAATAAAATATTCCTGACGTTTGACGACGGCCCTGACCTTCAGGTGACACCGGTCGTGCTTTCTGTCCTTGAATCATACCATATAAAGGCCGCTTTTTTTTGTATCGGCGAAAAAGTGGCGCAATATCCGCAGATGGCCCGGCGCATTGTTGATGAAGGCCATACCATTGCCAACCACAGCATGCATCATTTTTGGTGGACAAATTTCTTGACATTTAAGGGTCTGAATCGGGAAATGGCGGAAACCCAGGCCGTCATCAAGAGCATCACCGGGGAAACCCCCGCTTTTTTCAGGCCTCCCGCCGGTTTGACCAATCCCCACATCGAAAAGGCCCTGCGTAAAAATGACTTGACATGCATCGGCTGGGATGTGCGGCCTTTCGATACAAAGAGACCGAAAGACAGAGTTGTCAATACCATTGCGCGCAAAGCCAGAGAGGGATCCATCGTTTTGATGCATGATACCGGAAGAACGCCTCAGGATATGGAGGCTCTTGTTCGGGATGTCATTGCCGCCCTGCAAAGCAAAGGCTTTTCTTTTTCTACCCTGAACGATCTTGTGGGGCTTGAACCATACCAGAGAAATGATGCCGTGGAAAAAGAGAGCCTTTCGACAGGAATTATTGCGCGGATAACCCTGTGGCTGGCACAAGCGTCGTTCATCAGAAAGGCCCTTGCCGATGATATCTCACCGGCTGATATCAAGCAGCGGCCGTCAACCCGGTTTTTTGTAGGGTTGTCCCTTGTGGCCTTCAGTTACATTATCGGCTGGCCGGCCGTGGCTTTTTTTGCTTTTCTGGGTGTTTATCTTGATGTAAAAGAAATCGTTCTTCTGGGGCCGGCCAGTTATCTTTTTTCTTATCTCGTCTTTATTGCGGGTGCGGCTCTGGCGGGGGTTGACGGCATCAAATACGGACGTCTGTTTTATCGCTGGACGATGCATCAATTCGCCTTGAGGATAGCGGCCCGGATAAAAAATAGGTAGAAGGAGCAAGGTTCAAGGAACAAGGTGAAAGAAATGAGGTTCGGATAGGAGCTTGTATTGATAGCGGAAAAAGTTAAAATCCTTCTTTGGCTTATACCGTTTGCCTATCTGGCCGGTTCTGCGAATTTTTCCATTTTACTTTTTAAGTGTATGGGCAAGGCTGACCCGCGGAGCCGTTTCAGCGGAAATCCGGGGACGGCAAATGTGGTCAGGCAATCCGGTTATATGTGGGGCTCCTTTATCCTGATTCTGGATATCGGGCGGGCGGCCTTAATCGTGCTTCTGGCGGATGAACTTCTCAAGGACGCTTTTAGTCTCTGGGTCGGATTTGCCCTGTTGGTCGGAAACCGTTATCCCGTGTTTCACGGTTTTAAGGGGGGCAAAGGTGTGGCGACCTACCTGGGAATCACGGCGGTTATGGCGCCGTTCTTTGCCGCCGCCTCCTGTCTGACCTGGGTGCTGGTTTACGCTGTCGTACGGATAACATTCATCGGGTCGTTTTTTATGGTCGCCGTCATGGGGTTTGGAATGATGCGGTATTTTCATTGGAATGCCGTTGCCGTGACCGGCTCCCTCCTGAGTCTTGCCTTGATTTTTCATGCCCATCGCTCAAATATCGCAAATTATCAGGCTATTCGGGAAAAAGATCCTCATGCCGGCAAGGCTTGACAAAAAAGAATTTACCGTGTTAGATCAAACTCCTTTTTCATTATTAATCTGAAAGATGTGAGGTTTAGAGGAGGGGAACATATTGTCTGTTGATACAAACGACGAAGAAATTCTGCAAGCCATCATCCAATACCTGGTTGAGGATTTCGAAATTCCGGAGGAAAAAATACACCTGGATGCCAATCTATTCACTGATCTGGAATTAGACAGTGTTGACGCTTTGGACTGGTTTGCCACCATGGAGACGGAAATTAATTTATCCATCGTGGAAAAGGATCTTAAAAAAATCCGTACAGTACGTGATGTGGTCGCCTATGTTAAAAAAAACAGATCAGCCGATTCATGAGGTCATTTCGCGAACCCATTTGCCCCTGTTTGACCTGCAAGAAACCGACGGACAGATTAAGGCTAAAGCCCGATTCTCCGCCGATGCCATTTGGTTCCAAGGCCACTTTCCCTCGATCCGTATTCTGCCCTGTGTGGCGGTAACGGCTCTGGCTGTGGAACCGCTGTTAAGGAATTCCCTCGCTAAAGGGCGTCCTCTGAAAATAAAGGGTTTTTCCCGGGTGCGAATCAAAATACTGACGTTCCCCGATGAACCGCTGGATATCGCTATTGAAAACATGCCGCCCGACAGAGAGGCGGAACTGGCTTTTGAGGTCTCCTGCCGGGGAGCGAAAGTCTGCCAGGGGAAAGCGCTGGTGGCGGAGCAATGAATGAAGCGGATAAGGATCTTAACATGAGAGAACTTTTGGATGAATTGAAAAAAAAGCTGGTAACGGAACTCGAATTGACGGATATTCGGCCTGAGGATATTAAAGACGACGAAGAATTTTTCGCTAACGGATTGGGGATGGCCTCCATCGATTTGCTTTTTTTCATCGCCGTTCTGGACAATGATTACGGGGTTTTAATAGACAACAAAGAGCTGGGTGAAAAAGTGTTCGTCAATTTAACCACGCTGGCCGAATATATTACGAAAAACCGCAAGAGGTGATATGACTGAAAAGCCCTGGCTGAAAAGCTATGAACCTCGCATCTCTCCCCAGCTTGACTATCCGCCCCTTACGATCCCCCGGTTTCTTTTCGAGACGGCCGAAAAGCATCCCGAATATATTGCGACCACATTCAACGAGACGGACATCACTTATGGGGAGCTCAATGCCAAAGTCAACGGCATGGCCCATGCGCTCCGGTCACTCGGCGTGAAAAAAGGAGATCATTGCGCCCTGTTCCTGCCGAACACGCCCACCTATGCCATCGCCTACTATGCCATCCTCAAGATCGGCGCCGTCGTCGTGAATATCAATGTCGGCATTCAAGGCGAAGAACTCGCCGATTCACTGAACATGTCCCGGGCCCGGGTTATCATCTCTCTGGATGTATTTATTCAAAACATATACCGGGTTCTTAAAAATACCGCCGTGGAAATCGTCATCCTCCATTCCGTTTTTGGTTTGGAGCAGAAGATGAAATATGACGGGGTACCGCGTCCCCTGATCTTCAACGATCTGGTGGCGGCCCATCCGGAGCATGAACCGGACTGGGCCTGCCTGCCCGAGGATTTGGCCGTCCTCCAGTTCACCGGCGGCACGACGGGCCGGCCCAAAGCGGCCATGTTGGCCCATCAAAGCGTCGTGGCGAATATTATGCAGACCGTCGAATGGGTCAATGCCGAAGAAGCCGGTAATGACGCTGTCTTGTGCATCATTCCCTTTTTCCACGTTTTCGGCATGAACGCCTGCCTGAATCTGGCCGTGCGTAAAGGGTACCGCATGATCCTGGTGCCGCGCTTCGACTGGCTTGATCTGATCCCGCTGATGTCCATGATTGAAAAATACCGGCCCATATCCCTGCCGGCGGTGCCGGGTCTTTGGACGGCGCTGCTCGTATCTTCCCGAACAACGAAGGAACTGCTTGCGTCCCTTCAGGTCCCGGTCAGCGGCGGAGCGCCCTTGCCCGGAAAAGTCCAAGATCAGTATGAAGCCCTGACAGGACGGAAAATCTACGTGGCCTATGGTCTTTCCGAAGCATCTTCCGCCGCCCTGTTCGCTCCCTACCCGAAAGGCGCACCCCCGGGGAGCATCGGCCTGCCGCTGTCCGACACGGATGCCCGTATTGTTGATATCGAGACGGGAACAAAAGCATTGCCGCCCGGTGAAGTCGGAGAGCTAACCGTCCGGGGGCCGCAGATGATGCTGGGCTATTACGAAAATGAGGCGCTGACGGCGAAGGTGTTGCGCGATGGTTGGCTGTACACCGGCGATCTGGCCTACATGGATGAAAGCGGTTTCTTCTATCTGGTGGACAGAAAGGATGATCTCATCATTACCAGCGGATTTAACGTTTATCCCAGTGGCGTGGAAGATGTCCTGTTGGCACATCCGGCCGTTAAAGAGACGGCGGTGGTCGGTGTGCCGGACCGCACCCGGGGACAGGCGGTAACGGCTTATGTCGTCCTGAAAGAAAACCGGCAGGCCGACCGGGATGTTATCCTGGCCTTTTGCCGGGAGCGTCTGTCCGATTTCAAGGTTCCCCGAGCGATCCATTTTGTTGAGCGAATCCCGCGCAATCCCATCGGGAAGCCGTTAAAAGCGTCTTTGAAACCGGGGAGGGAAGGGTAGGACAAAATGACCTCGAAAAACCTGCCGGCGATTGAGTCTCTGATCCCGCATCGGGCGGCTATGATGCTCATCGATCGTGTGACCGACATCGAGGATGATCGTATTGTGACCATAGCCGTTGTTAAAGAGAACTGGCCGCTTTGTGACCGCGCCGGCGCGGATGTGATTCTGACCGTGGAGATCATTGCCCAGTCCGTGGCGGCCCTGTACCACCGAAGAAAAAAACGGCCGGGAACACCGCAAATCGATTTTCTCGTCGGCATTAAAGAGGCACGGTTTGAGACGCAGAAGCTGCCGCTTCACGCCGAGCTCACAGCAAGGGTTCAAATGGTTTCCTTCATCGGCAATTACGGGATTTTTAAAGGTGAAGTTCTGATGGTCGATGAGATCCTTTGTGAGACCACCGTCCAGGTGCTGGAACCCGATGAAGAATTGTGGGAGGCTATCCTCAGCGGGCATACGAGGGAGGTGTCGGATGATGAGTGAACAAAAGACGGCGCTGGTGACGGGCGGCAGTCGGGGTATCGGGCGGGCCGTTTGTCTGGAATTGGCCGGAGCGGGTTATTACGTCCTGGTCAATTACCGAACCCAAGAAGCGGCGGCAAAAGAAACTCTGATCATGATTATGGATGCCGGGGGTGGAGGCGAATTGTGTCCCTTTGATGTGACGGACCAGCCAACCGTTGCCGCTTGTCTGAAAGACCTGACCGGACGCCTGGGCTTTATCGAGGTACTGGTCAATAATGCCGGTGTGGCGGCGGACGGTCTTTTTGGCCTGATGCCGCCTGAGGACTGGCACCGGGTCGTGGACACGACCCTGTCGGGCTTTTATAACGTGACGAAGCCGTTGCTGAAGCCCATGCTGGCGAAAAAACGCGGATCCATCATATCGATTTCCTCCGTCTCCGCCCTGGTGGGCAACCGGGGGCAAACGAACTATGCCGCGGCAAAGGCCGGCCTGATCGGCGCGAGCCGGGCTTTGGCCGGCGAAACGGCCCGCGCCGGCGTGCGCGTGAATGTCGTAGCACCGGGCCTCATCGAGACGGAAATGACCGCTGATATGCCGCGGGACCGCATCAAACAGCTCATTCCCATGGCCAGACTGGGCAGACCGGAAGAGATCGCCCGGGTGGTGGCGTTTTTATGTTCCGATGCCGCGTCTTACATTACCGGCCAGGTCCTCTCCGTGAATGGCGGCATGCTGTGATTGACCTCATGGTAAAAAACCTTAAGTCGTGAATGATAAATCGTAAATAGTGACGAATAAAGAGGTTCTAAATTGAAAAAAGTTATTTTCCCGTCACTTGTGAGAGATTATTTTCTTCCCTCATGGCGTTTCCGCGGCAACATGGGGATTATCAAGACCATGACCTTGTTCATTTGTTTCTGGGTTTTATTCTCCGTCGGCGTTTCAGTAGCAGACGATTTTGAGACACTACGCCAGTCGGCGCAAAATATCAAAAGTTTAAGTGCGGATTTTGTTCAGGAAAAACACCTGAAGATCCTGGCAAACCCCATCACCTCCAAGGGCAGGCTATATTTTAAGGCCCCCCGGTCGATCCGCTGGGAGTACCTGACGCCGATCAAAAGCCTCACTCTGATGAATGATAACGGCGTAGCGGTCTATAGCTGGTTGGAGGACAAATGGGTCCTCGATCGGGCCCAAAGCGATGCCCGTGGCATCGTCATGGACGAAATCAACAACTGGTTTTCCGGGCGCTTCGATGAAAATCCCGCTTTTTCGCATACCGTCAAGCCGGGGCCGAAGCCTTTGGTCATCCTGACGCCCAAAGAGGGCGTAAAGAACTTCATTTCCCTTATCGTTCTGACCCTTTCCGATGCCAATGGTTTGGTTACGGGGGTCGAAATCTTTGAAAGCGGCGATAACAGGACTACAATTGACTTTATCAATGAAAAGCTAAACACGGATTTTCCGGAAAGCCTCTTTGAGGAACCATGAAAAAAACACCTCACCTGCTTTGGGGGATCGCTTTTCTCGTCTCGATCCTGACGTCTTGTGCCGCTGTTGTTACGTATGAACCTTTAAAGCCGCCAAGCCCTGGAGCGGTTTGTCCAACAATATTTCCTGAGACGGATTTCCGCGCGGTCCATCGGATTGAAATATCGAGCGCCCGGAGCGGCAAAAGCGCTTTCATTGGTGCGGTGAAATGTGAGCCGGATAAAAGCACCCTACATGCCGTCCTCATGAGTGCAGAGGGGATGGTTATATTCGAGGCGGCGGTAAAAAAAGGCGCTTTCCGGATTATCAGTGCCTTTCCGCCTCTGGACGATTCGGTTTTTGCCCGGGGGCTTATGGCCGATGTTTCATTTCTCCTATTGAAACCTGCCGGTATGCCGATGGAAACGGGTCTGGATCGGCAGGGTTTGATGACCTGCCGCTGGTCGGCAGCAGCCGGAGGCGTCATAGAACAGTCGATGATGCGGGCTGGTGCCGTCCGCATCAGACGTTACAACCAAGCCGGACGGATCACCAAAGAAGCTTTGGCCCTCCCGCCTTTCGACCGGGGCTTGCCGGTGGCAATGCATCTTAAAGTATCGGGTCCGGTCAAATATTTCATTGATCTTAAGCTGCTGGAGGTGAAATGGGTTAATTAAGAAGACCTTTAACCACACTCACCACCCGGTCCCATTCAAAAACATGGTTTGCTCTCAGTTCGCTGCTGCCGCAGGCGAAAATACTTTCTCTTTTGCCTAATTTAATAAGACGAACCGCCCGCCAGGTCTCGATGAGATGAAGGTTGAGCGCTTTGGAAGCAGCCTCTTTGGCTGTCCAGACCATTGTCGCTGCCACCGTCAAATCCAGCCCTGATCCGTCGGCGACGGCCGTTTCCTCAGGATTCATAAAGATGTGTCGCCCTTTGATCAAGCGGGGGGAGATGAGTTCGATATCCACACCGATGGGGCGTTTGTCGGCCACAGTCATACTGAAACGTTTATCATGGGAGACGGAGGGATAAAAACGGCCTTCCGCACCGGGCAACAGAGGCCGCCCGTCTTTTGGGTCTATTGTCTCTAATGTTCGCGCTTCACGCCGGCCGTCAATTAATCCTATCCGGTAAGACAGGAGTTTCAGAGATATTCGCGAGGCCATAAAACTGTATTTCCTGCGCTCCGGGAATCCCGCCGCGAGTGACTGTTCGAAAGGTGTAAGAGCCTCCCAGGCATGCGGTGCCGGATGATGGTATTCAAATACCATGAAGCCTGAAGACAATAGATTAATAGTATTGGAAAACTCAGGGGAGGGAACGGCGATATGCCAGCCGTCCAAGGAAAGGCCTCGTTCAAGGGAAAGTATATCCATGATGACGAAACAATCTATCTTTCGATGCGGACATTTTGAAAAGCGAAATTAAATTCCTCCCATGACCAGCTGAATACTTTTCGGAAATAGACAAAGGGGTGGAGCGTGAATTTATTGATCTCTCGCATATTGGCCGGGACATTTTTAAAGACAAACTGGGCCGTCTGGGTTGATCGTCCTTCCAGAGAAGCCCCGCGGTAACCCGCTTCATACATGGTCTGTTTCTGTTTTCCCTTCCAAAACACGACCTGAGAGACCTGATACTCCCTTCCGGAGGCGTCCGTCATTTTAGATTTTGTCCACCGGTAGTTCTCGTCGTAAAGGGCGATTTCCCGATATTCGTCCTGAGTCAAATTGGTAAGGTCGACAAATACGGACAGTTCCTTGCCGGAATATCCGGCTTTGATCAGTTCGAACAGGACTTCTTTCCCTTCAGCGGATGCCAGGGCATTGGGATTTCGCTTTACTGCCGGGGCGGAAGGCTCATCCGCGGGCTTATCGTCTTTTTTATCGGCCTTGAAGAGGTCGGGAATATAGCTGATCAGCGGTTTTCTGTCCTTCGGTGTCTCGGAGGCCGGTTCCGCCGCCTCTGTCGGTGGCGGCTCCTGCACGGTTTTTTCATCTTCCTCTTTGAGAACGGTCCGGATACGGAAAGCCATTTTTACGCGAACGCTGTCCCCTTCATTGATAAAAGAGATCAACCGGGCCGCCGTAATACGGGCTTCTGTAACGGCCTGCAGGGAAGATTCCGCCGTGACCTGAAAATTAGTTACTTCCGTGGTGGATGTGGAATGCTGCATTTTGGCATCATTTCTCACCTCTTCCAGTTTGTCGATAATGGCCTCCGCGGAGGCGTCGGCAGGCGTCTGAGAACCCCGCGCCGCGGCCAGGGCGGTTTTTATAATGATGGTCTCCCGGATGCGCCGGATATCATGGAGCGATTTTTGGCTTTCCTGGAAAAGACGCTCTGCTTCTTCTTTTTGTTTAAGTAAATGATCCCTGTCCTGTGACGCTTTCTTAAACGGTTCATCCTTCCTTTTTAAGAGCGCCAACTGCATCTGCTTTTCCGACTGCGCGTCGCCGATTCTATCCTGTAAAGAATTAATCCTGTCCTGAAAAGATTTTACCTGCTCCTGCAGGCTTGCTTCGGCCTGGACGTTCGCTTGTTGTGTTTCCCGTATTTTGTTTTCGATTCGTTCCAAATCATATTGGGCCGCGGAATAGCCGTTGGCCGCAAGAAAATTGCCGAGGTCCTTCGGTGACGTTATGACGGCAGCTTTTATATTTTCAGAACCGCTGTCGGCAGCCACCCGTCCTGTCCGGGGTGCCTGAAAGGGAAATAACTCATAACGTTTCACGCGCAGATAGGTTGTGCCTTTGTTTCCTTTTGCCAATTCGATGCGCAGAGGTTCTTCATTATTCCATTTGGCGGTTCCTTCTTCAACGGCGCGGATGAAATCGCTGGATAGGACGGAATCAATGACTTTGGAATGGGACTGGATATAGGTTCCCATATATTGGGCGATCAGCGGCCCTGACTTCTTGTCCGCCTCGCTTTCCAAAGCGTGGGCGCTGTCTCTGAAACCTCTGGTGAAGATGACGGCCACAATAGCTTCTCCCTGTTTCTCCGTCTGCAGCCATTTTTTGAGGGACGCCTGCTGGGTCTTAATATCCTGGCTGTATCGCTCGATCTGATTGTCCAGATTACCGATGCCTTCTTTGATGGTATTGATATTTTTAAGTTGGTCCTCATACTCGATGGAGGCCGCCTGAAATTGAGACGTCAAATCGTCACGCCGCCTCTTCGCCTGTTTGAATTCCCTATTCGCTTCGGCGATGGCTTTCTTGTAAGCACTGTCCTGACGGTCCTTTTCTTCTTCCACGGCCGTGAGATTTGCCCTTTCTTCCTGGTAGGTGGAGAAGCCTTCCCGTTTATTGACTTCGGAACGGATCAGTTCCTTGACGGAATGCGTGGCGTCGGACCGCAAGGATATCCAGCTGCTTAACGGTGTTTGAGCGGAACAGACGGGGCAGCTTAAAAAGAAAACGATAAAAATCAGAAGTGGAAGTCTGAGTTTTTCCATAATGCCACCTATAAAAGAAATATTTTCCCGGCAAAAAAGCGTAATAAAATGTTCCATGGTTGTCAAATCATAATTTTCGAATAAATAAGGGCAAATTTTCTTGACACGAAAAATGCCCCTCCCTATACTTCGTTGAAAGTTGCCGTCTGTTCGGCAGACGTTAATGGTGACCGGAAAAGGTCATGAGCAGAAAAAGGAGGAAGATGCTGTGGAATTTAAAGAACTCGAAGACCTGATCAAGACCAGAAAATCTATCCGGCGCTGGCAGCAAAAGCCCGTGCCGGAAAATATGCTCCTGAAGGCCGTTGAGTTGGCGACGTGGGCGCCCAGCGGGGGTAATCTGCAGAACTGGCATTTCTACATCATTATCGCCAGGGATACCATAAACGCTATTGCCGATGCCGTGCAGTCGACTGTTGATCTCATGGCCTCCTGGCCGGAAGCTGGAGAATTTGGGGATACCTTCAAAAACTACAGTCAGTTCAGTACGTTTTTCCGAAGCGCGCCGGCGGCCATTGCCGTGGCATCCTCCCGTTACCAGTCCATCGCCGACCGTCTGCTGGAAATGAGGGAAAGCGTCGATTTCCAGGCGAAGGAAATGCGTGAATGGCGAAAAACGGCGGACAGCAGAATCCAGTCGACATCGGCGGCGGTTGCCTATCTTTTGCTCATCCTGCATCAGATGGGACTGGGCGCGACCTGGATGACAGGGCCGATCCAGGCGGCCGGTGCCATACAGAAAATCCTCCGTGTCCCTCCGGGATGGGAAATCGTTACCTTTATTCCCGTGGGTTATCCCGATGAGCAGCCCCGGCCCGGACGCCGCAAATCCGTTAGTGAAGTAGCGGAAGTCATCAAATAAATATTTTTTATTGAATAAAAATTTTTGCATTCGCCCTGAGGAAGCCAACTGGATGGACCCGCCCATTCAATACGTCCTGATCAATTCCATATTCTTTTCATATGATGGGGAGAAAAAATTCAAGATCTATAGAACTTGCCTAAGCCGGGTCAATCGACGCCCGCCACTCTGCTTCGCCGCTCAAGCAACGTGACGTCCCGCCACTTTCCGGCATGGTCGCCGTTCAGCATTTTGCCGACCTTTTCTCTTCGACCGATTTCCCGGAACCCGTTTTTCTTGAAAAGCCCAAGACTGGCCGTATTTTCCGGGAAGATACCGGCCTGCAGGGACCAGATTCCCGCCTTTTCGGAGTTTTGGATCAGTGCTTCCAGCAGGGACGATCCAATCCCCCGTCCTCGATAAGCTGCGGCGATGTAAAGACTGACTTCCGCAACCCCGGAATACACCCGGCGGTTGGAAACAGGAATCAGGGCCGTCCATCCGACAACGGTGTCATCAATCCTTGCCACTAAACGGTGTTCGGGCAAGTGATTGGCGTCCCATTTCTTCCAATCCGGGGCCTGGGTTTCGAATGTCGAGTTGCCGGTCCGGATGCCCTGCAGATAAATCGATCGAACCTGATCCCAGCATGTCCGCTTCATATTATCAATGATGTATTTCATATTTTTTTCATTTATTCTTTGGACGTATTATGGGGTATCTCAACCACGGCCAAAGGCTTAAATTCGATTTGTTTGGGATGATTATGGGTCGGTCCGTTCCGCTGATGATTCAGACCGGAAAGCAATCCGGAAAAAAAGCTTCGGGCGTTGCTACCGATGGACCGGTTGTTATAGCCTCCCTCCTGAACGACGAGGCAGGGCTTTTCCAGCCGGCCGATTTCCCGGCCGATTTCAATGAAATCCCGGCTTTCGAGGTTCCAGGTGCCGGTGGGGTCTCCTTTTGCCGTGTCCAGCCCCAGGCACACAACCAAGTAATTGGGGCCGAAATGGCGAATGCGGGCCAAAGCGGTCCGCAGCGCTTGCAGGTAATCTGCGGCGTTGATCGTCTCCGGCAGGGGGTAGTTCACGTTGTATCCCCTGCCGTTTCCCTCGCCGCGCTCGTCGGCAAATCCGCTGAAATACGGATAGGCGAAGCTCGGATGGCCGTGGATCGAAATGGTCAGCACGTCGCGCCGTTGGTAAAAAATGTCCTGCTGCCCATTGCCGTGATGATAGTCGATATCCAGCATGGCGACCTTTCCAAACCGGCTGAGGTAATGAGCGGCGATGGCGGCGTTATTGAAGTAGCAGAAACCGCCGAAAAACCCCCGCTCGGCATGGTGTCCCGGCGGCCGGACCAGCGCGTAGGCCGTTCGGCGCCCGGACAGAAGCTCCCTCGCACCCGTGAGCGCGCAGTCTACGGCCCGGCGTGCCGCGCTGTAGGCGTGGCTGCTGATGGGTGTGAAGGTGTCCATACAGTAATATCCGGCGCGAATGGGCAATTCAACCGGCGGCCTGGCCCGGTTCCGGAGGGGAAAGACATAGGGATACAGAGGGGTCTCCGGTTCGATCTGCTTGCTGATTTTTTTGACGTATCTCACATACTCGGGATTGTGCACGGCCGTAATCCAGGAATCGCCGAATGTCGTCGGCACAACGGGATCAAAGATCCCGGTGGCGTCCAAAACATTGCGGATGGACCGGATTCTTACCGGCGCCTCGACGTAACCCCGGGATTTAACGTGGTGGATTTCATGCTGATCCGTTACCACCAGGGCAATCTTGGCGAGATTGGCGGCCACGGCGGCGCGCCTTTTTTCTACGGCCTGAGGCACGGCATAGCGGGACGGTCGGAGCCGGACCGGGTCGTCGACAACGGAGTCCAACACCATTTTGACATAATCCGGCCCACAGATGTCCTTGTATTTCCGATCGAGAATCAGGGCAATCACCTGCTTTACATAGTCCCTGTGCAGGAGGCCGCCCTGTCCCAAGTCATCAAACACGAGATAGGGCGGATTGTCTCCGCCGGGCGTAACCGGCGTTTCGTAGGCCGTGTTCGCGATGGGGCGGGCGCCGTAGGATTCATAGAACCTCAACCGCTCGCGATTTTGCTTCAGGATGTCCGGGTTGCGGCTCAAATTCGGGTCATCCGGCAGGCATTCGAAGAAGATGCCGATGACGCCCAGCGATAAGGCCTCGCTCCGAATCCGGTCATAGAGGGCCCCGCCCACGCCGCGTCCGGCGAGGCGCCGGTCGCTGACCAGATAATCCAGGTAACAGAAGTTTAGGCCCGCGTCGTGGTCCAGCAGGGCCAGGCCGTGAACCGTGTTCCGATGGTCTTCGGCGATATAGACGATGGAACGGGCACCGTATTTCAGCGGATATCTCAGCAATTCAGGGATACGGTCGATCTTCTGACGGTCCAATAGCTGGAATTGCGAATGAAGAATGGCCTTGACCTGTTCAAGCGCGCGTTGATCCAGTGGTAGAACATCATCAAATATGCGGCGAATAAGAAACATACAATACTCCTTCTAATAAGCGAAAGCCGGTGTTCCTCATCCGCAAGACCTTGTCGGCCAGGTTGTGCGTTTGTTGGGATCGGCGGTTGACATTCTATTTTGTTCGCGTTTTTAAACCTGTCAAGAGAAAAAAAGCCATCCCGGCCAGGGCAAGGGAAAAAAGCGGCCAGTTGAAGACGGTCGGCTTCACCTGGGTAACAGCGTCCACCCCTTCCGGTAAGGCATGAAGGGCGTCCCGCATGAAAACATAAAGCGCCAGCAGGGTGCCGCTAACCGCTGCAATCCATCCGCTTGGGGGAAACCTTAAAGGCCGGCCGTTCTGTTTTCGATAGACGGCCAGAACACCACCGGCAACGAGCAGCAGGGCGATGAGCACGGGTGCCAGCACGGGTCCCCACCAGGGGAGGGGGATCAGAAACAGCAGGTCCCAGTCGAGGAGGGTTTCGGGCCAACCGGTCATGACAAAGAGCCATCCGTAATAAAAAATGTCCCACACACCGAAGGCGAAAACGGCATAGCCGATCCTGTCCTGCGGACGGCGCCCGGCGATCCAGCCGATCAGGGCCAGCATGACCAGGGTACTCGCTTCCCGGCCGAGCTCGATGAAGGTGAATCGATCCGGGGGCATCCTGATGTCCCGCAGCAGGTCTTCAATGCCGTAAACGGCGCGCAGATAGACGACGACGGCCGATTCCAGGTAGGCCATGGCAACAGCCAAGCACCCCACTGTGACCCAATGGGTTTCTTGGCGTTTCATCTTTGCATTGTCAATCATGTTTATCTCATGGAATCGTCGAGCGTTTTACCTTTACGGTATTTTAGATAACTGTGGAGGAACCATCCGATAATGATCCCCATGGCGATCAACAGAAAGATGAGGAGAGACCGGGATATTTGGATCGACCATAGCAGAAATTGGATTTCTACAATAGCGACGTTTTGAATAATGAAAAGTACGGCAAGACCGGCAAGAATAACAACGAGGATCAGTTTATAATTCATGGGCCCCCCCTGCAATACAAAATAATAGAGTAAAAAATTATGTTTGGATGATAGCAGTTTTAACTTTACAGAACCAGTTTAAAATTATTGAAAAATCAAGATAAATTTGGCTAAGTAGCAGCGCGTGCTTCCCGATATTCTTTGACCGGTATCCGTGGCCGGTCATCGGGTCCTTTCATAGCATAATGATAACGACAGGGAAAAATAACGGAACTTTATTTAATTTGCAAAAAAAGATTGTTAACCTTTCTCCTTGAATATTTATGTTGTTCTTTGTATCTTGCTCAGACATTTGAAATGGTTTTCTTAATTAATGCTCTTCTTCACGCAACCGCAATTAAAAACATATTGAGGCTTTCAGCATGTCAGTTTTAAAAAGACGAATTTTTCTTTTGTCCATAACAGGTATCTTGTTGGCGGGACTCGTTTTTTCTTTATTCGCGTCCAGTCCGCAGGTGAAATCCCTCGAACCCGGTGATACGGAACAACAAATTGCGATTAGCGTTGCATCCCTTCTGAAAAGCGAACATCTTACCCGCCATTCCCTGAATCGGGAAATTTCGGAACGCTGCTTCAATAATTTTATCAGTTCCCTCGACCCGCAAAAAATCTTCTTTAAACAATCGGATATCGATGCTTTCCAGCGGATGAAGGATAAACTGGCCCGATTGATTGAACAGGGCGATGTCAACTTTGCCTATAAGATCTTTAAAGTTTATCTGTCCCGTATCGATGAGAGCGTCGGGATCATAGAAAGCCTATTGAAAGAACCTCAGGATTTCAGCATTGATGAAGAAATGGTTATCGACAAGGACCGGATTCGTTATCCCCAGACAACGGCCGAAGCCCGTGAGCGCTGGCGGAAAAGGCTTAAGAATGAAATCCTGGTGCTGAAAGCCGATAAAGCCGACCGGGCAGGAGAATCGAAAGACCCAATGCAACCGGAGAAGCGACTGCTCAGGCGTTACCGGAGCTTTGTCAAGCAGATGCATCAGACGGACACGGAGGATCTGCTGGGCATTTATCTGACGGCCCTGACAACGGCTTTTGACCCGCACTCCACCTATATGACGCCGCGGACGATGGAAAACTTTGAAATTACCATGCGCCTTCAATTGGAAGGGATCGGTGCCGCGCTGAGTTCCGTGGACGGCTATACGGTGGTTAAAGAGATTATTTCCGGCGGGGCGGCGGACCGTGACGGCAGATTAAAGGCCGGGGAAAAGATTGTCGGTGTCGGAGAAGGAGCAGACGGTGAAATCATTGACGTGGTTGATATGAAACTCAATAATGTCGTCAAGATGATCAGGGGAAAAAAGGGAACGATTGTTCGACTCGAAGTGCTCTCTGTTGAGGGGGAAAGAAAGATCATCGACATCACAAGAGCGAAAATAGAGCTGAAGGATAGAGATGCCGAGGGAGAGATCTTTGAATTTGGTCAAACGGAAAAGGGATCAACCTACAAAATAGGCGTCATCGATATTCCGAGTTTTTACATGGATACGATCAGCGCCGGCAAGGGTGTGCCGGATTATAAAAGTACGACCCGCGATGTCCGCGGAATTCTCGAGGAATTCAACCGAACAGGTGTGAATGCTGTTGTTTTGGACCTGCGGAAAAACGGCGGTGGCGCCCTTTCGGAAGCCATCAATCTGACCGGCCTGTTCATTAAAGAGGGTCCTGTCCTCCAGGTCAAGAATGCGGAAGGCTACATATACTCCCACAAGGATGAGGATTCCACGATGGTCTGGTCGGGTCCTCTGGTTTTGATGATCAGCAAGTTCAGCGCCAGTGCCAGCGAGATCCTGGCCGGGGCCATTCAGGATTACGGACGGGGGCTGGTGGTTGGAGATCATGCGACGCACGGCAAAGGGACCGTCCAGAACCTGATTGAACTGGATCGTCTGAGGTTCCGGCTGTTTCCTGCAACGAAGAAGATGGGATCGCTAAAAATTACCACGCAGCAATTTTTCCGACCCAGCGGTGCGAGTGTCCAAAAGCGCGGTGTTCTGGCGGACATTGAACTGCCGTCTATTACCACCCATCTCGATATCGGTGAATCCGATCTCGAATATGCCATTCCTTATGACAAAGTGCCGCCTCTTCACTTTAAGAGGTTTGATTATGTGGAAAAGGATTTGGTGGATCAGCTTCGCCGCAGCTCGGAAGTACGCATAAAAATGTCCGAAAAATTCCGCAAAATCGTTCGGGATATTGAACGTTATCATGTGCAAAAAAACAGGGTATCCATTAATCTGAATGAAGCCCAATTCCTTAAAGAGCGGAAGGCCTTCAAGGCAGACCAGGAAGATGAAACCGTGTCGGAAAATATGAATCAGTCGGGAGAACGAGGTATTAAGCGCGACTACTATCTCGAAGAAGTGATGGCGATTGTTGCGGACTACCTGGAACTTCGGTATTTCAATGTCGATGAACGGGAGGCGGCCTGAACATCTTCTTTCTGTTCGACGGCGTTTTCAGTGGTTGAAAAAAAGCGTAAGGGGGACCATACAATGCGCTATATCATTTATGGTGCGGGTGCCATCGGCGGTGTGATCGGTGCCCGGTTGTATAAGGCGGGAAAAGAGGCCGTTCTCATTGCGCGCGGGGCACATTTTGAAGCAATTCAGAATAAGGGCCTCACATTGGAAACACCGGAAAGTATAGAGACCCTGAAAATCCGTGTGGTGTCCAATCCAGCGCAAATCAGCTTTCGGGATGATGATGCGGTCATTTTGGCCATGAAATCCCAGGACACGGAAGGGGCTCTTAAAGAACTCCTGAACACCGCGGGTGATGCCGTTTCGGTTGTATGTACCCAGAACGGTGTGGCCAATGAACGGATGGCATTGCGTCGGTTTCAGCATGTCTATGCTATGGTTGTCATGCTGCCGGCCATGCACATGGTACCGGGTGTCGTGGAGCAGAATTCATTGCCGGTACCGGGAATTCTGGATGCCGGGCGCTATCCCGAAGGTATTGACGCTACCGTCGAAACGATTTGTGCCGATCTTCGCGATGCCGGTTTCAGCGCCAAACCCGACGCTGCGGCGATGCGTTTGAAATATACAAAACTACTCATGAATCTGGGGAATGCCTTTCAGGTCATCTGTGGGAATGATGCGGATGGACGAGAGATTCTGACAGAGGCAAGAAAAGAAGCCGTGATGTGTTATCGGGCCGCGGATATTCAGTTTGCCACAGATGAAGAGTTCCGTGCCCGGCGCGGTCATTTAATCACGGTAAAGCCGGTTGCCGAAGGACGGCCCAGAGGCAGCTCTTCATGGCAAAGTGCGATACGTGGTACCGGCACTGTTGAAGCGGACTGGCTCAATGGGGAAATTTGTCTTCTGGGCCGTCTGTATGGAATACCAACGCCTGTCAACCAATTATTACAGGTAACGGCAAATCACATGATACGGGATAAGTTGCCTCCCGGAACGATAACCCCCGAAGAATTGAGGAAACAGTTGAAGCTATAGACACAGGGTTCAAGGGGCATGGTTCGAAGACCGGAAAAGCAAAAGTTCTATTTCAAGAATCAATAAAGGAGAACCATAGTATGACACAAGCAATCAGCAACTATATGGGTGCCACGGGCATTGGTGTGAGCGACCTGAAACGGTCGATGGATTTCTATATGAATGTCTTTGGACTGAAGAAAATTTGGAAATTGAAGTTGCCACAAATGCATGAGATAATTTTAAATTTTGAAGGCGAGCAGAAGGCATCGGTTGTGCTGATGCACTATGTTGATGGGTCCAATCCCAATTATAAGAATAATCCGGTGAAACTGGTGTTTTATGTTACGGACCCGAAGGCATGCATTGAAAAAATTCGTGGGGAAGGCTTGGAAATTGTCCGCGAGGCGACTCCAGTGCCGGAATTGCGAAATGCTGTCGTTGGTTTGGCGAAAGACCCGGATGGATATTTACTGGAGATTTTGCAATCGGCGGCGCCGTTATAAAACTGAGGTTCAAGGAGCATGGTTCAGGATCATATTAACAGCTGTTACGGCAGGAATTCGGAATTTTATATCGGTTCATTGTTACCTGATGCGAAATTGAGCTTATGGGAAAAATATTTTGTTGTCAAACCCAGCGAGGAGGTAGTTCGAGCATGAAAGCAGCGATATTGGAAGGCGGTAAACTTGATATTAGAGATATTCCGAAGCCCAAAGCAAATTTTGAAGAGGCCGTTGTGAAGTTGTTGACAGCAGGGGTCTGCCATTCCGACGTGCATCTGGTAAAAGGCGACTGGCCCCGTTTTGTTCAACCGTTCCCCATCCCCTTAGGGCACGAGGGCATCGGCATTGTCGAGGAACTGGGCCCCGGAGCGGAGAAATTTGTCCAGGTCGGTGATCGCGTCATTCTGGGCCTCGGCGGTTCGGGCGGCGGTTACTGGTGCGGCGCCTGCGAATACTGTCTGAGCGGCCGGCCCCGACTTTGCAGGCAGGCAAAGCCAATCCTCGGTGCTTACGCCGAGTATATTTCCCTCTGGGCAAAATCATTGGTGAAACTGCCGGATTCCGTCAGCAATGATGAAGTATCCCTGGCGTGCGGCGGTTTGACCAGCTATAGTGCCGTCAAAAAGTTTCTCAGGTTTGGCGTTCTACCCGGCAAGCCGGTCGCTATCATCGGAGCGGCGGGCGGTCTCGGACACTATGGCGTACAGGTGGCCAAGGCGTTCGGTTTCAAGGTGGTGGGCGTCGATGTCGGCCGGGATAAGATCGATTTCATCAAGAGCCTGGGTGTCGACTATGCCGTCGATGCCGGAGAAGCCATACCGTTCGTCAAGAAACAACTGGGCGGCGGGGTTTACGGCAGCGTTGTTTTTGCGCCGAAAATCTCCGGTTTTGAACTGGGGTTGAAGATCATGCGTCCGGGCGGAATATTTATCGGCGTCGGTATGCCGGCGGCCAGCGAAGGCGGTATGGAAATTAACCCCTTGGAGCTGCTCGGCAGGGATCCGATTATCATGTCGTCAGCCGTCGGCACGGTGGAGGAAATGCGTGAAGTGGTGCAGCTTTGCGCCGACGGAAAGGTGAAAAGTCATGTCAGCAGGCGCGCGCCACTGTCTCAGGTCATGACTGTCCTTGAAGAGTTGGAGAAAGCCGCCTATCCCGGACGGGCGATCCTGAACGATATGGCCAACTAATATCCCAGAAAGATAAAGCAAAAAAGGTCCGGAGAAATTATTCTCCGGACCTTTTTTTGTGCCGTTTTTCAGGAGGATAAGGGCGCGATCTCAAGCCAGTCATATCTTCAGGAATCAGAAAAGATGGCAGGGAAAAGAAGGAATTCTTGCATTTTTTTCTTGCCTGGTGGTAGAGAATGAGGGGTAACAATTCAGGGTTCATGACAAGGAGGTAATATACGACATGAAAGCTGCTATGATTGTGGAAGGCAACAGACTGGAGATCCAAGAAGTTCCGAAACCCGTGCCGGCGTTTGAAGAGGCGTTGGTGAAGATTATCACGGCAGGCGTCTGCCATTCTGATGTGCATTTGGTGAAGGGAGACTGGCCGCGGTTCATTCAGTCTTTTCCCTCTCCCGTGGGACATGAGGGTATCGGGATCGTCGAAGAGTTGGGCCCTGGGGCGGATAAAATTGTCCGGATCGGCGATCGGGTTATTTTGGGCCTTGGCGGTGCCGGCGGTGCCTACTGGTGCGGCGCTTGCGAGTACTGCCTGAGCGGTAGACCCCGGCTCTGCCGGCAGGCCAAAGGCGTCCGAGGCGTCTATGCCGAATACATATCGCTCTGGGCGAAAGCCTTGGTCAAACTGCCCGCTGCCGTCAGTAATGATGAGGTGTCCCTGGCCTGCGGCGGTTTAACCAGTTACAGCGCCGTCAAAAAGTTTCTCCGGTTCGACATCCTTCCCGGAAAGACGGTTGCGATCATTGGGGCCGCGGGTGGTCTCGGCCACTATGCCGTCCAGTCGGCCAAGGCATTCGGTTTTAAAGTCCTCGGTATCGATGTGGGGCCGGATAAAATAGATTTTATTAAAGGTCTGGGTGCGGATTATGCTGTGGATGCCGCGGACGCCCGCCGCTTCGTCAAAGAGGAACTGGGTGGCGGGGTTTATGGCAGCGTCGTTTTTGCAACGAAGATTCCCGCCTTCGAATTGGGATTAAAACTCCTGCGTCCGGGCGGCATTTTTATCAGTGTCGGGATGCCGGCGGCCAGTGAAGGCGGCATCGAAATCAGTCCGCTGGAGCTGCTGGGCAGGGATCCGATCATTATGTCATCGGCCGTCGGCACGGTGGAGGAAATGCGTGAGCTGGTGCAACTGTGCGCCGATGGTAAAGTGAAAAGCCATATCAGCCGGCGGGCGCCGTTGTCTCAGCTCGCGGATGTGCTGGATGAACTGGACAGGGCCGCCTACCCCGGCCGGGCCATCCTGACGGATATGGCCCATTAACGCTTTGAAGAAAATCAATTTGAGTCCGGAGTATTCATTCTCCGGACTTTTTTGAATATCATTTTTCGGGCAAAAAGGGGCGGCGTTCAATGGCCGGTCATGTGAGGACATTTTTAATCAATATAGATAAAGGGGGAAAGGATTATGACGGAAAAGTTTAGCTATCCTGAGTACACCAAGCATTACCCGTTACTGGTCAGAAATGTTATGAGGCGACCGCTGTACAATTACCCGGACGATATTGCCATGGTCTACCGGAACGATGCCGGACAGTATTACCGCCTGACCTGGCGGCAGTGGCATGAACGCACCTGTCAATTGGCGCATGCCCTGAAGGTGCTGGATGTCAAGGAGGGCGACCGGATCGCCACCATGGCGCTCAATCACCACTGGCATATGGAAAACATCTATGCGACCATTTGTTCGGGGGCTATTTCTCATCCGATCAATATCCGCTTGTCTCTGGAGCACATGATTTACACCATCAATCACGCGGAGGATAAGATCATCTTTTTCGACAATGATATCAAACCGCTGGTGGAAGCGCTCTATGACCGGATCAAGGATACCGTCAAGGCCTTCGTCTATATGTCGGAAAAGCCGGGACTGCCGGAAACGAAGATCGCGCCCTTGTATGAATATGAAGAACTGATCAAAGATCAGCCCAAACAGTATGACTGGCCGGATCTGGACGAGGATACGCATGCCGTCCTCTATTACACGACCGGCACGACGGGATTACCGAAGGGTGCCCTGTACACGAACCGGCAGGTTTACCTGCACTGTATCCACGGCGTAGCGACATCGGGTCTGATGGCAAGGCTGCCTGACGATCCGCCGAAGCCCAATCAGAACATTCCCATGATGAATGTTCCCCTGTTTCACATCCATGCCTGGGGGACACCTTTTCAGTATGTCTATTCCGCATCCAAAATTATATTTCCCGGGAAATTTACCCCCGAGAGTTTCTGCGAACTGGTGCAGAACGAGAAGGTCAACATGACGGCCATGGTACCGACCATGCTGGCCATGATCGTCGAATACGGGGATATCGATAAATGGGACTTGAGCAGCCTGACCAATATCTCCATCGGCGGTGGCGCTCTGCCTCTCGGTTTGAAGCGAAAAGCGGAAAAGCTCTTTCCTCAGATGCGGGCAGGGTCCGGCTACGGCATGACGGAGACTTTGGCGGGTGTCATCGGGGCTTCCATTAGACGGGAAATGGTGGACTGGCCGAAGGAAAAGATTGACCAGACCCTGGTCAAGACCGGCTTGGCCGGCGTGCCGGCCATTGAGGCAAGAGTGATCGATGAAAAGGCTAACGATGTGCCCCATGATAACGAGACAATGGGTGAAATTGTTCTTCGGGGGCATTGGATTATGGAACAGTATTTTAAGGACCCCGAAAGAACGGCGCAAATGTGGCGCGATGGCTGGTTCCACACGGGAGATATGGCCAAGATTGATGAAGAAGGTTATATCATCATTGCCGACCGGATTACCGACGTCATCCGGAGCGGATCGGAGATGGTGCCGACGGTTCTTCTGGAAAACCTGACGGGCAATGCGGAATTTGTTTTAGAGGCCACTTACGTTGGTGTGCCTGATGAAAAATGGGGAGAAATTCCCATGGCCCTGGTTAAAAAGCTGCCCGATGCCCGGGAGACGGAAGAGGATATTCTGAAATTCCTGCAGGTCCATGGGGTGGATGCGGGGAAAATCACCAAGTGGATGCTTCCTGTATATGTTGCTTTTGTAGACGAGATTCCGAAGACCAGTGTGGGCAAGTTCGACAAGATTGCCGTCCGTAAAAGGATTGATGAGTTCAAGGCCAAAGCCAAGCGGGTGCGTCTGACGTGACGTAACGTTCGGATGATAAGAATAATAATGCCGGATGTCGGTATAGGCTATCCGGCATTTCCTCATTTCTTTTCTACTTCCCGTGTCGCTCCCCCGACTATTACGCACCATTCGATAAGGATTCGATAAAAAATAAACCCTTGGCCCTTCGAAGCCCGGAATCATTGAATTCCGTTGAATTAATAAGATCGTGCCGATAAGATATCTTTGAAATAGTGATTAAAGATTTCTTCCTGTTCGTCCAGAATATCGTTCAGGATTTTTGTATCCGTCATAGGGTTCATCAGGACGCACCGGAAGACGACAATGTCGCGGTTAAAGAGGCGCTTCAAGTGCAGTGTCGTTCTGGAAACGAAGCTGTGCCCCGCTTCGCGCTGGCATCGCTGGATATGCTGATTGATGTAGTTCAGCGTTTCATTGATTTCATGTCTTTCCTGCTGACTGGCCGTCAGGAATTTCTCCTGAATATACAAGGGGCAGATTCGATAGGTCAGGATATTGAGTTCCGGAGGTGAAATCAGCTGGAAGAGGGGGCGTTTTTTGATTTCTTTGGCGAATGCCTTGGCCGTTTCGATACCGTGGTCGATCAGCAATTCGAAACCTTTGCTGCCCATGATCTTCAAGGTGCTGTCCAGTATGAGGGAATTGGCTTCCCGGGAGCCGGACAATGATCTAATGCCCAGATCCACGGATCCCGGCCGGTTGACATAACGGGCATGATAGGCGATATAATCCATCTTATGGGGATCCTTAAAATAGACCATCCCGCAGGTCATGGGCATGTAAAATTGTTTGTGGCCGTCAATGGTGACGGAATCGGCTTTTTCGATGCCCTTCAATAAACATCCGTATTTTTCCGACATCAGGGTCGGGCCTCCCCATGCCGCATCGATGTGGTAATGGATACCCTTTTCCGCGCAAATGTCCGCGATCTGGTCGAGGGGATCGATATTGCCCGTTTCCGTTGTACCCGCGATGCCGATGACGGCAATGATCTTGTTCCGGCCTTTTTCGTTTTCTATTGTCCTGATGGCCTGCTTAAGCTCTTTGATGTTGAGTTTATTTCGGCTGTCCACGTCAACGGGAATCAGATTTTGATTGCCGATGCCCAGCAGGCCGCAGGCCTTGGACAACGAATAATGCCCCAGGCGGGAGACCAGAATCACACCTCTGTCGATGCCGTATCGGCGATAGGCCGCCATGAGACCTTCGGCTTCGATCCCTTGAAAGCCGTCCGTCGGCGGCATGGCGGCGTTGCGGGCGACCCACAGGGCCGTTGTATTGGCAAGGGTCCCGCCGTCCGTGAAGCAGCCCAGGGTTGTATCGGGATTTTGAATGTGTTCGTCGTAAAATGCATCGTCTTTTTGAAAAATAAGCCGGTGGATTTTGGCCAAGACCTGCTTTTCCACGACGGAAACAACTTTAGAGGTTTCCAGTTTGACGACATTCTGGTTCAGCGCTGCCGTAATGGTTTTCAGGTGAACCATAAAAAATGGAATGGCCGACGTCATATGGCCGATAAAATAAGGTGAAGCAATGTTCACCGCGTAAGGGGCGATGTTTTCGATCAGGTCCGTGATCACGTCGGCAAGCTTTTTTTCGGGGTAGGGATTGATCCGGCTGTTTTTATATTGCTCGGCCAGATCCTTGATGCTGACTTCCTCGGTGATGCCGACGTGCTTGTTCAAAAAGCTGTGCAGACCGAAAAGGATCGGCTCCATGTACTTCAGCAAAATCGTTTTGGTTGCCTCGTTTTCCGGCTTGATGAACGTGCGAAGAAGCGTCTGCCAGTCGGCAACCAGTTGTTGTTGACTTGCCGTCATATTTTTATCCGCTGTGATCATAGTAGCCCCTGTCCACTTTATATTTAAACGATACGATATTTATTGCTTCAACTATTGCTATCAGTCCGTAAAGTCAACTAAAAAGGGAACAAAATGAATAAAATGTCATCATTTTTTTTACATTATACGCTCTTTGATCAAAAATTCAAATTGTCTCGGGACTGTTGTTTTAACTCAATTTTTATTGTATATGATCTTCCACTTAACCAAGAAAGATTTTCTGTAACCTGGATCGTAATGATATGCATCTGAAAAGCGTAACCCTTCAAACAACGAAATACCCGTCAAAGGACTTCTATCCTTTCAATTTAGCCGTTTTGCAAAAAACGAAACACCTTGCCTTTAAAACGCCGGTCACCCTGTTTGTCGGCGAAAATGGTTCCGGAAAGTCAACATTGTTGCAGGCGATATCGTATGCTTGCGGAATTCATATCTGGCAGGAAGCGGATCGGGTCAGATTCAATGCCAATTACTACGAGGATAGACTTTGTGATTATTTATCCGTGGAGTGGAGCGATGGAAGGATCCTCGGGTCTTTTTTCGGCTCCGACGTCTTTCGTCATTTTCGCCAGCTTGTCGATGAGTGGGCCGCGGCCGATCCCGGCCAACTGGATTTTTTTGGCGGCAAGTCCTTAATGACCCAGTCCCACGGCGAATCATTGATGTCTTTTTTCCGATCCCGTTACCGAATTAAAGGCCTTTATCTTTTGGATGAACCGGAAACAGCCCTTTCGCCCGGAAATCAATTAAAGCTTCTGGAATTTATGACGGAGGTAAGCGATGGCGGCGGTGCCCAGTTCATTATAGCTACCCACTCGCCCATCATTATGGCCTGTCCCCATGCCCTGATCTACGACTTCGATCAACATCCCGTCCGTCCGGTTGAATATGAGGAAACGGAACACTACCGCATTTACAAGAAATTCTTTCAAGATCGCCGTAAATCATGAGAAAGGATTCAAAGACTCCCCGGTTTCAACGGCAGATATTTCATCCGGCAAGTTTCGATCTTTTTGTTTACCAGGGATCGACATAGTTATGGGCGGTCTCACGATGACTTGCTGGAGGAGCCGACCTCAAACCCTGCATAATCCATTTTCTGGTATCCGCCGGATCGATGACCGCATCGATTTCCAGATGGGCCGCCGCATTGATGGCCTTTCCCCTTTCATAGGACCGGGCCACCAGTTCGTTGAAGAGAGTTTCACGTTCCTGCGGGTCTTTGACGGCTTCCAACTCCTTCCGATATCCGGCCCGCACGGCCCCTTCGAGCCCCATGCCACCGAATTCACCTGTCGGCCAGGCGGTGGTAAAGAGAGATTCGTGGAAACCGCCCTTCGCCATGGCCATGACGCCGAGGCCGTATGCCCGCCGCAAAATAATCGTGAAGTAAGGAACCGTCACATGGGCTCCGACGACAAACATCCGGCAAACATGCCGTACCTGCGCCTGTTTTTCGATGTCCGGTCCGACCATGAATCCCGGCGTGTCGCAAAGGGACAGAATCGGCAGGCCGTGCGCGTTGCAAAGCTGCATAAAGCGGGCTATTTTGTCCGCGTCGTCCGCTTCGATGGCACCGCCCGTGTGCTTGCAGTTGGTGGCGATAACCCCGAAGGGACGCCCCTCGATTCTTAACAGGCCTGTGACCGCACCCTGGCCGAACTTTGCCCTTATTTCCAGAAACGAGTCCGTATCGGCGATGGTTTTGATGATGGTCCTTACCTCATAGACGCGGCGGCGGTTCTCCGGAACCAGCTGGCGCAGAGTCGTCTGATCGACAGCTTCCCATTGGGAGATCGGTCCTTGAAAGTAGGAGAGATATTTTTTCCCGACGGCCACCATCTCTTCGTCATCTTCGACTTCGATGTCCACCACGCCGCTTTTTGTCTGGACATCCATCGGTCCCACGTCTTCCGGTTTGAAAACGCCCAGGCCGCCGCCTTCGATCATCACCGGTCCGCCCATGCCGATGCTGGAATTTTTAGCGGCGATGATGACGTCACAACATCCGAGCAGGGCCGCGTTTCCGGCAAAGCAGTAACCCGACACCAGACCGACCATGGGAACCCGGCCGCTTAGACTGGCAAATGAGGCGAAGGTGGACAGATCGAGCCCCGCAACCTGGACCCCGCCGGCATCCACGTCGCCCGGTCTGCCGCCGCCGCCCTCGGCGAAAAAAACCAGCGGCAGTCTTTCATCATAGGCCAGTTTCAGCATGCGATCGATCTTCTTGTGGTTGAAAAATCCCTGGGTGCCGGCCAGGACCGTATAGTCATAAGCAATAATCATGCTGCGGGCTTTGTCTTCTTCGAAGAGCGAACCGTTTACGGAGCCGAGGCCGGCGATCATCCCATCCCCCGGCGTTCTCTCGATCAGATCATCCAGGGCCCGGCGTCCCCGCTGGGCGGCAATAGTCAGAGCGCCGTATTCAATAAAACGGTCTTGATCGCAGAGGTCTTCTATATTGGCGCGTGCCGTGCGCTGCTTCTTTGCCTGTCGCTTTGCCACGGCATCGGGGCGATTTTCATCCAGACCGAATGAATGCCGATAGACGACCTCGGCCAGTTCGGGGCGAATCGGATTCTTGTCGGTTTGGCTGTCAACGGCCGGGGTGCTTTTCCCCGCCGCCGCTTCTTCTTGACTCTTAGATTTTGTCATGCCTCATCCCTTTCCCTTGATTGATAATGTAAATTAATGGAAAATTTTATACAACAAACCTATACACAGATCAAGAAAACCATGATTGGTGTGATTTGGACTTACGTTTTCAAAAGAAATGATAGACATATCAACATCGTTGATGTAAATTTTATAAGAAAATCAACACTCAAAAGGACATTTCAGTTAAATAAAAATAGTTCCGAATGTCGCATTTTTGTGTGATATGGATAATTTTTGAATGAACAAAAGGGGATGGGTTATGAAACGTTTCGTTGCATTTTTACTGATCTTGATTGTTTCATCATTGACGGGTATCGTGTCCGGCGCATCGGCAAAGGATATGACCGTTCAGGTCAATGAAACACAACTGCGGGCCATGCCGGCCTATTATGGTGCCGTCGTGTCCACCGTCAATTACGCGGACCGGCTGAGAGTCATTGAGCAGAAAGGTTCCTGGGTGAAAGCGGTCAGTCTGAGAACTAATGCCCAGGGTTGGGTTCATATATCCGCCCTGACCAGCAAGCGGCTGGCACCGAAGGCCGGCGCCGGAAGCGCGCCGACATCCGTCTCAACCGGGGAACTGAGTGCCGCGGAAAAGGGATTCACCGAACAGATTGAACGGGACTATCGGCGGAAGAACAGAAGTATCGATTTTACCTGGGTGGACAGGATGGAGCAGATTACCGTTACGCCTCAACAGAGTATGTCCTTTCTTTCGGAGGGAGGTCTCCGGCCTGCGGAAGGAGGTGTGCAATGAGAAATCTATTGACGGCCTTCTTTATTTTGTGCCTTCTGATGGTTGCCCAGGGATGTCAAACGGTCGGTTCCGTGGCCAGCATTGGCGCCGATATCGCGGCGGCAACCGGACAAATTTCGCTGAAGCAGGCTGAATCCATTAAGCGAAGCGCCCAGGCCGCCGGCCAGGCCTTTGAGGAATTCACCCCGGAAAATGAATATTACATCGGCAGAACCATCACGGCCAATATCTTGAATCGATACAAGGTCTATGAAAACAGAGACGCCACGGTGTATGTGAATCTGATCGGCCAGACGCTGGCCAGGGCTTCGGACAAGCCGGAAACGTTCAACGGTTATCATTTTCTCATCCTTGATACGGATGAGATCAATGCGTTTGCCGCGCCGGGTGGATTTATTCTGGTATCGCGCGGTCTGATTCGCTGCTGTCGGTACGAGGATGCTCTGGCCGCCGTTCTGGCCCATGAAGTCGGCCACGTTCAGCTCGGCCACGGCATGGGTGCCATACAGGCCGGCCGATATACATCCCTGGGCAGGATTGTGGGGGTTGAACTGGCCAAAAATCTCGGGGACAAGCAGCTGGCCCAGGCGGCGGAAGTCTTTGACGGGACCGTGGGGGATATCATGAAGACGCTGGTTGATACCGGCTATCAGAGCAGCCAGGAGTATGCCGCCGACAAAGCCGCTGTGACGATCATGCAGCGCGTCGGTTATAATCCGATGGCGCTCAAGGACATGCTGGAGCAGATGGCCGGAAGACTCGGCCCGAACTCGGGCGGGTTCGGCAAGACCCATCCGTCACCGCAAAAAAGGCTGCAGAATATTGCGCCTGTCTTACAGGAAACCGGGACGCCAACCATACCGGCTGTGAGAAAGACCCGTTTTGACAGGATGATGGCCAATATTTAGGACCACAAACCGATAACACTCAAAAGTACCGCGTAAAGGCTGATCATGAAAAAGCTGATTCACGGTGTCATCATAGGTCTGGTCTCGTCCGCCCTCGCTTTTTTACTTTTTTTTTCGGGCCATCTCAACTGGCTGGAAAACCTCACCTGGGATTGGCGGGCCAGACTCTTTGCCGCTCCCGGCAAGGCCACAGATCAGATTCAGGTGGTCATGATTGATCAGACGAGCCTCGACTGGGCCAAGGAAACTCTGAAGGTCCCCCTATCGTGGCCGTGGCCGCGGCAGCTCTATAATCCCATTTTAGTTGCTTTGAAACAGGGAGGCGCCAGGGCCGTTGTGATTGATCTCATCTTTACGGAAGCCTCTTTTGCCGGTGTGGATGACGATGAAGCGTTCGGCCAGGCCATTGCCGACGCCGGGGATGTCGTCGGATCACTGAATCTGAGCAATGAGCAGGGGCTGGAACTCGTCTGGAACCCCCTTGCCCGAGACAATCTTATGAAGGTTGATGGGCTGCGGAATTATCTGGGAACCGCCGGGGGAAAAACGGCGGTTAAAACAAGGGCCTCGTTTCCCGTTCAGCCGATGGCGGAAAATGCGGCCATCCTCGGCAGCGTCATGATCACCCGGCAGGGCGCGGATGCCATTATCCGCCGCGCCATCCCTTTTCATGTTTTTGATGACCACTTTGTTCCCTCCATGGGATTGGCCGCCTTTGTCAGCACCCACCCGGATGAGCCTATCTCCGTTTCAAAAGATAATCTCCAAATCGGTCCGTACCGTGTCCCCCTGGATAAAAATGGAAACGTCATTGTCCACTACCGGGGGAAAAGTCAGACCCATAAGGCTATAAACGCCGCTGCCGTCCTGCAGGCCGGGCTGCAAATCATGGAAGGCAAAAAGCCCGGTTTGGATTTGTCCGTGTTCCAGGGAACTTATGTTTTTATCGGTGTGACGGCGCCGGGATTCAAGGACCTTCGCCCGACGCCTCTGCAACGTGATTTCCCGGGAGTCGAACTGCATGCGACCATGCTGGATAACCTGATGTCCGGAGACTTCATGGAAGAAATGCCGATGTTTTTTGTTATTTTATATGCCATCCTGTTTTCCGTGATCGCCGGCATTGTGATCCGGATGTTGAATAAGGGCTTTCCTGATGCCGTTGCCGCTTTGGTTTTGCTGTCGCTTCCTTTTATTTTGGGCTGCGTGTATTACCGGGCCAATACCTGGATGTCCATTGCCGCTCCATCGACGGCTGTTTTTTTAAGCCTTTCTATGTCCATTATTATGAATTACACCTTGGAAGGACGGCAAAAACGCTATATCAAAAACGCCTTTAAGCAGTATCTCAGCCCGGCGGTCATTGAACGGCTGGTCGCCAATCCGGATAAACTGACGCTGGGCGGCGAATTACGGGAGCTGAGCATCTTCTTTTCTGATATTCAAGGCTTTACGTCTATTTCCGAACAATTGACCCCTGCGGAGCTGACCGCCCTGCTCAATGATTATCTCACGGCCATGACCGACATCATCCTCGCCGAGGGCGGCACGATCGACAAATACGAAGGGGATGCCGTTATCGCGTTCTGGAACGCACCGCTCGATGTTCCCGACCATGCGAAGCGGGCCGTCAGATCCGCCCTGCAATGCGGCCGGAAGCTGGCGGAGCTCAGACCGGCGTTCAAGGAGCGCATCGGCAGGGATGTCTATGCCCGGATCGGTATCAATACAGGGCAGGTTGTGGTGGGGAACATGGGTTCGCATCAGCGCTTTGATTATACCTTCCTCGGCGATGCCGGCAATCTGGCTTCCCGTCTGGAGGGCATCAACAAACAGTTCGGCACGTACCTGATGATATCGGAATATACCCTGGCACAGCTCGATGGTGAATTTGCGGCTCGTGAACTATCAAGGGTCCGCGTTGTCGGACGGGCTGAACCCATTCGCGTTTATGAGCCCATGTTCAAAGATGACTATGATGCCCAGGTTGATGTATTGAAGATTTTTGATGAGGGGTTGCAGAAATTTTATGCCGGTTCTTTTGAGGATGCCCTGGCCGTCTTCAATCTGATCCGTGAGGAAGATCCGGCCGCCCGGGCTTATGCGGCCAAATGCCTGACACTGATGGGCCATCCGCCCGAACAGTGGGAGGGTGTCTGGGTCATGACGGAAAAATAATGTGGGGTCCACAACACCCCTGAATGCAGAAAAGGTGCACGAAATGAGCAAGATGATCAAAATCGTTTTTCTGGATGCCGCTACAGTCGGCACGGTGAGTAATCTTGCGAAAATCTCATCGTTGGGGGAATACACCGCCTATGATCTGACGGAACCGGCCGAGCGCATCGAGCGCATACGGGGGCACAATGTTGTTTTGACCAATAAAGTGGTTATCGATCGGGAGGTTATGGACAGCTGCCCGGAACTGGAGCTGATCTGCGTCGTCGCTACGGGGATGAACAATGTGGATCTGGATTATGCCGCCCAGCGAGGAATTCAGGTAAAAAATGTCGCCGGATATTCCACAGAATCGGTCGCCCAATGCACAATTTCGATGTTATTGTATCTCCTTCACAGCAGCGCCTATTATGACCATTATGTGAAGTCGGGGCGATATGCCGCAAGCCGGATGTTTACCCATTATGGACGGGAATTTTGGGAACTAAAGGACAAGATATTCGGGATTATCGGGCTGGGCGCTATCGGCAAACAGGTGGCAAAGCTGGCCGATGCCTTCGGGGCGCGGGTCGTCTATTACTCGACATCAGGCAAAAATCTGGAGGGGATGGGCTATCAACACCTCTCCCTGGAAGATCTGCTGCGGACGGCGGATGTCGTTTCCATTCACTGCCCGTTGAACGAGCGGACACGTAATCTGCTGGATGACGCCCGCCTGCGGCTGATGAAGCCGACGGCTTATCTGCTCAATACGGGCAGGGGCGGCATCGTCAATGAAGAAGCACTGGCCGGGGCCATCGAGGAAGACCGGATCGCCGGGGCGGCGTTGGATGTCCTGGCGACGGAACCCATTGCGGCGGACAATCCCCTGTTAAAAGTCAGCAAGACCCATAAGCTCCTCATCACGCCGCACATCGCCTGGGCCAGCCGTGAAGCCCGTGAGCGCCTGATTGATTTAACGGTGAAGAATATCAAATCGTATGCCATGAGCAATTAACCGTCCAGAAGGAGGACTTGTCTGTATAAACATTCTTCTTCCACAGATTATTACTTCGGCAATTAAACATGGCAATTGAATCGTCGGAGACCTTGAATATACTGAATACTGTTGTAGATCGTGGTCATATTTTGTTGCCGAAATAATAATAATGATGGTCCTGTACCAGTCATATTCCCCTCCCTTGGTGGGAGGGGATGAAGGGTAGGGGGATCTATAATCACTTGTAATAATGTTACTTCTCACCCTCACCCCAACTCTCTCCCTGTCAAGGGCGAGGGTGATTTTCGGCTAACCGACCCGGGCGCTCTGAGCACCGTCCACGGGCAGACACACACCGGAAATAAATTTCGCTTCGTCGGAGGCAAGGAACAGGGCGGCGTAAGCCACGTCCCAGGCGCTTCCCATGCCGCCTTTCAGCGGGACCCGTTCGTTCCGTTTCCGGATCAATGCCTCTCTATCCACACCGGTGGCGCCGGAAATACCGTCGACAGCCATGGGGGTATTCATCAATCCCGGCATAATGACGTTGGCCCGAATGCCGTATTGAGCGTAGTTGACGGCGATGGATTGGGTGAACGCGTTCATGCCCGCCTTGGAGGCCCGGTAGGCCAGCATGGGGGTGGAGGATATGGCGGCAATGGAAGACGTATTGACCAAGGATCCGTAGCCCTGTTTTTTCATGACGGGAATGACGAAACGATACATATAATACAGCCCCCGGAGGTTGATATTGAAGACGGTGTCCCAGCTTTTTGCCGGCATCTCCAGGGAGTTGTTGGCGTCGCCTGTACCGATGTTGTAGACGAATATATCGATGCGTCCGAAAAGTTCCAGACACTTTTCAACCACTTTCTGACATTCTTCGATCTTCGTGGCGTCGGCCTGAAACGGAACCGCTTCGCCGCCTTCTTTCTCAATCTGGACCCTGGTTTCCTCGGCAGCCTCAAGGATTCTGTCCACCAGCATTACTTTGGCCCCCTCACGCGCAAAAAGCACGGATATGGCCCTGCCGTTCCCAATGGTTTCACCGGGCCTTTGTCCGGCTCCGATTACCACAGCTATCTTTCCTTCCAGTCGTTTTGCCACTTTTTCCCTCCTCTTAAACTATGAAATTTATGATTTCGTTAAAAAACAGCATGTATGGAGGGAGACTATTAAAAGCTCCCTTTACATGTCAATAAAAAAACTTGCCATAAAATATGAAATCTAATCGCGCGTCATACCTGTGATTATGCGATAGATCATTGATAGGCTGCGGTTTATGCCATACATTAATCGAAATACTCGGGGGGTATGTCCGACAACACAATTTTTTACTACACAGATTAAGCTTTCCCAGTTGAATGCCATATTTTCTACTGACTATCTGTTGAAAATAAAAAATATACTTTTTGTCCGTCGGAATGTTTTACAGTTCAATGAGGAGCCGCATTTTCTGATAACCATTAGATTTTATTAAACAATATAGAATAAGCCATTTCCCGGACTAATGAGATGCCGGTCTTTTTGTCGAAATGCTTTACAAATCCATAATTTTTAACCTGTTTCCAGGCCCAGTTTGTTTTTTATTAAGAAGGGAGGGTGTTATATTTAAGTAGTTAATATTATGATGATAATATGAATAAACAGGATTAAAAAACAATGAAGTGAGAAAGCCGGCAGACCATAAAAAATACATTATTGCTATGTTGTAACATTAAGAATGTATTTACGTTTTACCTAATCTGATGCGTTGATCGTTTATTTTAAAGTAAACTTTAAATTTGGCGTTTGTTTTGAACTTGGGAGCTTCACTGCCTTTGGGTATTTCTTATTCTCTGAAAAAGACATAGAGTTCTGTTATTACTATGAAAAAAGGTAGCTTTAAGCTATTTAAGAATATCTAAATAAATTATCGAAAAACTGTTGTTGTTTTTTTATAGAGATGGAATTGTCGGATTATTTTACAAGTTTTTTATGAAAATATTTTGCCCGCCTTATAAATTACATTGATGACGGAAGTCTGAAAAATAATTCGCGTGAAATATATATAAATATTAAATGATTATAAAATATTTGAGCCGTTGCGCGTGTAATTTAAAACGATGGTATGGTTTTTGGAGAAAAATAGTCAAAGGAAAAGTTTTTATTTTTATAAATTAAGTTATTAGGGAGGTAAAAAAATGAGAAAATTTCGCATGGTTTTGGTCGTTTTAAGCGTTCTGTTGGCTTTCGGCACGATGGCTTATGCGGCGCCCGTCACGGATGTTGTGCAGTATCCGACGGGTTATTTTGTTCCTGATGATGCATCGAAGTATAACTCTCCATATTACCGATGGTATGGTGAGGATTGGGGATGGCAACATAATGCTATTGCCGGCACCTTTACATCTGCTACGTTGAGTATCAGCGCATATGATGTGGACTGGGACAATGCCAATTATCCAGAAGTCGATGAAATTTACGCTTACGATAATGGAACAATGACCCTTCTGGGTACTTTAATCGGAGAAGATGATACCTGGTCATACACGACATTCACTTTGGGATCAAATTTCTACGACGATATCAATGCCGGGCTTCAGGTTTACATGAAAATTGATGTGGACAGCCAATGGAGATGGGCTGTAACGCTGGCCAAATCGGTCATATCGGTCGATGGTGGAACCATTCCCGATCCTGATCCGAATGTTCCCGAGCCGGCAACATTGCTTCTGCTGGGTTTCGGCCTGGCCGGATTGGCAACGCTGAGGAAAAAGTTCTAATGACGGATTAACAAGTCAGCATAGACATTTGAAAAGCCCGCCTGCCTGAACGGTAAGCGGGCTTTTTTTTTGCATTGTGCAGCAAATATTGAATTTGCTGTGTCCTAAATGACCTTTCCCTGGAATTTTTTTGTCCTGCCGTGTTTCAGGTTGATGGAGATTTCTTTGGTCACGCCCTCTTCAATAATTACGGTGTTATCCGTGAAGAGGACCCGGTCGGCCACCATCACGGGCGTATCCCATCTCATGGGTGACGACGACCATGATGGACATGCCCTCTTTGCCAATTTGTTTCATGATTTCGAGTACCTCCCCCACCAATTCCGGATCCAGGGCGCTGGTCGGCTCGTCGAACAACAACACCTCTTATTTCGAGGAGTGTCGTTCATTCGAAAAAAGGATCAATGTTAAACATTAAAGAGCGCTAATAAAATCAATTAACAGCATACCGATGTCTTCGACATTGTCGGAATATCTTACGGTTTCGTAAGGCGCCTTTATTTTATTCTAAAATATTAATTATATGAATTAATTTAGATGATGCCGTTCACGCGATCTGTCGGGTGGCAGATCTTTTGTCGAATTGTTTTACAAATCCAAATTTCGGAACCTGTTCGATAGCCATGTTTGCCTTAGCGTACGACGGGAGGTGTATTTATTCAAGTTATCAATTTTATGTTCATAATCTGAAAAAAAGCAGCGTTAATAGAATCATTGAAGTGAGAAAGCCGGCAGACCATAAAAGCCAGTACCATTATGCCGGTAACATATTAATATATTTATGGTATTGAAGAATTTAATTTCCACCGCACCATGTGTTGTATATTTTATGCTGTAACCCCAATTTACAGACTACTTTACATTGGAGGTAATCATTGCATCTTGATGTTTTTTAAGCCATGAATTGCATAATGCCTGGTAATTAATAAAAAAAATGATATTTTAAATAGTTGAAAATATATTAATGAACTATCGAAAAAATCATTATTACTTTTTACAATGAATTGGATTGTCGGATTAGTTTACAGATTGTTATGAAAAAAAATTGTCATCCGCCTTATAAATTAAATTAATGATAATGGCCTAAAAAATCACTATAGCGAAACATATCATATAATTATATAGTTATAAAACTTTTGGGCGGGGAGGGGGTAAAATTAAAATTAATGGTATGGTTTTTGGAAAATAACATTTCAAACAGAATGTTTTTATTTCAAAAATTTAGCGATTAGGGAGGTAGTAAATGAAAAAATTTCAGATGGTTTTAGTGATATTGGGTGTTTTATTGGCTTTCGGAACATTTACGATGGCTATTGCTGATGTGGATACCCAGGCAGCGCCAACGGGTTATTTTGTGCCAACGGATGCCCAGAAGTGGGATGATGGCTACTGGCGTTGGTATGATGAAGACTGGGGATGGACGCATAATGCACTTACTGTAAACACATCGGCTACGTTAATGATCGCTTCATTTGATATCGACTACTCTTCCGGGGAAGTTGATAACATTTACGTCAAAGATGAAGGCTCTTGGGTGTATATAGGATGCTTAACAGGCTCGAGCAGTAGTTGGTCATACAACACATTCACGTTGGGGGCCCAGTTCTTTAATGAAATCGTTGCGGGCCTTGAGGTTTGGATGGACATAGACTCCACCCATACGTCAGATCACTGGGCCGTAACATTGTCAAAGTCAGTCCTTCAGACAGATGGCACCGGGACTATTCCTGATCCCGATCCGGGTCAGGTCCCCGAGCCGGCGACGATGCTTCTACTTGGTTTCGGCCTGGCCGGCTTGGCAACGCTGAGAAAAAAGTTCTAACGACGGATTAACAACCCAAGCATAGAGATTCAAAAAGCCCGCCTGCCTGAACGGTAAGCGGGCTTTTTTTGCTTTGTATAGCAAATTTTGAATTTGCTGTGTCCTAAATGACCTTTCCCAGAATGCTTTTCTTACGGTCGTGTTTCGGGTTGGTGAAGATTTCTTCGGGCGTGCCTTCTTCAATAGAAAATGGCTATTGATCCTCTTTTCAATTATTGATATGGTGCGTTTCATGTCAAGCGAGCCCAAAATCACCCTGGACAATGTCTTTCATCCGAAAAGCGTGGCGATTATCGGGGTCTCCCCCGAAAAACCCGGTTTTGCCTCTCAGATCATGGGCTCTCTGATGAAGGCGAACTTTCCGGTTATCTATCCGGTCAATCCGAATTATCAGGAAGCCTTCGGTTTTCCCTGTTATCCGTCCGTTTCATCCATTCCCGGTCCGGTAGACCACGTGGTCGTTGCCGTTCCGGCGGCGAAGACGCTCGAACTTCTGGATGATTGCGCCCGCAAGGGCGTTGTGTCCGTCCATTTCTTTTCCGCGGGCTTTCGTGAAACCGGCGAAGCACAAGGGGAGGTTATGGAAGAGGTCATGCTGCAAAAGGCGAGAGCTGGCGGATTTCGCATCATCGGACCCAACTGCACGGGGCTTTTCGTTCCCGGTGCCCGCTTTATCCCGACCAACCGACTGCCGGCGACTCCCGGCCCCGTTTCGTTCATTTCCCAAAGCGGCGGTCATGCCATGGATATGCCTTTTCATGCCGGCCCCCGGGGCATGACCTTCAGCAAGGTCATGAGCTACGGAAACGCACTGGATATCAATGAATGCGAACTCCTGGAATACCTGACGGATGATGACGATTCGGAAATCATCGCTGTTTACATCGAAGGCGTACGAGACGGCCGCCGTTTTTATCATGTCTTGGAGGAGATATGTCGGAAGAAACCTGTGGTCATTTATAAAGGTGGAACAACCGATGCCGGCTTTCGGGCCACACAAAGTCACACGGCCAGTATGACCTCATCCGCGGCTGTTTTTGATGCCGCCTGCCGTCAGGTCAACGCGATACGGGTGGATGATATCGACGAAATGATCGATGTCCTGGTCGCCCTCCGTTTCGCGCGGCCCTGTCCGGCCGGCCGCAACATGGCCGTTGCCGGTTTGGGGGGCGGTCCCAGCGTTCTGGCGAGCGATCAGATGGAGCGGATCGGCCTGCATCTTCCACCATTGTCGCCGGAATTAAGAGCCGAGTTGAACAAAATTCTGCCGACTGCGGGCGCCATCTTCTCCAATCCCCTGGATGCGACCAATATCGTTCAGCCGGATGTGATGTACGGGGCCATGAAAATACTGGGTGGGTCACCGTCCATCCATATGATGCTCTATCATATGGGATTTCACCCCGTAACCCAATGGGGCAACGGTCGTTTCGCGAATGCCGCTTTTTTGAATCCGGCAGCGGAGGCCCTCCGGAAGGTGCATGAGGAAACAAACAAACCGGTCCTTCTGGCGCTCGGCCCGCCGTCCGATCCCACAGGTGCTGAAGAGATGTTCAAAGTGCAGGAAGCCTTTGTGGGTGCCGGGCTCCCCTGCTTTCACTCCCTGGAAAAAGCCGCCCTGGCCATGCTCCGCGTGGAGAATTGGTATAGACGGTTCAATATTTCATAATACTTAGAATATTTATCTGTCACGTTCACTGCCCCCATCATGTAATCAAAAGATCTTCTGATTAAAATCGGCGTAATTATTTGACTATGCTCAACTAAAACCATTCTTGAAAAATTTTGGGAACTTTTTTTGCGCCTCCTTTGTCTAAAGATCAAAAGCCGCATTGGCGAGTCTATTTAGTCAAGGAGGTTCATCATGAAAAGAGTTCGATTTTGGTTCAGATTTGTTTTAGCACTGGTTCTGGGATTTGTATTCTTTGGGTCGCAGGCGTTCGGCAATCCAGAGATCGCGGAAGATCGGACATTATCCCCCTATTTTTTTGTCAATACTGAAAATCCGGATGAAGATCAACTGCCCCTGAAATCTACGTCGGCGGATGTCCATATCTCCGGTGTCATTGCAGATGTCCTGGTCACGCAAATCTATAAAAACGCGGGGAAAAATCCGCTGGAGGCCATTTATGTTTTTCCCGCCTCCACCCGTGCTGCCGTGTACGGTATGAAAATGACCATCGGCGAGAGGATGATTGAGGCAAAGATCAAGAAACGCGATGAGGCACGCCGCGATTATGAGCGGGCGAGGGACGAGGGAAAGAACGCCTCGCTGCTCGAGCAGCAGCGTCCCAATGTCTTTCAGATGAATGTGGCCAACATCATGCCGGGCGACGAAATCAAGGTGGAGCTCAGATATACGGAACTCCTTGTCCCGACGGACCGCGTCTATGAATTTGTCTATCCCACGGTGGTGGGGCCGCGTTATTCCAATCAAAAAGCCTCGGATGCATCTCCTGCTGAAAACTGGGTGGAGAATCCCTACCTGCATCAGGGTGAATTGTCCGCAACGACATTCGATATTGCCGTGTCCATCAATGCCGGGATGCCGATTGCCGGTCTGAGTTGTTCGTCGCATCAGATCAAGGCGGATTATAAGAATCCCTCTCAGGTCAAAGTATCGCTCGATTCGTCTGACTCCAACGGCGGAAACCGGGATTATATCCTCCGCTACCGCCTGGATGGCGATAAAATTCAGACAGGTCTTTTACTCTCGCAGGGGGAAAAGGAAAATTTCTTTGTTCTCATGATGCAGCCGCCGAAAAGAATTACCGGCGGTGAGATACCGGGCCGGGAATATATCTTTATCGTCGATGTGTCCGGTTCCATGCACGGTTTTCCCCTCGATATCTCGAAGAAATTGCTGGCCGATCTCATCGGGAATCTCCGGCCGACGGACAAATTCAATGTCCTCCTTTTTGCCGGCAGCTCGTCATTGATGGCGGAAAAATCCCTGCCGGCCACCGCCGCCAATATTCAAAGGGCAATTGAGACTATCGAAAGACAGCGGGTAGGCGGCGGCACGGAATTGCTGCCCGCCCTCAAACGGGCCCTTGACCTTAATAAAGAAGACGGCTTTTCCCGGACGGTAGTGATTGTGACGGACGGTTATGTGTCCGTGGAAGAAGAAGCCTTCGATCTGATCCGCCATCATCTGGGTGAGGCCAACATGTTCGCCTTCGGCATCGGCTCCAGCGTCAACCGCCACCTGATTGAAGGCATAGCCCATGTGGGTATGGGGGAGCCCTTCATCCTGACCAAGCCGGAGACGGCGCCGGCACAGGCGAAACGTTTCCGCGACATGATTCAGTCCCCTGTGCTGACACAGGTAAAAGTTCGTTTTAATGGATTTGATGTCTATGATGTGGAACCGGTAAGCATACCCGATGTCTTGGCCGAGCGGCCGGTCCTGATTTTCGGCAAGTGGCGCGGCAGGCCCCAAGGGACGATTACATTGACCGGCATGACGGGTAAAGGGAAATACAAAGAAACCATTGACGTGGAAAATGATCAAGCGGCCGAAGATAATGCGGCCCTGAAATATCTGTGGGCGCGCCATCGGATCACGTTATTGTCCGACTATAACCGGCTGCGCAGCGACGCCAAACGTATCGACGAAATTACCCAACTGGGTCTGAATTATAACCTGCTGACCGCCTATACATCGTTTGTTGCCGTGGATAGCATCGTGCGCAATGTGGACGGCCAATGGACCACCGTCAAACAGCCCCTGCCTTTGCCCCAGGGTGTTTCGGATTACGCTGTCGGCGGCCGCCCACGGGTAGCTTCCGCCCCGGCCATGCAAAAGGGGTTGTTTATGACCGGTACGAGTAAAAAGATGGAGAGCTGTCTGGACGAGGATAAAGCGGTTGTCGAGGAATTGAAAGCTCCGAAGTCGAATAACTACGTGCAAAAAATCCGTATTATCAAAGTGAATGCGGAAAAAGGGTTGGGCAAAGACGATGTCCGCAAGGCCGTTCAGCTCCATTTGAGTGCTATTGAAAAATGTTTTGCCGGATACAACTTTGCGGGAACCGTTCACGTCGAACTCACAATCAACCCGGACGGTACGGTAAAGCATATAAACATTGATTCCGACGATATTAGTGATAAGAAATTGCGGCAGTGTATAACGGCTGAGATGAAAAAGTGGCGGTTCCCGGTGCCGGCAAATTATCTGGCCGTAAAGGTCAATGTGGTACTCAAGATTTTCTAAAAAATATTACCGGGTAAGTTCCTTTGGCTTTATCAGGGCGAATGGAAGATTTTTCCGGGATTACCATGCCATCGAAGCGGATCGGCAGCCGGGGTCGATGTTTGAGGCGTTTTTTATGGGGACAGTTTTCAAAACTGTTCCCATAAAAAACAGCAGCGAAGCGAGATGCTGCATGGCCGGAAAAAGATTTTGAGCCCCATGAAGTCAAAGGCGCCAACCCCACCTTTTCTGTTTTTTTGATGCATTGAACCCCACTCATTGTCCTCTCTTTTCTCCATCATTTTGAATTGACGGTATAAAACAATACACGGTCAATCCAAACCACCAAGAGAACCAGCTTCCGTTATCCATAAATTACCTTGACATCAAACAACCGGCCCTCTTATACTCAGCGGCGCAAACGGCAGTTCTGCCGGATCAAAAGCAGCAATTCCAATAAAAAAATCGAGTCACAAGGAGGATTTAATGGCAACATCTGTTCGTGTCGATTTCAACATTCCCATGAAAATGCGCGACGGGGTCACCTTGCGCGCCGATATCTTCCGTCCGGATGACAATGAAAAGCATCCGGCCATCGTCGTCCGCACCCCCTACGGCAAGACTTACAGCCATCACAGCGACTACCTGTCGGCCCACCACGCGGCGGCCAACGGTTACGTTTTCGTTGTTCAGGATGTTCGCGGACGTTTTATGTCGGAGGGGGAGTTCATCGTAACGGCTGAAGAAGGTCCGGACGGATACGACACGGTAGAGAATGTTGCTGCCGAGTCATGGTGCGACGGCAATGTCGGCATGGTGGGCTGCTCCTATCTCGGCCGCAACCAGTGGGTTGCCGCTGTCGAAAACCCGCCGCACCTGAAGGCCATTTCCCCCTCCGTCATCGGTGCGGGTCCCTTATCGGAAAAGCGCCGATCCGGCGTTAAGGAACTGGAGCAATCCTTGATCTGGTTTGCCGACATGGCGGTGGACCGGCTGGATAAGCTCGGCAAAGCCGGCCATGACGTGTCCGAAGCCATGGCCATGCTCATGCGGGCCCGCTTCGATATGCGGGAGATGTTTTACCATCTGCCGTTGAAGGACCTGCCGGTCTTTAAGTTCGCCGACATGGCGGCCAGTTTCTGGGAGCGTCTGGCCCGGCCGATTCCGGAGACTATCAAGACGGAAGAAGACCTGTTCTGGCCGTATCACAAGGTGCAGGTTCCCTGCTTCCTGACAGGAGGCTGGTATGACCTCGATGTCGGCGACCTGTTCACGAACTTTTTCAATATGCAGCAGAAGGGCGGCTCGGCCCTGGCGCGGGAAAACCAGTATGTCCTGTGCGGCCCCTGGATTCACGGGGCGCGGCTGCCCAACTATGTGGCGGGCATCAATTTCGGCACCTTCTCCTCCGGCGCGGCGGGCATGACGATGGAGCGGCATATCACCTTTTTCAACAAGTATCTCCGGGGCATCGAACCGCCCCGTCCCATGGCGCCGGTGCGCTATTTCCTCATGGGTCTGAACCGCTGGCGGAACGCCTCCGCGTGGCCCCTCCCGCAGACGGACTGGCAGCGCTTTTATCTTCGCAGCAAGGGGAAGGCCCATACCCTCAACGGGGACGGTACCCTGTCCCGCGATCTCCCTGCGGCATCGGAGCCGGCGGACATCTACGTATACGATCCCCGCTTCCCCGTCTCCTCTCTGGGCGGCCGCAATCTGGACATGGGGTCTCTGGCGGCGGGTCCTTTGGATCAGCGGCCGGTGGAGCAGCGCAACGACGTCCTTTGCTACACGACGCCGGCGTTCAAGGAAGACGTCGAGGTGACGGGCCCCGTCGTTCTTCATCTGTTCGCCGCCACGACGGTGCGCGATACGGATTTCGTCGCCAAACTGATCGACGTCCATCCCGACGGCGCCGCCTACAATCTTGCCGAGGGATGTATCCGGGCCAGATTCCGCAAGGGTCTGTTTCATGAGGAATTCATCACACCCGGAGAGGTGTATGAGTATGTCATCGATATGGCGGCGACGAGCAACTGCTTCCGCCGGGGACACTGCCTCCGCATCGACATCACGAGCAGCAACTTCCCCCGCATCGACCGCAACATGAACACGGGCAATCCCTTCGGCGAGGACGCGGAAGGCATCCCGGCGATCCAGACGATCTTCCATCAGGCGGACTGCGCATCGTACATTGATCTGCCCGTGATTCCGGCGCAAGGGTGAGATTTGTTCACATTTGTTTAAAGAGGTGCAGGTAACTTCTACTGACAACCAACGATTCCGGCCGGTCTTTGATCGTAATGACCCCTCTGCCGGTCAGAGACCGGCTGACGTTTTCGATCCGGAATACATTCACAATCGTTGCCCGATGGATTTGCCAGAATTGCTGCGGATCAAGCTCGCCGGCCAGTTCCTTGATGCTTTTTTTGATGAGGGATTCGCCGGCCGCCGTCATGACCAGGGTATATTTATCCTCCGCCTGGAAATAATCGACCTCTTCCACCGGAATCAGACGGACGGATTCCTTGTGCTGCGCCCTGATCCATCGTAAATATGGGGTGCCGGCAGTATTCTGCAAATTGGCCAGCGCCCGGTTGATGACATCCGCAATGCCGGCCGCCGGTTCCAGCGAGGTTTGGAGTTGTTTTTTTAGACGTTCGATCGTTTGCGTCAGTCGCTTCTTTGAAACGGGTTTGACCAGATAATCAACAGCTTCCCGCTCAAAGGCCTCAACGGCATAGTCGTCATAAGCCGTCACAAATACGATGCGGCACTTATCGGCGATTTTTTTGGCCACATCCAGGCCGGAAAACCCCGGCATCCTGATATCCAGAAAAGCGATCTGCGGCCGGGAGGCGTCGATCATTTCCAGGGCTTCACGACCGTTGGCCGCTTCGCCGCAAATGACGAGTTCCGGCCATGATTCGGCCAGCATGGCTTTGAGGTAGGTCCTCAGTTCTTTTTCGTCGTCGGCGATAACGGCTTTATAGGTCATGCAGCGGCACCTCGATGAATACGCGAACGCCGTGAGGTATGTTTTCTTCGATGATTAAACGGCCGTCATCGCCGTAAAGCATAGCCAGTCGTTCCCTCACATTGGCGATACCGACGCCCGATGGATTGAAATCGGAAAAACCCGGCCCCGTATCGGCCACCTCGATTCTTATGAATCCGTTTTCTTCGGAGGCGCTAATCCTGATTTCTCCCCCTTCCACGGTGGGTTCCAGTCCATGCTTTACGGCATTTTCCACCAGGGGTTGCAGCAGCATCGGCGGGAAAGATTGTTGCCTGAAAGTCTCGGGAACATCAATCTTAAAATGTAACCGCTCGTCCATCCTGATTTTTTGAATGTTGAGATAGGCTTTGATCATCTCTATTTCCTGACCTAGGCTGTTTTTTTCCGGAAAGGTCCGGGAAAGAGACGTGCGCAAGTATTTGGTCAAGTCCAGCAGCATGGCCTTGCCTTTGGCCGGCTGCGTGTCAATGAGGCTCAGGATATTGGAGAGTGTGTTAAACAGGAAATGCGGTTCGATCTGGGCCTGCAGCAATTTAAGCTTTGCTTCCAATGCTTCTTTTTCCTTGGCGATGCGGATGATCCTTTCTTCCTCGATCATCTCCTGGCCGGCTCTGATTCGCGTCAGAGAATAAAAGAAATACGTGCCTACAGAACCTGCGATAAGGCAGATCGTAATAAACTGGGGATAATGATTGGGCCAGATCATGCCGGTGGCGGGGAGAGACCGCAAAATCCATGGACCTGTTTGGATTCCCAGCAGCACGCCGACACAGAGGGCGAATAAAAATATGAATGCCGAATGTAAGACTTGCCTGGGTTTCAGCATGGCGTGGAGCGAAGTTGCGATCAGGAAGATGCTTAGTCCGATGATATAGGAGATGACAAAGTTGAACGCGAGGTATGCGGTTGACGTGAACAGAGTGATCAAGAGAGCAATAACGGTGCACAGGATGAGGGTGTGAAGGAAATGTAAGAAAAATTCTTTGGCTGATACCCGGCCGAAATCGGTATAATCCTTCCGTGATGCAAAGGGGGATTTTGTTGGATTAATCCATCTTCTCATCGTTTTCATCATGGCGTTCCGTTTATATTCAGGTATTTTCGAATCCAGCTTGCCGTTGCATCAGGGATGAGTGTATCAATCTTTGGATGCGATGCAAGCTTATTCTGTATTTCATTTTCCCGCTTCCGACCGTTTGTTGCCTGGAAATGCCGAAGGCAGGGCAAAAGCAAAACACAGAGTTCCCTTTGATAAAAATTCCCCCATATGTTTTTTTATCTCCGCTATGGGGCAAGCACATCGGGGTTATCTTTTCAGCATGACCCGGACTGCCCAGCCGTTCCTCAAACGGTATGATTTTTCATGATCGAGCACGGCAGGGTGGCGTTTGGTCAGGGCGGTTTCTCCTGTCGCCGTATTCAAAGTAACCATAAAGTCGTCCCGGCTGTCCCCGTCGTAGTCGAAGCCCTCCGTGATGACCTGGGGAAGGGCGGCAGCCGGCTCCCATTTTATTTGAATGAAGCCCTCATGTGTCCGGCCGAACAAGGCATCAAAAACGGGACGGTGCATCGACGTAATGTAACCGCCGTGGTCGATGGTTTTTATGACCCCGCCGCCCGAAAACCGTGGATGGACCGTAACGCCGGTTGCTGTGGCAATAGCATGGCTGAAGTACGTGTGCCCCAAAAATGTGGCCGGGGCAATAATGATGGCGGCAGCCGCCCATGTATACCCCAGGAATGATTTTAGCTTCTTCATCATCTTGCCTTCCTCCTTAAAAAATGTTTCCCGTTGTGAAAAGTTTGATCGTCTTGGCGATGGCGTCCTGGACATATCCCCCGGACATCGTTGCCAGAAAAATGAAGGCCGGGTAGATGAAAAGGCGACGGTAAATTTCTTCCTTTCCGCCCGTCAAAGGGGTTCCTTTGATGTGATAGGAAATGGCGTTCTGCCGGCAGGCATCAATGCATTTGCCGCATTTTACACAGGTCATGCCCGTTTTTCCTTCCGCCAGGGTGTCCTCCGTCATGGAAAACGTCGGACAGGTTGCTATACACTGTTTGCACTGGATGCATTTTCCCGGATCGATGCGGATTTCAAAAACATTGATTTTGTTGGTAAAGGATTGAAACGCGCCCATCGGGCAAAACAAACCGCACTGCATCCGCCGCTTGGTCAGAGCGGGCAAAACCATCACCAGGGCGATAAAAAGGGATATGAAGATGACGGCCTGAAGGGCTGTTTTTACGGACGTAATTTCCGGATATTCCGTGACGGTCTTGAACGGACAGAGCCACTGGCAATAGAAAGGCGCCAGGCTGACGGCGGATACCAGAACAATCAGCAGAAGAACGGCATAGGGGAGATAGGTCCACCGAAGATCTATTTTTTTGATGCGGGCTTTTTTGAACAGCCGGGAAAATCCTTCATCGAGGCCGCCGAAAAAACAGAACCAACTGCAAAATCCCCGGCCCAGGGCGAGGGACGATCCGATCCACAGGACAAACATGCTGGCGATGGCCGTTTTCGTTCCCACGATCGTACCGGGGAAGATGATAGTCTTGGTCAGGGCCGCCGGGACCAGCGTCATGGGGATTACGATGTGGCAAAACGGCGTAAGCCCCTCGATCATATTGGCCTGGCTGATGGCCATCGATCCCCGTGATTCGATAAGATGTGTAATAAATGAGATCACAAAACAGACGGCGTACGTCACAAAAAGAATAGCGCGCCATCGGTCCGTTTCTCCCGTGCGGATCATGAGAAAAAATATGGCATTGATGAAGATAAAGGCGGCGAGGAAGGCGGTTACACGCGACGGATCGGACGGTAATTGCCCCTGGGACAGCATTATGGCCGTTATCAGGATCATCGGTAGGCAAAGAAGCAGCGTCTTTCCTATGCCCGGTTGTTGTGTCGCAGGCATGATGCCTGCCCTGTCTTTTTTCACCATAGTTTTAAACCTCCTGTCAGTAGCAAACTGCCTGTATACAGATAATAGATCCCCATGCTGCCGGCGGCCATTTTGCCGACGGTCTGGAGAACCGCAAACCGCCTGAAAGCGCCGATAAAGGGCACCAAAATTAACCATAAGGACGTTCCGAGGAAAAAAGAAAAGAAGAAGAGCAGGCTCATTGCCAGGCCGGCTTGGTCGGCGGCACCTGTAAATGCCAGCAAAAAGGGCGGGCAGAAACTCAAAGCCGTGGCAAATCCGGCGGCAACCGGCAGCCAGGACGGCCGGATGGCCGATAACCGGCGAAATCTGACTTGATCGCAATCGCCTTTACAGGAAGCGCCTGCCTTCTTGAAGAAACCGTAGACGATCAGCAGACCGGAAAAAAGGATATATGCCATGCCGATGATCAGACTCCGCCGGACCGGCTCCTGAAGGATGGCGCTGCCGACCGTCCAGGCCAAAACCGCGAACAATAGATAGCCGAAGAGCCTGCCCAGCAAAAACCGCCCGAGTGTGCCATAATTGCCGAGGATCCCTTTCCCTTCGCCCAGCAGATAGGGAATCAGGATGGGGGCGCAGGTGGCAATACAGGCTGTACCGGTGCTCAACCCCAGAATAAATCCGTCCGGTTTCATTTGTCCGTCCTGTTTGTTTTTTGCCACGCTATAATGGTTTGCCCGATCAGATCATCCGCCGCCGATAGGATGGATAGGTGGCTTTCGTTCTCTATAATTCTGTTCACCGAGTTCGTCTGAATGGTCTTTTGGGCGTAACCGGCGTATTGAATCACCTGTTGCGGTACGAACAGCTCATCCTTCGCGCCGATATACAGGGCGAATCGTTTATCGATTTTTCCGAATTGTTCCTGTGGATGGTCCGGGGTTATCGCTACCGACATATGGCGGGTGATGTATTTCAGCATCAGGGGCTTGGCTGTCAGAACGTCTTGTGGATAGTTGAAAGAGACAGCCCTGGTATGGCCCAAACAGCGGCCACCGGACAGAGCGGACACCACAAAGACCCATAGGCGCGGCTTGGCGAAGCTTGTTTGTGACTGTGGGCGGGCAGTTTCGGACTTGTAACCGAATTGGGGCGAAATAAAGAAATAGCCATCGACATCCGCTTTTCCGCTCCAGGTGTAATAATTTAAGATCAAACCGCCGCCGGATGAATGGCCGCCCAGATATAAAGGGAGGTTCGGATGGTTTTTTCTTACCGTCTCGACCATGAGTCTCAGATCTTTCCAGATCTGCTCCACCGAAGGCGTATCTCCGCGAGGGCCGCCGGAATGACCGTGCCCGCGCAAATCAACGAGATAGACGGCCGCATGGTATTTCTCGGCTAATCCTCCGGCGAGATGTTGATACCCGGCCCCGCTGTAGGCGCCTCCACCGTGGAGGAAGATGAGTGCCGCTTCCGGCGTTGATTCAGGCATTTTGGGATAGTAGGCCAGCGCCACGCCGTCGGAAGCCTTAATAAATTGCGGCGTCTCCGGCAGAATACCTTCTGCCGTTTGCATGGTCTCAAAGGAGAGGGGTCGGGATTGATCTTTTGATTCACAGCCTGCCATGGATATGACGATCATCCATGCCGTCAGAACGATCAAAACAGGACGTGTTGTTATATTCATCGATCATTCCTCCTTCTTTAAGATGGGTGATTATGCATAGAAAGACAGTAGCTTGTAAATACTGTAGCGACGAGAAGGTCCATGTGACGACGAAAAGGTGTCGGCATGGGTAGAGGGGAAAAATTGTTCAACGCCGAACTGAAAAAAAGGGTTTTGTAACGAAATTTCGAAACCGGTTGATGGGAAAAGAAAAAGAGACTTTTGAAAAGCCCCGATTTCTCTCATTAATGAATGATTAAGTCAGCCTGCCCCCGGCATGCGCGGGGACAGGCTTGAATGGTATTCATCGAGTTGCTTCTTGTGTCAGCTGCTGTAATGGCATGATCCATCCGCAGACCTTGGGTTTATGCTTTTCATCCGGTTCGTCAATCGTCAATCGCCTGGGTTGCGAGGGTCTGCATGTCCGCCCGGATATTGAGGTGGTCGTACGGGCGCACCTGAGTGAGGACCATGCCGAAGAGCTGTTCCGTCGGATCGTTCCACCAGTACGTACAGAAGGCACCGCCCCAGGTATAGGTCCCTTCGGTGACCATGTTGTGGGTCTGTCCCCGGTCCAGGGTGGTGCCGAATCCGAGGCCGAATCCATGCCCCGGGCCGGTCAGCCAGACCGGCAGATCGCCGATATGGTTCATGGTCATCAGTTCGACCGTCTTCCGGCTCAAAAGTCTTTTGTCTCCGCTTTTCCCGCCGTTCATGAGCATATTGGTAAAGCGGAAGTAATCCGCCGCCGTAGAAACCAGTCCACCGGAACCCATATAGTAGATGCCGGGCTTGCTCAGCCAGAAGCTCTCTTTCGTGTCGGGATCGACAGGGGTGATCTTTTTATCGTCTCCCGGTGTATAGGCCACGGCAAAACGGGGCAGTTTTTCTTCCGGCAGGAAGAAATGGGTGTCCGTCATCCCCAGGGGGTCAAAGATATGTTCCTGGAAATAGTCCGCCAGGGTCTGACCCGACAATACCTCCACCAGGCGGCCCACGACGCAGGTGGCCCGCGAATAATCCCACATGACACCGGGATGGTTGTTCAGGGGCACCGCTGCCAGACGATCCACGAAATCGCCGATAACCTCTTTGCGGCTGCGGAATTTGGCGGCCTGATGGTAGAGCGCCTGATTATGGGGATTGTATTCCGTGGCAAAACCGGCCGTATGGGTCAGAATATGCAGGACGTTGATAGGCGGATCGGCCGGCACCAGATCGACCCCCCGGCCGCTTTTGTATACGGAGACCTGTGCCTCTTTGAAAGCGGGCAGCCACTTCAAGATGGGATCGCCGAGTTGGAACAGACCCTTTTCATAAAGCATCATCAGTGCGACGGAAGTGATCGGTTTGGTCATGGAGGCGATGCGGAAAATCGTCTCTTTGGTCATGGGGATTTGTTTTTCGCAATTCTGATATCCCTGCACATCGAAATGGACGATCTTACCCTGACGGGCGACCATGGTCACGGCGCCGGGGATCAACTGCTTGTCGATATAGCTGTTGATCATCGGCCGGATCAGGTTTAAGCGTTCAGCGGATATTCCGACGTCTTCGGGTGCGGCATAAGGCAGGTTTGTTGCCATGGTGTACCTCCAGTTCATATTTGTGGGGATTGAATGGATCTTCAATGAATGGACCGCTAAACTGTATATCTTCCGTAACCTAATTAGTCAACCGAAAATCCGGTAAGAAACAAACCTTGCGGTATCATCCGATTGTCTTGAAAATATGGAAGGTTGCTGGGAAGGTCAAAAGAGTGTTGTGATAGTTTCTCTTCATTCAGATGGGATATGTACCGATGATATAGGGAGAACAAGCAGGCAATATTGATTAACCTTTTAGAGGAGGAAAAACTGTGACTCAATGGATATTGAAACTATTCAGGATTGTTTTGCTTTTTGTTGTAGTTGTCTGCCTGCTGAACGGCTGCGACAGTGCCGATCAGGCAATCGACGAGGCCACCGGCCACCGCGCCGTGAAACAATATGAAAAATCCAAAGAGATGTTGAACGCCATAGACAAAAAACATCAAGATAAACTGAAATCCGTTATGGGCGATGAAGACCCATAAAATTAAGGAAGAAGGAAATCGGAACGCCCTGGACTATTCCTTGCGCGTTTTTTATTTGTGCACAGTCAAACCTTTTCCTCTTTTTTTAAGCGGATAAAGTCGGAAAACATTTCAGGCAGGGGCGACCGGATGATCATCTCCTTTTGGGTTTGCGGATGGAGAAAGGCGACTCCGGCGGCATGCAGGGCGGACCGCGGGAGTATCAGGCTCTCCGCGAGGCCGGGTGTGAACCCCAGTTTGACGAATGTGAGAAATGCCGTCTCGTCCCTGCCGTAGTGTTTGTCTCCCACAATGGGGTAGCCCGCGGCCAGCAGATGGGCGCGGATCTGATGAAGCCTTCCCGTTTCGGGAAGGCAACGCACCAGAGAAACGTCGCCGGCCTGAAGGATTTTACGAAAACGCGTTAAAGCCGCCTCCGATCCGCCCGGCCACGCCCTGCGTTTCTTTTTCACCGCCGCTTCCCTGTCATATCCCATAGGCAAATCAACGACCAACTCTGTGTCGGGAAAGCGGCCGTGCACAACGGCCTGATATTCCTTCGAACCTCGGGACAGAGCTGCCGATAACTGCCCCGCCGTTTTCCCGTCGAAGGCCATGAGGATGACGCCCGATGTTTCGCGGTCGAGGCGGTGCGCCGCATAAACCTTCCGCCCATAGCGGCTCTCGAGGATCGCAACGAGTGTGTGATTGAAATACCGTCCGGCGGGGTGGACCGGCAGATTCCCCGATTTGTCGACGGCAACGAACCATTCGTCCTCATAGAGGATGGTGATGTGTTCATCCACGGGAGGCTCCACGATTCCGCTGCCGTCCCAGGAAAGCGTTTCGCCGCCCCGCAATATAGTTGCCGGATCGGCGACCGTTTTGCCGTCGAGCGATACCTTGCCGTCCAATATCTCCTGTTTCCAATGCTCCAGGGTCAGGTAGGTGAACCGGTTCGCGCAGTAGTTCGCCAGCCGTTCCATCGCCGCCGCGGCGGGAATCCGGGATTGGATGATGCGTGTTCGTGTCGACGGATCTTTTGCCATTTCGGATAAAAACCACACTTTCCTTATTCAATCAAGAACTTCAGAGCCATTAAAACGTTGACAAGACATTTTTAATGGTATTTAAAAATGATGAACTCGTAAAAAAGTCGTCACCCCGGCGAAAGCCGGGGTCCAGTAGCTTTGTAACCTATTGATATTTCCGGATACCGGCGCTTGTCCCAGACCCGATCCGGGATACGCCGGTATGACGTTGTTGGTGATTCATTTCTTTTCCAGTCCTTCATGCTTGGACCGCTGTGAGGAGGCCGAAGGATGTATATCGATCAGGATCTTTGTGAAAGGTGTATGGATTGCATTCCCGTGTGCCCGGTTGGCGCCATCGGAATAGAGGAGACCAAATGCGCCCGCCACTTCTCATTCCGGGTGGTCATCGACTATGAAACATGCGTCGAATGCGGTGTATGCCGGCGGCTGAAGAAATGCCCGCAAAAGGCGATAAAGCAGGTGGAGGATATACCGTATCCGCGTATTCTCCGGGCGGCCTTCTCCGATCCCACGTTCCGGCATGCCAGTACGGCCGTGTTGGGCCGGGGAACGGAAGAAATGAAAACCAATGATGTGAAAAACGAGTTTACCCGGGATAATGTCGGCTTCTCCGTTGAGGTCGGGCGGCCCGGCGTCGGCGCCTATTTTCGCGACCTTCAAAAAGTGACGATGAAAGTCGTTGCCCTCGGCGGCGATTTCGCCTCTTACAATCCCGTTGTGGCTCTTATGGACAAGAGCACCGGCGCACTGCAAGAGGAGGTGCTTGATGAAAAGGTGCTCTCCGCCATTGCCGAATTCGTCGTGCCCAGGGACAAGGCCCTGAAGGTTCTTGCGGATCTCGTTGCCTTTATAAACGCGGAGCTCGAATCCGTGGCCACCATCAGTGTCATAGCGAGAAACGAGGTTGACGGCGGTCATGCATTCCTGCGCAAGCTGAAGGTGCACGGAAAAGTCCATGGCTACGTTCCATACCCCAACGGAAAAGTCAATCTCGGCATCGCCGCGCTCAAAGGAGGTAAACCATGACGCATACGCTCAATAGAAGAGGGCTGGACAATGGCAGGCCGGGCGAAGAGATCTGCGTCCTGTCCATGATCCATTATCAGGATCGGAATGAGGAAACCGCCGAGGCGATGAGGGAACTCGCCAGGACCATTATTGCCTACGGGCCCAACAACATCATGGGATCTTCCGTCGGGGCCACGCCCGAGCAAATCATTGAATCAGCGGCGGCGTCCGGCGTCATTACCGCCGTCTTTACCGATAAAGATACCGTCGGCAGGCTCGTGCGGGAGATTAAAACAAAAGATCCCGGCATATCGGTTGTCCTGTCCGGCCTCTTTTCGGATATTCACGACATCTGCGAATATGCGGGCCTGACGGAGCATACGAGCAACTACGCCGTCGGCATATCCGGCAACGCAGCTCTTCTGCCGGACCATATCACCCTCGAAATAGCCACGCAATGCGGCCATGGCCTGGTTTCCCGCCACTACATCCAACACGTGGCCTGCCGGATCGCGGAAGGTAAAATGACGGCGCGGGAAGGTGCCGAACTGCTATCCAAACCCTGTGTCTGCGGCATTGTTAATAAAAAGCGAACGGAAGAAATATTGCTGAAAATGGCCGAACTGACTTCCTTTACGGAAGGGCATGAAATCAATTACGCTGTGCGGCAAAAACGGAAATTTTCCTGAGGAAATAGGGTCTTTTATATACCCCCGTGCGCTGGTGTGAGAGGTGCCTTGAACCTTGCACCTTGATCCTTGAACCTATATCACCCCGCCCTTGATGGGAGTGGCCGGGGGAGGGTGATTCCCATGGTACACCGGCAAACATTTCAATTGTAGGGGAGCGTCGGAATGGAAAGGATAATGAAGGGGCAACGCGCACTTCTCGAAGAAGTGGGACAATCCCCGTTCTGCACGGGGTGCGGCGCCTGTGTCAATCTGTGCGCCTATCATGCCGTTCATGAGGACCATGTCATAACGCTTCATGAATGCGATATCGAACAAGGGCGGTGTTATGCCTACTGCCCGCGGACCCCGACGGACAGGGACGCGCTGCGGAAGCTGCTGTTTGCCGCGGAGGATATCACGCCGGAACTGGGCGCCGTCAGGGGCTATTATATCGCACGGGCCGCCGACGAAGCAAAAAGAGCCGGAGCGCAGCATGGCGGGACGGTAACCGCCCTCATGACCCTGGCCATGAAGGAAGGCATCATCGAGTCGGCGATTGTCGCCGATGACGGCCCCGATCTGCTGCCGAGAGGGGTCACGATTAATTTTCCCGAGGAGATCGCGAGGCAGGGGAAAAGCCGATTCGTCGTTTCCCCCAACGTGGCCGAGTTTAACGCCCTCGCCTGGGCGGGAGGCAGGAAGATCGGAATCGTCGCCACACCCTGTCAGACTTTGGCCCTGGCCAAGATGCGCGCCAGGCCGGTTGCCGCCCATGCGGCACGAATCGACCAGCTAAAGCTCGTTGTCGGCCTGTTTTGCGGCTGGGCCCTCTCGTGGGAGAAGCTCCGCACCCTGGTTCTCGGCAAAGGCATCGACCCGAAACATATCGAAGGCATGGACATTCTCCCCAGCCAATATCAGATGCTGCAGGTCTATACGAAGCAGGGGACCGTCGATATTCCTCTGGACGAGGTCGATCCCGCTTGTGTTCGCGAAGCCTGTCATTACTGCCCGGACATGACCGCGGAGTTTGCCGACATTTCCGTAGGTTCCACCAGATTGCCGGAAGGGTGGGATGTGGCCAGGGGATGGAACCAGGTGATCGTCCGGACCCCTCTGGGAGAGGAACTGTTGGCGCTGGCCCGCACAAAGGGAATTCTTGAATTCCGCGGTGTGCCGGAGGGCAACCTGGATCGTCTGAAGAAGGCCTCCCTGAGCAAACGGAAGACGGCATCGGAGAACCTGGCCGTCCTGGCTGAAAAGGGCGCGGCCGGTCTTTTCGGAAAGCCGGACAGCCCGGGTCAGCCCGTTGTTTCCGTGTATGGAGGCGAGGCGTTCTTTCAGGAGGTTTTGCCGTCATTGGCCAACGCCGTGCGCGACCGGGCCAATATGACCGTGGTCGTCTCCAATGCCGGCGGCCGAAATATGATGGGATTCACGCCCAATCCGGCTTCAGGCGTCAATGCCGTGGATGACCGGGATCCCCATGCGGATATGACCGCGCGGTGCGAGGCCGTCGGTGCAAAGGTGCGGATCCGGGACCCCTTTGATCTTGAAGAAACCCGCGCTGCCCTCAGTCGCATGATGAAGGAAGACGGTGTGAAAGTGCTTGTCCTGCGGCAATCGTATGCCCTCAGCCCTGAGAAGCCGGAGAAAAAGGAGTATGCCGTTTCCATCAGCGAGACCCTCTGCCTGGGGGAAAAATGCGGCTGCAATCGTTTGTGCACGAGGGTTTTTCACTGCCCCGCTCTGGTATGGGATCAAGACAGAAAAAAACCTCGAATCGAAGAAGATATCTGTACGGGCTGCGGCGTCTGTTCGCTTGTGTGTACGACCGGTGCTATCGTTCGAAGGCAGACGGCTTCCGCTTAGGTGTTCCATATCATCACCTCATACGATCATTGCCTTCATTAAATATTTTCCTTATTACTTAGAGAAAAGAATAATATTTCATTGACAACCGAATAACGAAGTGGTTTAAAATCACCATTCCTAACAGTTTCAAACAGTTTTAAAGACTGCACCAGGTTCCAGCCCTTGAATAGTATAGAGGGATATCGGGATGAACCATTTCAATACATTTAAAAGAAAATCGGAAGCGGCAAAGGTCCATGGCAGAACCACATACTTCGCCATTGATAATTTTCAAATCTTTTCCAGCATGACGATAAGTATGTTCTCAGAAATCGGTATATCATTAACAATGACAAGATATGCGGAACTACAGAATAACTTGTTCGGCTGATAAAAGGAGATATAAATGAACAATAAATATCGTACCTCCTTAGCATTTTGGACCATGGGCGAGAAATATTGGAATCTATCGAGGGGCGTGTGCGAACATATCATCAGAAGTCGTAATAAATATATACTAACATCCGACCGAGAAATCGACTTCAATGAATGCTTACGAAAAACCAAATGGAATGATGTTAATATGGTTATTCCCCTGCTGTTTAATTTCTACCACGGGGTTGAGCTCATGCTGAAAGGGTTTGTTCTTCTTTCCGAAGGCAGCGGCACGAAACTCGACCATCTCATTTCCGAACTATATCAAAAATTCAAAAAAGATTATCCAAATGAAAAAGAACTTGTAATGTTGCTTGGGCGGTATGTTGACAAATCTCAGATGCCAATTCTTCTATGCGGTTTTCTTAATCAAAACAAACTAAGTGTAAATCGTTTTTATGAGTCACTGAGATATCCATTCAATAATAATCTGTCACAGGAATATCAACATTTTGCGCTAAAGTATCAAGGCCCTGAAGGCCTTCAATTTTATCGCACTTTAAAAGCTGATGTTAATAAAATGACTAAACTTATAGTGACCTTAGGGCATTCACTGGAAAAATGATGCCGAACATCTATATGGCCGTCGGATGTCAAGAGAAAAACCACCCCCAAAGATCGGAAAGAAGAAAAATTATCCGTTCAGAAAGTTCATAATGCCTTGACAAACGACCCGATGGTTCCGGCTTGCGTCTTCGGTCGCGAGAGTCAGGACACGAAAAGCGTCCTGCACCAAACATCTATAGAGATTGACTGAATAGCCAAAGGGTTCTTTGACAATCAGTTTGCTGCCAAAAGACAGCTTCAGAATATATTTCGGTACCCTTATCCCGGCGCAGTCAAAGGAAGCGGCTTGGAATGGATCCATCCAGTTAGGGTGTCACTCGGGCAAGGGGCAGAACACGGATATCGTCCGGTCAAGCATCATGTATGGGAAGGATGCCGCCAATCAAA
>JAFGLN010000064.1 GCA_016928025.1 Deltaproteobacteria bacterium
TCTTGCTTTTTGCCTTTTAGGCAAAAAGCAAGACCTGGCCCCATTCTCCCTGTCTCTTTTTCATTGACACATTCCGTTATATCATATAATTATATATTCATATTTATATATACAAAGTGCCACAAACGTAAATCGTTATCATGTTTATTGATATCTCAATTCAACGGCGGATGAGCCGGATTGTTCATCTTACCGAATCAGCACCCTCCATCTAATTCATCCGCATGCAATAAGAACAATTATCTGTAAGAAATAAGGTTGATCTGTAATCTCGAGCGATCCCCGGTTAGGGGTGATCTCGCGCTTAGTTACAGTTATTTCAAAAAAAGGAGGAGAGTGGATGATGAAAAAGAGAGGCTTGTTGTTTGTTCTGGGTGTGTTGGTACTGGGTGGATTGCTGTTTTCATCCTTTGCGGAAGCCCAGCCGACTGGACTTAAGAAGCAAGGGAAAGTACCCCCGGGATTCAGTCAGGGTAATAAAGCAGGCTGGGAAGCTGAATATCCTCTTGGGTGGAAACGGCAAGGGGTATTTCTGGACAGTGTTGTGCAGGGGCTTTTTTACACGACACCCACTTTGAGCGGAACCACCGGGCCCGATGGAACATTTCGCTACTATCCAGGGGAAGGGGTATGTTTTTATGTGGGCTACCCGGGTGGTATTTTTTTGGGAGAAGCCCCTGGTCAACCCGTGGTTACTCCCGTTGAGGTTGCGGGAGCAGCTGATGTGACGGACCAGGCGGTCATCAATATTGCCCGTCTCCTTCAGACCCTGGATGCCGACGGAGACAACAACAACGGTATTCAGATAACACCGGCCATCAATGCTGTTGTGGCATCAAAGACAAGAAATATCAACTTTGATCAGACCACAACAGCGTTTGGGACCGATCCTGAGGTAACAGGCCTTCTGGCTGATCTGAATGGGGCTGCTGTCTTTACGGATGGCAACCCCCTTGTAAGATCCCTGAAGCCGGCTAAAGAAGCACGGGATCATCTTATTGCAACTCTGAGTGAAAGGATTATCGTTAAAACGACCCATGGGAAGCTACGCGGCTATGGCCCGACCGAAGACACCTGGCAGTTTCTGGGCATTCCCTACGCGAAACCGCCCGTGGGCGATCTGCGCTGGCGGCCGCCGCAGCCTCTCGATCCTTGGATCGGAATCCGGGAAGCCACGGCCTGGGGGAATCAGGCTCCCCAGGCTGCGTACTTGCGAACGTATTTGGACGGTAGAGGTACCTTTAGCGAGGATTGTCTCCAACTAAACATTACAGCGCCCCGCAGCGCCAAAAAACTGCCGGTTATGGTCTGGTTCCACGGCGGCGGTTTTGGGGTCCTTACCGCTAATACGCCGCTTTACAACAACCCCGACGGTCTCCCGAGTAAAGGTGTCGTCCAGGTATCGGTTAACCATCGTCTGGGGGCGTTCGGTTATGTGTCCCATCCTCTCCTCGCGGAAGAATCGGGTTACGGCGGTTCCAACAATTACGGACAGATGGATCTGATCATGGCCCTCGAGTGGGTTCGGGACAACATCGCCAAATTCGGCGGCGACCCAAAGAATGTCACCATCTTCGGTCAATCGGGAGGAGGCGGCAAGGTTGTTACTTTGATGGCGTCACCCCTGGCTGTGGGACTTTTCCATAAAGCTATCTGTATGGCAGGTCAGTACGTGCCCGATCCTTTCACAACAGTGGAATCGTCTATTGCTACTAATGAGGCGATCGGCCTAGCCCTCTTTGAAAGAATTGGCGCTACGACAGTCGCTGAGGCGCGACAGGTGCCCTGGACAGCCATTGTACAGGCAGACGCTGTTAATGGAATAGACTACGGCGTCTACAGGCCGGCGGTCGATCATTACTACCTGCCAAAAACCATGTATGATACGATCATCGACGGTCAGCCTTCTGATGTGCCCTTTATGTCGGGAGCCACCAATAATGATAATGCCCATCTTATTTTGGGATTGAAGGCATCCATGCCTTTCCGTGCCGACCACGCCTCGGCCAATCAGTATGTTTACAAATTCAGCCGAGGAGAAGCAGTAGTTGTGCATGGTGGTGAACTCCAATACCTCTTCCAGTACCCGTCGAACCTCTACACGCCGGGAAAGCCGCCATGGTGGACAGACGACGATTATGCTGTTTCGAATTCGATGATGGATATGTTTACCAACTTTGCCAAGACGGGCAATCCCAGTATCCCGGGGTTTACCTGGCCAGCTTATACGACAGCCAATGATACCTATGTTCTTATAGACTTACCGTTAGAGGTGAGGACTGGCCTCGAAAGCGCCTGGTAGTAGAAAACAGCTGGCAGCCATCCCGGGCTCGGGATGGCTGCCAGCTGTATCACCATCAATAAAATACGGGGACACCTTACGTATTTTATCTTGACGCAACATAGAAAAGCCCTTAAGACCTTATCATAGTCCATACGGCAATAGTCATTGCTTCAAATTATTAAAAAGGTGATTTATTTTTCTTCACACCTGTCCGCCGTCCGCCTTTCCGGCAATCCCTTTTCCCCTGATCATTACCTGATAATAAACAAACATATTAAACTCAATCTGAGAAATCCCCAATGTCTTGAAGCTTCAATCGAAGATCATTGATATCATTAATGAGAATATCCCAGACAATATCAATATTAACGCCGAATTAATCATGGATATCTATAAAAATGAAGATCGTTTGCTCTGGGCGATGGATATAGGCGGCAGTTACATTCTGCGGAACAATTGGACGGAAAGTGATCCTAAAATCCTTTGGGGCACCTACATCAAGCTCACGGAAGTGGAAGACTCCTTCCGCACCGAGAAACATGATCTGGGGATGCAGCCGATCTTCCACCAGAAACCCCATCGGACCCATGCTCACATCCTGGTCTGTTTTCCGGCGCTGACGATGTGGCGAACGCTTCAGCTCTGGATGAAAGCATCGGGTCTTGGTATAGCACCGAGAAAACTTATTGAAGAATTACGGGGTTTGAAATCCCTGGATGTGCTTTTACCGATGAGGGACAAGATCCTCAGACTCAGAATGGTAGCTACACCGACAAAAGAGCTCCAGGTTCTGCTTCAGCGATTAAAGATTCCACTGCCTAATAAACCCAAAAAGATCGAAAATGTAGTGGAGAAAATGGCCTGATTTTAATCGTAACTATTTGATATCACATCTTCCAAACTTTATAACTGCGGAAGATGGGCTAGGCAGGATCAACGAGGTTCTTTATTATTTTGATGGTGGATTAAGGTCAAGTTTCATGATGAGTGAGCGGGCGTATCGAAAAGATGGGGAGGTGAATCCCCGAAACCTCTCGGCCTCGAAGATTCACTCACACCCATATATTGAGATTTAGCGGTTGCAACACCCACGCCCGGCCATCGGGGGCATGAACCGTCTCTTTCTCAGAATGCATAATGGGTCGCCTGCCCGGCCACCACGATCCAGGAAACGAGCATCGCATTAAGGAAGGCACCTACATATACGTGTCCCGTTTTACGATAGAAGTAAGTCGAGACCAGTGCCACAATCGTAAAGATCGGTACAAACTGGAACAGGACAATCGAATAAAGGGGCGACCACCGAGTCGTCACCGCCAGGGAGCCACCGGCGAACAGAGGCACATACTGGTAAATGAAGTACAGGATGTACCCGCCGATCATGATGACTACATTTATCACCATATCCTTCCAACTCACTTCGTTGCCTCTATTCCCGTTGCGGCAGAGCTGCCCGTGCAGGAGCATGCTGGCAATTATCATATAGAAGGCGAAGGGAATAACATACGCCAGAGCCATCAAGAAATGAAAGAAATCGAGCGGTTTGATGGCAAAGACCCAGAAACGATAATCGGTCAGGAAAAGCCAATCGGAGATGGCAAGTGTGAGATGGGCGAAAAATACCACGATAAAGGCCAGTAGGAAGGACTTGCCGATTTTAACCCATTTAATCCCATCCTGCCAGGTGAGACCATAATTGGCCATCGTAGCTCCCGCTTTCTTGTTGCTGATGAAGTGCCACAGGAGTAGCAGGATCAGAGTGCTCACGCCGACGGCAACAGCCCAAAATATGAGAACGTTCGTGATCTGCTGCGGCCAGAAGGCACTTGGTTTTAGGATACCCTTATCAAGGAAATCCCATGACTTCATATAGAAAAGCACAGGGAGTATCAGCGTGATCACTACCGCGACCCACCAGCCCCATCCGGAGAGCGCCTTGCGCTCGGCGGGGGCCTCGTTCAGTTCCTCGAAGAATTCGGTCCCCAAGAGATACTTCCCCAACGGGAAAAGCATGAGGACCATGCCGATCATGGCGATAAGGGTGCCAAACTCCTTCCAGTACCAGGTCTGATCCGAGGGAGGAATGTCCTTGCCCCCCTTCAGCGTGGCCTGCACCCACTCGACGGCGTTCCCGATGGACTCCGTACAGAAATGGGTCCGGGGATGAATCAGGGGCGGCTGGAAGAGTTTCCGAGCCGTCCCCTCTTCGATGGAACCATAGAGTTTACCCACTTCCACGGTCTCGGTAGTCCCGAAGAATTTTTTCAGCTTATCTGTCTTCACGATGTCTCCGGGAACCGGAATTCCCCACATGAGCTGGGAAAATTCGTCATACGTTGAGTAAATGAGTGCCGCGTTTCGGGGAAAGTTGGGTGTCCCCTCTGGGGCCCCATAGGTCCCGGGAGAAGAGCTGGTGATAACGATAGATTGATACTGCTGGGGGTACATGGCGGCCGCGATGATGGAGGCCCAGCCGCCCATCGAATGTCCTTCAAGTCCGATATTGTCTTTATCGACGATATCCAGCGAGTGCAGGTATGGTAACGAGTCGGCCCCGCCGAAGGCGTTGGCGAATGCCGGGGGGTCGGAATACCCGTGCCCCGATTGATCGGGTGCCAGAACAACATACCCGCGACGTGCAAACTCAATGGCAAAGCCGTCCTGTGTTTCGCGCGAGTTGATGTAGCCGTGGGTGGCCACGATTCCCGGAGCGGGATGCTTTTTGTCGACCCCTTTTGGGACATAGAGCAAAGCACTGACCAGTTTGCCGTCATGCCCCACAAAGCGTAAATCCCGAACCTTGATGTCACCGCCGCCGGTCTGAACCATGTAAGCCAGGAAACCACCTACGAGGATCAGCGCCAGGGCGATAACCATCAAACCATTAAACAGTCTTGTATCCGATTTCGCACTCATATAGATTCCTCCTTATGTAAAAAAACGTAGTTCCTGTTGTGCCATTGGGATATATTCAGCCTTGTTCCCTGATAAGGCATATCCCCCCTCGAGAAACAACCTGGCCAGGGTATTCCACGGAATAACAATCGGCTGTTTCTCTTTTCCCCCATGCAATTTTGTGTATTATTAACATTTACTCAATAAAGTCAAGAAAGAAGGCCATTTACAAAGCGACCTGCATCATCGCCCAACCATCCGTATTTTTGCCCGCCCGGGCGAAGGAGAACGAAGCGACAGGATGTGACTGACGTTGTCAGTTTTTTCTTTGAACTTTCTTCAATATATAATGCGGGTTCCGGCGCGAAACAGAATATCAATGAAAGATCAGGAAATCGTAACATGGCTGAAAAGTTTGTCAGGGAAACAACTCTAAAGTTGTTTCTCCATGAGGTTTTTGATGTGAGCCAACAAATCCAATATCTTGACTACGCCGACCCAAGCAGGAAAGTGTTCGACATGATCCTGGAAAGCGGGGTCGCTCAGGAAAACGCGACCTTTTTACTGATTTCCCCCTTTTTCAGCGCCGCCAACACCCGTCCAAGAGGGACATTTTCAGCGGTTTACAGACCTGTCCGGCAAATCTCACATTGAATGTCCAAAGTGTTACGATCGGATGTAATCATCCCATGAGCATTCGGGATCATGATAAAGGTAATCGTATTGGGAAGGCCATTAGGAGTGCTCATCCTTAAAGTATGGTTTGGAATGCCGATCTGCATCGTGCGTACAGAAAGAAGGCGCATATATTTTTGATGGCGACCTTGACCTCACAAACCACAATCCAAGATGTTCGAGGATGGTCCGGATGATGGACGGGTCTTCGATGCTAATTTCGATACTAATAATGACACGCATGTCGCCTTGACATTTAGGATAGACCAAAGGTTCGACTTCGTATGTTTTCTGGATCAAACATGCCCAGTTTCGTTGGAAGGCTTTTTCATTACCCTCCGGTTCGAGGATGAAAGGGATTACATCGTCTTCGCCTTAATCATCATCTCAGCCTCCCTTGACAATGTAAAATTTGTGACTATATTAACGTCAAAAGACAATGTCATGAATAATATTAATATGTTATAAAGATTTGTATAAATTATAAATATAAAAAAAGGAGGTATGAACCATGTTTGAACCTGAAATTTGGAGATTTGGAAGGGCGTTGGATCCCTGGCGGGAAATGCAGCGATTACAAAGTGAAGTAAACCGCCTTTTCTCCGGGTTCACGCAAACGGCCGGTCAGGATTACCCTCCGATTAATATCTGGATGGGAACGGATGATGTCGTTGTCACTGCCGAAATACCCGGTGTAGATGTTGATAAAATCGATATTTCCGTCCTGGGCAATCGTCTGACTTTGAGTGGTGCGAGAGAAGGCAGCGAACTGAAAGAGGGCGAAAGCTATCACCGGCAGGAAAGAAATTACGGCCGTTTTTCCCGAACCGTTCAGTTGCCGTTTAATGTGGAAGCATCTAAAATTGACGCGAAGTACGATAAAGGCGTGCTGACGATTACACTCCCCCGGGCGGAAAGCGATAAACCCAAGAAAATCAACATCAAGTCTGAATAAATGAAAGGAGGGCAACGGATATGTCTGACATGAGTAAAGATATCCAAAAACAGACGGCGAGCACTGTGCAAGAAACGGAACGGACGAGAACCCGCAAAGTGTATGCGCCGAAAGTCGATATATACGAGACGAAAGAAGCCATCGTTATGTTGGCCGATATGCCCGGCATCGACGAACAGTCGGCTAATGTAACCCTGGAGAAGGGCGTTCTGACGATTGAGGGAACCATATCCCCCGATGTTCACAAGGATCGGACCATCGCTTACTCCGAATGCGACTGGGGTGATTACCATCGCGCCTTCACGCTGTCGGATGAAGTCAATAAAGATAAAATTGAAGCATCCGTGAAAAACGGCGTTTTAAGGCTGGTCCTTCACAAAGCGGAACCGCCCAAAGCCAAAAAGATTGAAATAAGAAAAGAATAAAGGAAGAAAGGGGGAACGGATTATGAACATTAGAGATCTTGTACCTTCAGTCTGGAGACGAAGCGGGGTGCCTGTAACCCGGGAAGAGGAAGAGCCATTCTTCTCGCTCCAAAGAGAAATGAATCGGCTGTTTGACGATTTTTTCCGGGGCTTTGATGACATGTCTTTTGGTTTGTCACGAGATCGCTTCAGGGCCTTTTCGCCGTCCGTAGATATTAAGGAAAACGACAAAGAGGTATTGATTAAAGCGGAACTTCCCGGTATGGATGAAAAGGATATAGACGTTAATCTATTCGAGGACAGATTGACGATCAAAGGCGAAAAGAAAGAAGAAAAAGAGGACAAGGGCAGCGACTATTATCATATGGAAAGCAGCTACGGCTCGTTTAACCGCATCATTCCTCTGCCTGAAAAAGTGGATACGAAAAAGGTAGAAGCTAATTTCAAAAACGGCGTGCTGAGTATTAAACTTCCCAAGACGGAAGAGGCAAAGGCCAAAGGGAAAAAGATTCCGATCCAGACCACCAAAGAGTAAAACTTATTTAAAGTAGAAAGTTAATTTAATTGATCCCTCCGTTCCCTCACGATTTATCCGGGGAAGCGGAGGGATCAATATTTAATCCAAAATATTTCGGGCAAACGAAATGAGATTCCAGCAGCCGACTACATCACGTAAACTTCACATAAACTTTTCGCGTCCGCGGACCATCAAATTCACAAAAAAAGAGGGATTGCCAGGTGCCAAGAACCAGTTCGCCGTTATCCACGAGGACGACCTCCGAAGCACCCATCAGAGAGGCTTTGATGTGGGCGGCGGAGTTTCCTTCCATGTGCCGGTAGTTATCATTTAAGGGAATTAGCTTATCGAGGCCGGCAAGGATATCGGCGGGGACGTCGGGATCGGCATTCTCGTTGATGGTAACGGCGGCCGTTGTATGGGGAACAAACACACAGCATAGACCACTTTGTATTTTTCTTTCTTTGAGAATCGCCCTGACGGAAGCGGTAATGTCAATCATTTCGAATCTTGAATGCGTCCTGACGATGAACTGGTTCATGCCCCTCATCCTTCCAGTTTTTGTTTCATCTCATTGATAACCTGCTCCGCCTCGGCCATGGTGCGATCCAAAAGTTCCTTCACCGTGGGAATATCTTTGATTCTGCCGGCGCCCTGGCCCGCCATCAGGAGACCCTCCACGGGATCACCCCCAATGGTTGCCTTGCTGAAGAGACTGCCGCCGATAGCAAACCGCATAACGTCGGCCCATTTCCTTTTGCCGCCGCCTACACCCGCCTCCATACTCTTCATGTTCAAGGCCGTCCGGATCATTTCTCCATAAGAGAGGTTAAGTTCTTTTTTTAAGGCCAGTCCCGCCCACATGACATCGATGACAGGTAGATGCTTTTCCATTAATTCATCGGCCTTTTTATTACGCAGAACGCGGCAGTTAATCCCGTCAAAAGCGGGATCGATAACCGTATCTTCTTCCGTCATTTTAACCCAGGTTTCTTTGATCGAATCGGCAACCTCGGCTTCCTGCGTGGCTGCCAGACGACTCCCCATGGCGATGCCTTCGGCGCCCAGAGCCAGCGCGGCGGCAAGGCTTTTCCCGTCGACATAGCCGCCGGCCCCGATGACGGGAATCTTCAAGGCGCTGGCAATAGTCGGCAAAAGAACCAACGCGCCCACGTTCCCGGAATGTGAGGCCGCTTCATAACCTGTAACGATGAGCAGATCGGCCCCCAGTTGTTCGGATCGCAGGGCATGCCTGACCATGGCAACCGTGCCGATGATTTTCCCGCCGTAGGCGTGTACTGCCTCAATGATCTTCTGAATTTCCGGCGGACGGCCCAGGGCATAATTGAATACCGGCACCTTCTCTTCAATAACGATTGGCACGGCCTCGCGGGCGCCGACGCCGAGGGTCATGTTGACGCCAAAGGGTTGGTCCGTCAAATCCCGAATCTGTTTGATGGCATCCCGGATCCGGTCTTTGCCGTACTGGCTTCCCGCCAAGACGCCCAGCCCCCCGGCATTGGATACAGCGGCCACCAACTTCGGTGTTGTCAGCCAGTTCATACCGGACAGCATGATAGGGTACTTAATTCCAAATAATTCCGTCATTCTTGTCTTCATGTGAGCCTGACTCCTTTCTGCATTAAATCACAAAGATTTATTTGAGCGCTTCCGAGTAACTCGCGCTTGATATTAAGCAGGTGGTCGCATTTTCAAAGGTGAAAAAAGATTTGATCTATTTTTCTCGAATCAGGCCATAAAATCTGGCCGTGAACAAACTATCCACATATTCTTTGACGCGGGTAATTTTGCCCTGATCATTGAATTGGAAAGAAATGCGGTATTCCATTCCGTAAGGACGACCGTCTTTTGTTCTTGCTGATGATGTGGCTTCGATCGCAACACGGTTGTCCTGAGCCGTTGTTTCCAGTATCTTCATGGTAAAATCATCAAAGAGTTCAGCCACCATGGGTTCTAACCATTTTCGATAACGCGGAAGCCCCATCCTGGGCATTTCAACGGAACCGGGTAAAACCTCAATTTCGAAATCATCGGAAACAAGGGCAAAGGCTTTGTCGAAAGACGCCTTGCCGTATTTCCCGCTGCCGTCAACAATGTGCTGGAGATATTGAATGGCGGTTCGGGTATTGCGTTCTTCTCTGGATATGGTCTCACTCATAGAGGGCCCCCTTCGCCATGTTTTATGAGAAGATAAAGAAGAAGATCAGGAATAGCAAGAAAAATGTAAAAAGTAATCAAGCTTGATCAGGCAAAATTATGATTTTTTTACAAAATCTGTCAAAAGCACCTTGACTTCCGCCAGTAAATAATAATATTTGTAATTATTATCATTAAATTTGTTTTCCCATTTATTTTTTCCTTTCTTGTTACAGCCTCAGGGCAACGTCAAAAGTTTTATGAAAAAGGTGATAACGAATACAGTAAATGAAAACCCATCTGCAGAACAGGCCTCTCGCTTGCCGGAATCGATGAAAGGACAATGAAATGAATCAAATCACCAGCAATGTCTACGCGGAGACGGGTTATCGGGGATGCAATCCGGGGTTTGTCGTCACAAAAGAAGGTGTCGTGATAATCGATACGCCGCAGCTATTCGGGGACGCCATAGCCTATCGCAAAGAAGTGAAAAAGCATGGCAAAATCGTTTATCTGATCAACACGGAACCCCACGGCGATCACTATATCGGAAATTATTTCTTTGATGCCATCGGCATTGCCCAGGAGGGAACCAGAGACGTCATCATGCAGGTTGAGCTGGAACCCTTGAAGGAAAGAATCAAAATGATGGACCCCAACGCGGGGCCTTACCTGGCTGATTACAAAATCAAGCCACCAACGATTACCTTCAATAAAACCATGACGATTCATCTGGGAAACCACACTTTCCAGCTTTTTCATCTGCCGGGCCATACGGCAAGCGAAACGGCCGTCTTTGTGCCTGAAGAAAGGATCGTTTTTACAGGGGACAATATATTTCATGAAACGCAGGTTTTCCTGCATGAAGCGCTACCCAAGGAATGGCTAGAGTCCTTACAGTTCTTAAAAACACTGGACGCCGATTATTTCATTCCTGGTCATGGAGAAGTCTGCACCGTCGATTACCTCGATAAAATGGCGGCATTTGTCAGTGACTGGATCACCGCCGTCCAAGACGCCGTTAAACAAGGCTGGTCCCTGGAGGAAGCACAAGAGCGCATTTCCTTCCTTGACCGCTTTCCCATGGGTCAGGGTATGGAGGCCTTCGGCGCGGAATTGCAGAAGATGAATGTGACCAGGCTATACGGCCTGGCAACAAACGGACAGCTTTAAGCTTTAATAATCCGGTATGAAGATATTTAAAATCGCAACATATAACGTCAATTCCATCCGTTCCCGTCTCCATATTGTGATCCCGTGGCTTCGGGAAAACAGGCCGGACATCCTGTGCATGCAGGAAACCAAGGTAAGCGACGCGGAATTCCCTGTATCGCCATTCGGAGAAATCGGCTATCAGATCGTTTTTCGTGGGGACAAACGATACAATGGCATCGCTACCGCATCTCTTAAGAAACCAACATCTGTGTCATTCGGCCTGGATGATGATCCGGCCGACGAGGATCGTTTAATCAGAGTCGTTTTCCCCGGTATCACGGTTCTGAATAGTTATGTTCCTCAGGGGCGGGATCGTGAAAGCGAACACTTTTTCTACAAGCTTGAATGGTTCAAACGATTTAAAAATCTTCTGGAAAAATCTTATTCTAAAAAGGCCCCCATCCTGTGGTGCGGCGATTTGAATGTCGCCCCCGAACCTATCGATGTCCATGATCCCAAAAGACTTCTGGGACATGTTTGCTTCAATCCCGATGTATGGAACGCCTTCGCGGATGTCAAGTCCTGGGGATTATCCGATTTGTTCCGAAAATTTTATCCCGACGCATCGGGGCATTATACCTTTTTTGATTACCGGGTGCGGGATTCCGTCGCAAAAGGACTGGGCTGGAGAATCGATCACATCCTTACAACACCGTCACTTACTGAAAAATCAATAAGATGTTCGATTGACATGAAGCCGCGATTGGCGGAAAAGCCATCGGATCACACCATACTGACCGCAGAATTCAAAATTGACTGAAGGAATTGAGGAACATGGATGAAAAAGAACAAATCACAAACTTAAACGAGACCATCGCCGCAAAATTTTCCAGAATCGAGACAACTATTTCATCATCACAGGACATTCAAGAGCTTTTCGAAAACCTCGTGAATGCCATGACTGAAGAATTTGCCATTCCTTATATCTGGTTTTCCTTTATTCACAGTCGTCGGGCCGTGGAACTCGTCAAAAGACTCGAATCTTCGGATCTGCTTAAAGAGCGCTTAAACATGATTCTGGCATCAGCTTTTGCAGATCTAATCAAAAACGGCCAAGAACCTGTCCTTGCCAATCATGAATTGAAGCCTTTTTTCAAACTTCTTCCGAAAAGCAACAAATATTTCCTCAAGTCTCTGGCCGTCGCACCCATCGTCCTGAAAGGCAACGTCATCGGAAGCCTCAATTATGGAGATTCAACAGCGCAGCGCTATAGCCCCGATATGGACACCACATTACTTCAAAATCTGGCAGAAAAATTCTCATCTTTATTATCCAAGATTCTCGCCAACGAGAAAATTGAATCGTCCGTTGATGAAGAACAATCCGAGATGTAAATCCTCTTATTTTATTATGTCTATTTCATAAAATTGTCATTCGGAACCGGCCGACGCGGGTGACCCCACCAAGGCTCCGCCATCCATAACGATGGTTGTGCCGGTTATATATCGTGACGCATTGGACGCCAGAAACAGCACCGCGCCGACCACATCATCGGGCACGCCGATAAAGCCGAGAGCTGTGCGTTTAGCGGCAGCTTCTCCGACAGCCGGGTCCTTCCATAAGGCCTCACTCAATCGTGTTTCGATGACGCCGGGAGCAATTGCATTCACTCTGATGCCGTATTGTCCCCATTCCCTGGCCATGCACTGGGTCAGCATAATCAACGCCGCTTTGGTCACACTATAAATGCTGAGCCCGCCGGCTCTCATCCCGCCGGTCGAGGAGGTATTGATAATATTTCCGCCACCCTTTTCTTTCATAATCCTTGCCACCAACTGGCTCAGCATAAAAGGGCCTTTCAGATTGACATTCATTGTCGTGTCCCACGCCCATTCTTCCGCGTCCAACAGGAACCCGTTATAGGGATTTGTTCCGGCATTATTCATTAAAATATCGATGCGGCCGAATTTTTCCATCACTTTATCCACCAGCATCTTTGAATCGTTAAATTTCGCCACGTGGGCGGCGACAGCAAAACCTTTTCCGCCTTTTGCCTCAATGTCTGAGACGACCTCTTCCAGGCCCGGAAGTTTACGGCCGCTTACCGCCACATTGGCGCCCGCATCAGCAAAGGCAAGGGCGCAGGCACGTCCGATTCCACGGCTGCCGCCGGTAATAAGAGCGCATTTACCTTCCAAAGAAAATCTACTGGTGTCCATGTAAAAAACCTCCTTTCATTATCTCATTATATTTCGACATCATCCCTTTTCTAAACGCCATGACAGAAGGATAATGGGTAGAGGGGGGTGAGAGCCGACAAGAAACTTCATCGGCTCTCACATCTGGAAAACAATTGGCGATTGTAAAAAAAATAAGTAGCTTTAGAACAACCATTTCGACGGAATGGGAGGCATGTCCTTTAAGAAGGGATGCTGTTCCCAGCCGGGTATATTGGCGACCCGTTTAGCAATGGCTTTATACTTCTCCCAGGGGGCGTTGGCAAAGATGGCCATTTTTTGCGCCGCAAGAGATCCCTCTGTGTGAATATAGGCGCCATCCAGGCCATGCCCTACAAGGTCCTTGACCAGACGGAAGGCCTTCAGGCGGTATTCCGTCGGAATGCCATCCTTACCTGCCAGGTATTTTTCAATGTATGGTTTGATTTCTGGATTTTTCCAATCTTTGTAAGAAAATACCGTTGTGGCAAGACCACCAGCAATGTCTGCCAGAACTTTGGACTGTTCATGTTGGTCGTTGGCAAAAATGTATTTTGCGATGTTGGTGTACATCTGGCCGGGCGTTGCCAGTCCGATATCGGGAAAAATATCGGGATTTTCGCAGCCGGCCCGGGACATGGCGTCCAGGAGCTGGGCATGCATGGCGAGCCAGGCCAGTTTTTCCTGAATGTGCGGATAGCGGTCCAGGCCGTTGTATTCGGCCATCAACGCCGCCGCGCCCGCCGCTTCTTCTGTTGATATGACCTTATGACAGGTCCCGAACAGGCGGTGGAAGACGCCGAACATCCAGGCCTGATCTCTGGAGAACTGCCACTCGCCGCACATGAAGACCCGGTTCCAGGGGACAAAGACATTATCGAAAACGATCATACACTCGCTGACACCCTTGCCCCGTCCATGGAGCGGCCAGTTCCAAAGCGCCTCATCATCATCCGTTTCATGGACATGGGGGGGTGTCGTTATGAGCTTGATTCCTTTCGCATTGACCGGAGTGGCGAAGACGACGGCGTAATCCTTGTCCTCCTCACGATGGGCCCGGGATGGAGAAACAATTATTTCGTTACAGCTCGGGGTGGCACTGATGTGAATCTTTGCACCCTGGACGATGATTCCATCCTTTTGTTTTTCAACGCAGCGGACGTAGAAATCTTTATGCTGTTCCTGAGCCGATGGTCGAAGACTGCGGTTCCCTTTCACATCGGTTATAGCCCCGGTAATTGCCGGATCGTCCTTTCTCAGATGCTGCCTGTAATCTTCCACAGCATCTGTATAATGGGTGCCGAGGGCTTTATCCATTCTTGCGGCTGTGACGCCTGATGCGGCCAAGGCATCAGGTCCCATTCCGCTCATGGCTGCGCCCCAACGCATGCAGGTTATATACACATCTCTTCGTCTGATCAAATCCTCCTTGGTTTTAGGCTGATTCCATAAGAAAAGGTATCTATCGCCGGCATCCTCTATGGTTAGAAAATCCTTAAATGCGGGGTGATTGTACAATTCGTAGGAATAGGCCCTGGCGTTTATCCCGCCTTTAAAGCGCACATCTTTAGTAATGTCCAGAATTTTTTCCCCTTCGATATAGATATCTCTTCCATCATTCATACTTTCAATATACTGTTGCGCTGTCCTGATCATCATAACCTCCTTAGAAATTACATTTATAGAAAAAAATATCTTTGCAGCCCCTATTATTTTTTCCTCTTTCTTAAGAAGAGGATATGTCGTCATGAACGGAATAACCCAGATGCCGAATGTTGCCATTCGCGGCGTTTTCATCCACTTTTCTCGGAACGGCAATCAGCATAAGCCGATATTCCCCCGGTTCCAACTTTCGAAGCGTAAAGAGCTCGGTACTGCTTAACTGTCTTGGGGGCCTAATCGATACCCGGATTTCTTGCGCTGCTTCAAGTTCCCACTTGGCGATGCTGCCCTTTTTTACACCACCACCCATGCGAATGACTTCTTCTTCTATCCGTTCAAGAAACTTTATATCTTCCACGTTAAGTTACCAACCTCCTGTAATCGTATTTGTTCCAAATTAAAAATATACCCTAAATATTCATCACCTCCTCCACCTTCGTATTCTTAACTTCTATGTTTTCATATTTGTCGTCGAAGAACTGGAAATTTACTACCGCCTTCGATGAAAAGTGGACGCACAAGAAGTGTTGAATAATCACAGACAGTTGATGAGCGGAATATTGTCATTTTATATTATTAAACAACGATAGAACGGCTTTCAACAACACCCAATATATTTATTATCTTTTGGACAGGATATGCCGTAAAAATGCTCTATGCGGATTCTTTTATAAGCCGTTCATATAATCGCTGTGACTTGGATGAGCGGATAAGCATCAGATACATAATTCTGCCGATATATAATTGCAACGGAAAAACAATTTGCGAACACGATGAACGCTTTTCGATACGGAGCGATTTATGGCGGCACGTTCTACTAAAAAAGTATTTTAATATATAATAGATAAATATCGCCGAAATCAAGGAGAAAGTCGGCACACAACGAAACTGTTTTCCAATACAAACAATGTTTCAGAAAACCGAAAAGATACGTCCTATTCATTTATACAAAGCCATCAACGTTGATTTGGCAACAGGGCCAATAACGTATCTATTAAAATGTTTCACGTGAAACATTTTAATCCTCTTTTAAAAACATGAAACGAGACTTATCTCATCTTATGAAATCAGAATTTGCAACGGACACATTTCGCATTTGGCTGCTTTTGTGCAATATGTCTTTCCCGTATTAACGATCAAGCCATGATACTGCTTGAAAAGATACACATCGGCGGGAAGATGATTCATAAAATATTTTTGAATATCCCCATACTTGAGACCCTGCTCAATCAGTGAGTGCCGTTCCAATATCCTTCTCGTATAAGCATCAACAACAAATATGGGTTTTTCGGCCGCATACAAAATAATGCTGTCCGCCGTTTCCTCACCAATCCCCTTGACCCGCAACAATTGACTTCTCAGGACATCTATATCATTATCAAAAAGATCGTCAAGTTTCCCATGGTAATATTCAAATAAAAAATGAATAAAGGCCTTCAAACGTTTTGCTTTTATTCGATAGTATCCTGAAGGCTTTATTAATTCTTCCAGGATTTCATCCTTCACACAAAGCAGTTTTTTTTGATCGAGCAATCCCTGACGTCCGAGTCGATTAATGGCAATTTCGACGTTGCGCCATGCCGTGTTCTGTGTCAGGATGGCACCAATGATAATCTCAATTGACGATTCGCCGGGCCACCAGTGCAAATCCCCAAAATGGTCATTCAACGCACCGTAAATAAGCTGTAATGTTTTTGTTGGTTCCTTCATAGAGACTTCACATGAACTTTGAATAGCGGGATGTCTGGTGCAGATTCTACAAGATGCCTCTTCCCTTTAAACGAAACGAATAAGAGTATCTGTCAATCGCATCGTCCTTGCCTTCGCATAGGAACAAAAGCGCGTTTGAAGGATGTTTTATTTATCTTCGGGGGGCCTTGATTACCTGCGTATAGAAATGAAAAAGGTGGCCCTTCCTCTTTTTAACAGCATCATCAGACTTCTTTTCTCATCCAATTTTTCTACTTCTTTTAAATAATCTTCAATCGAAGATATTTTCACCTTATTAATTTGTAAGATGATATCCTGAGGTTGAATTCCCACATCTTCTGCGAGGCTACCCTCAACAACATCCACAACGACAACGCCCTCTTCCTTATCAACACCCAGATAACGGGCAATTTCCGGTGTTATTTTCTGAACCGTTAAGCCTAACTCGTCTTTTCCCTGATCGGCCTGCGCAACCAGTTTTTCATCCCCTCTTTCTTCAACGACAACCTGAAATTCTTTTTCCTTCCCATCTCGTAAAACTCTTACATTGACTTTATCACCGACATGAAGTGAGGCAATGGTCAGCAATAAATCATGGGTGTTTTTTATTTCCTTGCCCTTTACCATAATAATGATGTCACCGGCTTTTAAGCCCGCCCGGTCGGCAGGATCGCCCTTGAATACTTCACTGATCAGAGCACCGTTAAGATCTTTTTTATTCAGGCTCTTGGCAATATCCTCGGTAATGTCTTGGACGGAAACGCCCAGCCAGGCGCGCGTCACCTTTCCTTTCGATTTTAAAGCTGGCAGTATATCTTTGGCCATGCTGATGGGGATGGCAAAACCGATACCCTGCCCCTGAGCAACAATCGCCGTGTTTATTCCAATCACCTTGCCTTCCATATTAAAGAGGGGCCCCCCGCTGTTTCCGGGATTAATGGACGCGTCGGTCTGAATAAAATTATCGTAGGGACCGGCACCGATAACACGGCCTTTTGCACTTACAATTCCTGCTGTTACCGTTTGTTCAAGACCAAACGGATTTCCGATCGCCATGACCCATTCACCGACACGCAGGTTTTCTGAATCGCCAAGCTCAGCTATCGGTAAATCATGATCCGGTTTTATTTTAATCAGGGCAATATCCGTCTTGGCATCCTTACCGATGATTTTCGCTTCATATTCTTTTCCATCCGAGAGCTTAACCAATATCTTATCCGCCTGTTCAACGACATGATTATTGGTGAAAATATAGCCGTCATTTGTAATGATGAAGCCCGACCCCAGGCTTTTCTGTTGAAATTCCCGGCGCGGGATATCGCCAAAAAACCTTTCAAAAAAATCATCGCCCCCAAAATATCTATCAAAGGGCGACTGCCCGCCGAAGGGAGACCTTAACATTCCACCGCGTCTCGACTGGATTGTTTTGGTCGTACTGATATTAACAACAGCGGGTTTCAATCTTTCAGCTAAATCCGCAAACGTGCTGGGGGTATTTACAGTTTCGACGGTTGAAACAGCTGAAGCGGTTTGGACGTCAGGCCCCGGTCCGAAAGATGACCGCAATACCTCAATGAGTGAAACAACGAAGAAGCCAATGAGAAACGCCAACAAAAACATGATAAAAGTATTTTTACTTTTATTTTCCGTCTTCATATTACCCCTCCGGATATAATTCTACGATATCGGCAAAATTATCGAAATTGCCGCTGGCATAACACACTTTTTCATATCCTTCCAACATTTATTTGATCCCTGTAAATTGATATTTATCAAAAAGCGTTTTTAAAACGATTCACGCCTACTCCATTATTTGTGCTGTATTTAAACGTCGTTTCTCCTTTGCCCATATATTGAAATCCGCTTATTCACGTGACGCAGACCGGGTTTCCTCATGAGCAACCCGATTCGTTAATATGCCGATTTTTTCAATTTCGACACTGACCGTATCGTTCGGCGATAAAAATAAAGGAGGTGTTCTCGTAAAACCCACACCTTCCGGCGTTCCCGTCAGAATAACCGTCCCGGGAAGGAGCGTCATCGAATGACTTAAAAAGCTGATCATGGCAGGAATATTAAATATCATGTCCGACGTATTTGAGTTTTGTACCGTTTTGCCGTTCAAGGTCGTTTGCAGTTTCAAATTGTCGGGATTGTCTATTTCATCTTTCGTTACGATATAGGGTCCCAAAGGACAAAAGGTGTCAAAACTTTTGCCTCGATACCATTGCCCCTGCTGTTTCTGCATTTGCCAATCCCTCGCGCTGACATCATTTGCACACGTATAACCGAATATATAATCCCACACGTTTTCCTGTGATATATTTTTTCCTTTTTTCCCGATAATGACCGCCAGTTCACCTTCGTAATCAACCATTTTATTGCCGGCGGTTGGCAATAAAATGGTTTGTTGATGTCCAATGACGCTGCTGGTCGCTTTGCTGAAGATGATAGGAACCTCGGGATACGGCATTTTTGTTTCATCTGCATGCTTTCGGTAATTCAGACCCAGAGCAAGGACATTACGGGGAATAACAGGGGCAAGGAGCTGTTTTATCTTTGCCATATTGGAGGTCACGTCCAATCCGTCAAAAGGGTCTGCCGCAAGGATCACGGCTTGATCGGGCCGGTCGGGTTCATATTTTCCGTAAAAAAGCCGGTTATCCTCCGATAAAAAACGAATCAGTTTCATAAAATCTTCTCCTTTTAATTTTAATGGCGTCCTTATCCTTTCAATATGGCTTTTCCAACATCGAAAGCGTATGCCTCAACAGACAACATCCCATTAAAAAAACTGATGTTGAATGATATTTTTATTGATGTTTATATCATTATTTATGGTAGCATGAAAACATCCAAATAATGTAATTTCGATTCAATAACCGGTCGATAAAGATTTTATTCCGTGATAATACATGGTTCGTAATATCCTGAAAACATGAAAACCTTTGTAGAAAAAATTGGCGTGGCCGCCATCGACATGACCGGATCTCTGAAAGCAACCTTGTTATTTGCCATTAAAGTTGTTTTCCGGATGTTCGACAGGAACGCCTATAATTCGGCCGTCAAAATGGTCCTGGTTGAACAGATATATTTTACGTCCGTCCAGATTCTCCCTTTATTTTTAACTATTGCGGTGATATTCGGCTCCATTCTCGTGATCATATTAATGCTTGTTGTAAAGGAGCTCGGGATGGTTCAATATATCGGACGGTTCATGATCGGTTTTATGGTTTACGAACTGTCTCCCTTCATTACGGTGATTCTCATTGCCCTTCGTTCAAGTTCCGCCATTAATACAGAAATTGCCGTGATGAAAGTAAATAAAGAAATAAGAACTTTGGAAGCTTTTCATATCGATGCCATGAACTACCTTTTCCTACCGAGAATTATCAATGGTATTATATCGGTCGTTTTCTTAAATTCCCTTTTTTCCATTGTCGTCCTAGCAACAGGATTAATCTTTTCAAATTTTATATTTCAGATGAGTTTTGATACCTATACGGATGTTTTGATTAACTCTATTTATTTTTCTGATATCATCATTATGTACTTGAAATGCATCACTTATGGGGTTTTTATAACGCTTATCCCCATTATGTTCGGATTGAATGCCACAAATGAATTGACGAGCATCCCTGTATCGGTTTTAAATGGTATGGTCAGGGTTTTTATCGCCATCGTGATTATTGAGGTGCTGTCATTAATCCTAAAATTAATTTAATTTTCTTCACAAGTGAAGACCTGCTGGGTCAACATCTTGATGCTTTAATGGCACAGCGCAGGCATGACTCCAGTTTGATCTCGCTGGATATACCCCTCATCTCCAATCTCGATGTATTGAATAATATTGCCCTCATTAAGTTATATCGAGATAATTTACCGAAACGCCAAGCGGAACAGCTGGTCCTGAAACTCTTGAACAGATATAAACTCGAAGATATTGCCTACAAGCGCAGCGCCGATTTAACGGATGAACACAGATTCTGTGTCATGCTTTTAAGGGCCGCCATGATTAATGAGGCCACAATTGTTATTGACAGGCCTTTCATTATATTGCACAACTCCCAAGACAGCAGTTTTATGAAATACGCCCTCAATACCATTGATGATCTGTATAACCAGTGCCATATATTGGACTACATTTGGAATAAAGACAGGTACATAAAAGACAATGCCTCATAAACATGCTTTTAAAGTCGGGCTTTTTGTTATTATCGCAACCTTTTTGATCGTTTCGACGATAGGATACCTGGTTTATAAGAAGGGCATGTTTGAAAAGGTTTATACCTACACCCTCTCGGTAAAATCAGGTGAAAACCTGACCACGGGCATGCCGGTGGTATTTTCCGGTTTCACCATCGGCAATGTCGAAGATCTTGAACTCAGCGAAGAAGGCATTGTTCTCATCAAAATAAAAATTCCGAAACGCCATATTAAATGGATCCGTTCCGACAGCGTGTTCGCTCTGGACAAACCCCTTATCGGTTCAGCAAAAATAATCGTTCAAACAAAAAATTTGAACAGCCCGGAACTGTCTGCTGATAATATCCTTGAGATCGCTACCAGCAGCGATATTAATGAAATGGTCAAGCGAATTCATCCTATTCTCGATACGATCACCAAAATCGCCACGAACATCGAAAATATTACCGCCGACTTGTCCAATCCCCAAGGCGACGTCCATAAAATATTGAAGAATACCCAGAAATTAACCGCGAATTTTTCCGAAAAGTCCTCATTGCTTGAAATGGCTGTAAGCGATCAGGATAGTGTTGTTGCCCTCCATGCCGCCATGAAAAACGCCAGAGGCATTACGGTACAAATTGAAAATACCCTGAAAAAAGTCAACGCCATGGCGGTGAAAACCGATGAAAAATTGTATGGCGACGAAGGGCTTTTGCCCTTGGTAAACAATATATTGAAAGATTTGGTCGTCAAACTGCAAAAATTAGACGCCACCGTAGGAAACATCAATACGATCAGCCGGGAGGCGGCAGGCTCTGCTAAAGATATGGAAGCCTTAAGAGAACAAATTGACGCAACGATTTATGCCATCCAAGAACTGGTCGACAGACTTGATAATTTAGTGCCCTTTAAAAAAGAACCGGATATGAGGCTCCCATGAAAAAGAAGCTTTACGCTCTGCCCATATTATTAATTCTTCTAACGTTTTCCGGCTGCAACTCAAAGATCATACCGGCCTGGCAATATGAAAGTTTCGGACAGCTGAACAATTTTAAAAAAAATTACTTGAAGGGTGAGGACAAGATAGCTGAACTCCATTTTCAAAAGGCCCTGGCGGAAGTAAAGAGAAGCGGTGATTTGAAACGCATTTCCAAAGTCTATTTAACGAAATATGCCGTCAAGGTCGCTTGTCTTGAAGATATCGAGGACAGCGAGTACCTGGATATAGAAGCGAACCAACCTGATCCGGAAAACAGAAATTATTTTCTTTTTCTTAAAGGCAATCTTTCGGTCGTTAATGTCTCGCTTTTGCCCGAGCAGTACAGGTCTTTCCTGAAAGCGGGAATCGGGGAAAAACAAATGGATATCAATAAGGAAATTACTGGTATCGGCGATCCTCTTTCGATCCTCATAGCTATTGGGATCGCTGTAAAAAACAAACTATATAGTGAAGAAACTCTCCAGACGGCCATTGAAAAGGCATCCATCAACGGCTGGTATAAGCCCCTTGTTGTTTATCTCGAAAAGCTCCAACAAATCTATGAATCAAATAACGAACAAGAAAAAGCTTTTAAAGTTCAGCAGAAATTAAAAATCATCAAAAACTGACGACATTTAATGCGTTAATCGGCTGCCCAGTCGGAAATCTTTAAATCCTTTCCCTTCCTTCGCCAGTTTCTCCAAAAGCGCTGATGGTTTCCAGAAGTCGCCTTCTTTGGCCTGAAATTCGAGCATTCTGTCGTATATTTTATTTAGACCGACCAAATCTGCATAAAACATGGGGCCGCCGCGATAGACAGGCCACCCGTAACCATAAATCCAGATAACATCAATGTCGCTCGGCCGGATGGCGATGCCTTCTTCCAGTATCCTGGCCCCTTCATCAATCATGGGATAAAGACTTTTTTCCAGAATTTCATCATCCGTAATGACCCGCTGGGAAATGTTTTTCTCTGCCGCATACTCTTTGATCATTTTTTCCACTAAAGTCGAAGGAACCGGTGTGCGGCTCCCCGGCTGGTAATCATAGTAGCCGGCATTTGTCTTCTGTCCGAGCCTTCCGATTTCACAAAGACGGTCCCGCAGCGTCTCTCCTTCAGACGTTGTTTTATTCCAACCGATATCAAGCCCGGCCAGGTCGCCCATGGCAAAAGGTCCCATGGGAAAACCGAAATCGAAAAAGACCCGATCGATCTGCTGGGGTGTTGCACCTTCCAGGATCATCTTTTGCGTTTCACGGCCCCGCTGTCGAAGCATGCGATTGCCCACAAAACCCTGACAGACCCCGACCAGGACGGGGATTTTCTGAATACGCCTTCCGAAGGCCATAGAAGTGGCAATGACATTCTTTGCCGTTTTTTCACCCCGGACAACTTCCAGCAAACGCATAACATTAGCGGGGCTGAAGAAGTGTAGGCCAATGACGTTTTCCGGCCTTAGCGTCGCCGAGGCAATTTCATTGACGTTCAAACCGGACGTATTAGTACCAAGAACGGCTTCGGATTTGCAGATTTTGTCAAGGTTGGCAAAGATTTCTTTCTTGAGATCCATATTTTCATATACCGCTTCAATAACCAGATCGACGTCGGCAAAGTCTTCCAGGGACAGGGTCCCCTGAATTAAAGCCATGCGTTTTTCCACATCATCCATCGTAATGCGGCCCCGGGAAGCGGTATTTTCATAATTTCGCCGGCAAATTCCCAATCCCTTGTCCAGTAACTGCCGGTTGACTTCCATAATTTTCACGGGAAGACCCACATTGGCACAACACATAGCGATGCCGCCGCCCATCGTCCCGGCACCGACAACACCCACTTTGTTAATTGTCCGCTGCGGCGTCTCAGCAGACACATCAGGAATCTTCACGCACTCCCTTTCCGCAAAAAAAACATAACGCTGTGCCGCTGATTGAGAACCCATCATTAATTTAATGAAAAGTTCCCGTTCTTTCTTGAGGCCGTCTTCAAAAGACATGTTAACCGCGGCTTCGACAGCGTCGATATTTGCCTGAGGTGCATCAAACCCTCTTTTTGTTTTTCCGAAAGTTTTTCTGGCCTCCTCAAAAATTTCCCGTTTCCCCTTTACCTCCTCAATTTTTTCATTTCTTTCGCGAATTTTGCGAAGCGGACGTCCTTCCGCAATAATTTTCCTTGCAAAATTGACCGCACCGGTTAAAAGATCACCTTCAACGATCTTATCAATTAAACCTTCTTTAAGTGCCTCTTCTGCAACAACCTGTGTACCGCCCGCACACATGTCAATCGCCTTTTGAACTCCGACTATCCGCGGCAGCCTCTGCGTTCCACCTGCCCCCGGTATTAATCCAAGATTGACTTCCGGTTGACCGAATTTTGCCGTGGCTGTGGATACACGATAGTGACAAACCATTGCTGTTTCCAAACCACCGCCCAGCGCGGTACCGTGAACAGCGGCAATAACTGGTTTTCGACTGTTTTCAATCAAGTCGAAAACAACATCCAATGACGGCGCCTGCGGTGCCTTGCCAAACTCCGTTATATCCGCTCCCGCAATAAAAGTGCGGCCTGCGCACGTAATGACGACAGCCTTTACAGAAACGTCTTCAATTGCAACAGACACTCTGTCGAATATTCCTTTTCGCACACCACTACTTAACGCATTGACCGGTGGATTGTTGATTATTAAAACCGCAATCTCCTCCCGTTTTTCCATATTAACAACATCTGTTAATTTGGCCATTTAAAATCCTCCTTTTCACAAGTCGGTATACAGATTTGCTACCACCATTTACAGCAGTTATTTCTCATTATGCACAATCAGCCTCTGCTGATGCGGGCAAGGCGAGTCCAACTGGTAAGACGCCATGTCGGATCCAGTACTTCAGTTCCGTCAACATCACGGGGTTTTAAATTGCATTTTTTTGCGAAGTAATGGTGGAAGGCCAGACATCCCGTGAGTTCGGGGTGAAAAACCGTGACCAGGACATCGGAACTTTCGGCAGCCGCTATATAGTCATCGATTTGCAGCAAGACATTCACATCTCTGCCAACTTTTATGATCTTCGGCGCCCGGATAAAGGTTAAGGATGCCGGTTTCTTCAACAGACCGGGGATCACTGCCTCATACTGAAAGCTATCCAACTGACTGCCGAAGCTGTTGCGCTCGATTTCTATATCGATTAATCCAAGATGGGCAGATTCGTTTATAACGGTCTTGGCCAGGAGTATGGCACCGGCGCAAGTTCCCCAGATTTTCATTCCTTTTTGAAATTGTTGAACAATGATTTCGTCAAGATTGAAAAGACGCAATAGTCGGGAGATACAGGAACTTTCACCACCGGGGACAATCAGACCCGCCAAGTTCTGAAAATCCTCTTCTTCTTTGACACGAACACTTCGGATACCGAGGCGCTCCAAGTGATCGATATGTTCTGAAATGCCCCCCTGCAGATCAAGAACACCGATGGCAGGCATACCCCTTCCATCCGTGTCCGACGAATGGTTATTCATTATTGTCGCTCACACTACGGTAAATTACCAGCCGCGCCCCGCGAGAAGCTGTTCCGCAGGAATTGAAGCTATTTCGAGCCCCGCCATGGCTTCGCCGAGTCCCATGGAGGCCTCAAGAACTTTCTTCGGATCATTAAAATAGGCCGTTGCCTTGACAATCGCTTTGGCCCGCAGTGCCGGATCCGCCGATTTGAATATACCCGAGCCGACAAAAATGCCGTCACAACCCAGTTGCATCATCAACGCCGCATCCGCGGGTGTCGCAATACCGCCGGCGGCAAAATTCACGACGGGTAAACGTTCCAACTTGCGGACCTGAAGAGCAATCTCATAGGGCATACCATTGGCTTTGGCAAAACCGGTGACTTCCTCAAGGGGCATATTGATGAGTTGGCGGATTTCCCGATTCATGGTCCGCATATGGCGCACCGCCTCAACGACATTGCCGGTTCCCGCTTCCCCCTTTGTCCGAATCATGGCAGCACCCTCTGCGATACGGCGGAGAGCCTCTCCAAGATTACGCGCCCCGCATACGAAGGGAATGGAAAACTTTGTTTTATCGATATGACATTCTTCATCAGCCGGCGTTAAAACTTCACTTTCATCGATATAATCAATCTTCAGGATCTCCAGAATCTGAGCTTCAACAAAATGGCCGATTCTGGCTTTCGCCATAACGGGAATGGAAACGGCTTCTTTTATGGCAGCGATCATGGCAGGATCGGACATTCTGGCAACACCGCCGTCTTTGCGAATATCCGCGGGAACGCGTTCGAGAGCCATAACGGCAACGGCTCCGGCATCTTCGGCGATTTTCGCCTGTTCGACATTCGTCACATCCATAATGACGCCGCCTTTTAACATTTGCGCCAACTGGACATTTAATTCATACCTTTTTGCGTCCACTTTATTTACCTCCATGATGGGTTAATTTTGTCATTTTCTAAAGCTATTTATTATAGGATTATTGATTGTTTTTCGTCAAGTACAATCTCAAAAGGTATTACCATTGCATTCTGGTCTTTACATTCCTTTCATTTAAATAGGCCTTCAGATCCCGAATTGTATAGGTGCGATAATGGACAATGGAGGCGATGAGAGCGGCATCGGCGTTACCTTTCGTAAGAACTTCATATAAATGCTCCGGCTTGCCCGCGCCGCCGGAAGCGATAACGGGAATTTGAACATTTGTTGAGATAAGCTTTGTTAATTCAATTTCATAGCCGTCCTGGGTGCCGTCGGTATCAATGGAATTCAAACAGATTTCTCCCGCCCCAAGATGCTGGGCTTCTTTTGCCCACCAGAGGGCGTCAATCCCCGTAAATTTTCTTCCTCCTTGAATCACCACTTCGTAACCCGAAGGAATTTGATCGGAAAGTGCTGTTTTTTTCACATCCATTCCCAAAACAATACATTGGCTGCCGAAGGCCTTTGCCCCCTCTTTAATGATCGATGGATTGACGACGGCCTCCGAATTCACGCTGATTTTTTCCGCGCCCGCCAGGATGACCCGGTGCATATCCTCCAGCGTCCGAATGCCGCCTCCCACGGAAAAAGGAATAAAGATCGTTTCCGCTACACGCCTGACGACGTCGATCATGATATCGCGTTCATCCGATGAGGCCGTAATATCATAAAATACGATTTCGTCCGCCCCCTCATCGTAATACTGCTTTGCTGCGGCCACAGGATCGCCGATATCGATATTGCCCTTAAATTTAATGCCCTTGGTCAATTGGCCGTTGCGCACATCCAGACAGGGAATAATTCTTTTACTCAGCATTTTTTCCCTCCCAGCGACAGAAGTTGGCAAGCAACTTTAAACCCGGCCGGCCGCTCTTTTCCGGGTGAAATTGCACGGCAATCAGATTCTTCATGGCAACGGCGGAACAAAATCTTATCCCGTAATCCGTCCGGCCGATTATCCAGTTTTCATCGGAAGGTGCTGGATAGTAGGAATGAACAAAATAAAATTCCGCATCTGCCGGCAAACCTTCAAAAACCGGATGTTTCTTCTCAAAAGTGATCGTATTCCAACCCATATGGGGTATTTTTAACGGTTGCCCTCGATCCCGCAGGTCGTCGGGAAATTTCTTGACCGTACCCGGCACGATGCCCAAGCACTCGGTATTATTTTCTTCACTGTGCTCATAAATCACCTGCGTTCCGAGACAAATACCCAGCATGGGTTTTCCTTCACCGACCAGCCGCGGCAGCAAACGGTCCAACGCACGGTGTTTCAGATTAGCCATGGCATCGCCCGCCGCTCCGACACCGGGAAAAATAAGGCGATCGGACTCTATCAGCAACTTTTCATCCGCTGTTATTTTATAGGGTTCCTTTAAATAATCCAGGGCCCGGGCGACACTTGTCAGGTTCCCCGCGCGATAATCGATAATGGCAATCATTTCATTATCTCAACGAATTTCATATTTTATAACGTAACCCCTGATAAGAGTCTCTTTTTTCCAGTTCTCCATCAAGGGCATTGAGAACACTCAACTTATTGACCGCCCAGTCCGGACCTAAAAAAATATCCCGGTACCCGTCGGCTGTCAGGCGTTGCATCACCATCTCCGCTGGCATGATCTCCAAAATATCGCAGACCGCGCTGACATATTTTTCCCTGCTCATGAGACTTATATCACCTCTTTGATATAATGTTCCAAGCTTTGTTCCTTTAAGGGCAAGCAAGGCATGAATCTTCAGCCCGTTGATGGGCAGTTTTGCCAATATCTCGGCTGTTTCCATAATATCCGTGTGAGTTTCTCCCGGCAGGCCAACGATGATATGGACACAGATTAATATGTCGCGGCCTGCAATCCTATCGACAGCCTCCAAAAATTGTGCCGCCGAATGCCCTCGGTTTAAAAATTGGAGCGTTTTATCATGGATGGACTGGAGACCCAATTCGAGCCAGACATGTTTTTGTTTGGCATAGGATTCAAACAACGAAACAACCTCTTTGGAAACGCAATCCGGACGGGTTCCCACAGATAAGCCAACGACATCATCTTCTTCTAAAGCCACATCATAAAGCATTTTTAGCTTTTCATGGGGAGCGTACGTGTTGGTAAAGGTTTGAAAATAGGCGATAAATTTTGTTGCTTTTCGGTATTTCCGATAATACTCCCGACCCCGGTGGATTTGTTCGCCCACGGAGGGCAGCGGTCCTGCCTGACGCAGTTTGGATCCCCGTCCGTCGCAATAAATGCACCCGCCTCTGGAAATGGTACCGTCCCGATTGGGACACGTAAAACCGGCATCGATCTGCAGTTTTTGCACCCGGCAGCCGAACAGATTTTGCCAGTAACTGTTCAAATCATAGTACAATTTTGTATTATTCCAGAATGTTGGTTTCAATTTTGTCCTGCTTTTTTCATTGTTTTTTCAATCTAATCCTATTAAATTAAGTATCAAACTGCAAGTAATTCAGCGATGATGATTTGGTAAAAGAATCCGCTTGATGTGCTCCCCTTGACCAAATTTACATGATGGAGGTTCCCATATTTTGTCCAATGAATACGACATTATCGTCGTTGGCGGCGGCCACGCGGGCTGTGAAGCCGCTTTGGCGGCATCGAGAATGGGCTGCCGAACTTTGCTGTTTAATATCAATCTCGATTCCGTTGCCCTCATGTCCTGTAATCCGGCCATCGGCGGCCTCGCTAAAGGGCAACTCGTCAAAGAAATCGATGCCTTGGGCGGAGAAATGGGCAAGATTGCCGATAAAACAGCCGTCCATTTCCGGCTTTTGAATGCCTCCAAAGGTCCTGCCGTTCAGTCCTCACGCGTTCAGTGCGATAAGCTGTTATACCATTCCGCCATGAAGTCTGCGGTGGAAAAAGAAAAAAATCTCCATTTAAAACAGGCCCTTGTCGATCATCTGGTAGTCGAGAACGGGCACATTCGCGGCGTCGAGGACCAGACGGGTGTGTTCTACAGCGCAAAGGCTGTCGTGATCACAACCGGCACCTTCTTAAACGGCCTGATCCACATCGGTACGGTCCATTATCCCGCGGGCCGAGCCGGTGAAATCGCATCGGTTAGTCTGGCGGAGAACTTAAAATCCCTGAGTTTTGAAATAGGCAGAATGAAAACGGGCACGCCTCCGCGCCTGCGGGCCTCATCCATTGATTTTTCTCAAATGGAGCGTCAGGACAGTGATCCTACGCCGGAGCCCTTTTCTTTTACAACAACCCAACTGCGACCTGAGAGGCTCCCCTCCTATTTTACCGCCACGACGCCGGAGACCCACCAGCTCATCGGTGAAAATATTCTTAAATCCCCCCTTTATTCCGGGACTATCAAAGGTGTCAGCGCCCGCTACTGCCCCTCCCTGGAAGATAAAGTCATGCGTTTTACCGATAAGGGTAAACACCCTGTTGTCCTGGAATATGAAGGTCTGGAAACGGAAGAAATCTACGCCAAGGGATTGGGCAACAGTATGCCACCCTATCTCCAGGAAAAGATCGTCCACAGCGTGCCCGGACTGGAATTCGCCGAAATTATGCGCCCCGCCTACGCTATTGAATATGATTTTGTCCAGCCGACACAGCTGCGCCTCACTCTGGAAACCAAGTGCGTTGCCGGGCTTTATTTAGCCGGACAGATCAATGGAACTTCCGGATACGAAGAGGCGGCCGCCCAAGGGCTCTGGGCGGGAATCAATGCCGCCTGCGCCGTTCAGAAAAGACCTCCCTTTATCCTGGATCGCTCCGACGCCTATATGGGCGTGTTAATTGATGATCTGATCACCAGAGGCGTCGATGAACCATACCGCATGTTCACATCCCGTGCTGAATACCGACTCATTCTCCGTGAAGATAATGCCGTTATCCGCCTCATGGGAAAAGGCCATGACCTGGGTCTCATTTCCAAGGACCAATACCATCTTTACCAGGACAAATTCCACCGGATTGAAAAGGGAATTCGCCACCTCCAGGAAAAGAAAATTTATCCGGTTGCCGCAACCAATAAAATCCTAGACGAACTGTGCATCACACCCATCAAAAATCCACTGACCCTCTATCAGCTGCTCAAGAGAAATGAGATGTCCTACGACGATCTGAAGGTCTTTGAAGGCTGGGAACCTATTGAAGACCCCATGGTGAAAAAGCAAATCGAAATCGAGGCAAAATACGAAGGCTATATCAAACGGCAGCATGAAGCCGTACAAAAGATGAAGGAACTGGAGAAAAAAAAGATCCCGTCGAATATGAATTACGCCAGTATTCCAGGGCTTTCCAATGAACTCAAGGCAAAACTCGCCCGGATCGAACCGGCCACGATCGGTCAAGCCGAACGCATCCCCGGTATGACCCAGGCCGCTCTCATGACCATTCTGATTACCATGAAAAAAATGGAACTCGAGGCACAGGCAGGCAGGAAAGAAAGCTGACCAGTATGCCACCGATCATTTCGTCAGTCGGGCCAGTTTGGGGGTTCAACTTTTTTTTCGAGCCATCGATACGTTGCATATAGTAGATCGGGGTGACGCAGGGCGGTTTTCGCACGGATGGTATTTCTTTGCGAGGTCACACCCGCCAGGAGCTTGTCGAAGTCGCAAAAATTCAAGGCCTTCATTTTTTGAACAGCAGTGGCCTCAAGGTTGAGCTTATCCTCTAAACTCGCAGTCAGGCTCTTTTGGTATTCACCAACGTCCTGGCTTCCATCGGTGAGAAAAGAAACAGCCAGAGCACCGCTGAAACATGCCATATCAATGCCGCCGCCGTGGAGCGGCGACGTCAGACCGGCCGCGTCGCCAATGAGGATGATATTGTCGAAAACGAGCCTTGGCAAAATCCGCACGGAGGCCATTCCCCCGCCTGATTCGATGATTTCAGCACCCGTCAATTTCTCATCAATCAAAACGTTTGCCAGCCTTTTTTTCAGTTGTAACCGTTCTTTATCTTGTATCTCATGCACCGTGCAAACCACGCCGGTATTGGCATGTCTTTCGTCCTTCGGAAATATCCAGTAATAGCCCGCCTGCAATTCCGCAGGCAAATCAGAAATGAAACCGACCTTGATGCGCGGCCATAAAGCAGAGAAATCACCTTTCAGAACCACCTGATACGCCGCCATGTAATCCCGGAAATACTCCCGGGAAAAATGATAGGCCCGTGAAGTAATCGAGGGAGCACCGCTGCCGTCGATGATCCAGTCATAGTCTTTTTGCATCGCCAGCAGGCGGTCCGGGGTAATTTCCGTTTGTTCGAACAGACAAATCCCTTGGGCCACGGCTTGTTTTGCCAATCCCTGCTGCCAGGTTTTGCGGTCCAGCATCCACAATTTGCGCCGTCGGCTCATATTGATGCCGTAATGATCTCGTCCTTTCAAGATAACTTCGCGGACAGGGTGAAGCAATCCTTCTCCTAGCTGGGGCATGATGCCCAGAGAATCGAAAAGGCATTCACCACAGCAAATGCCTTCGCCAACCTGCTTTTTTTCATACAGGTCAACGGAGATATTCTGTTTTACCGCTGCCAGAGCGGCATAAAGTCCGCCCGGCCCGGCACCGATAATCGCCAGCTTCATAAAAGCACTTAATATTACATGGTAAGCCTATGGGGCATGAATATGATTCTCGGCAGGTAAATATTGACCGATAAAAGGTCAAACATTCAATAAAAACCGCTCAATCGCTACTCGTCTCTTGCATTAATATTACTTAACACTATATTTCGCTATATTCCCCCGCAATCGATACAGTGAGGGTTTTTGCCGACCTTGATGATATCGACCGTACTGTGTAAACCATCCCAAAGAAGCAATCGGTTGGTCAGCAGTTCACCTTTGCCGGTCAGATATTTTATAATCTCTGTAGTCTGAATGGAGGCAACTATACCCGCTGTAGCGCCCAGAACAGGAAAGGCAGCGGCTTTCGGCCCTTCAACAAAGATGCACCGCAGACACGCCGTCTGACCGGGCAATAAAGTTGCCGCCTGCCCATACAGTTCGCGAATGGCGCCATGAAAAAGAGGAATGCGGCGGGCAATAGCCATCCTGTTTAACAGGTAACGTGTTTCAAAATTGTCCATAGCATCCACGATCAAATCCACGTCGACCGTCAGCGCTTGGATATTGGATTCATCAATACGCTGCGTAACAGTATCGACATGGACATAAGGATTCATCTGCCGGAGTTTCTCGGCAACAGACTGGGTTTTTTGCCTACCCAAATCCGCCTGCCAATGGAGGATCTGACGGTTTAAATTCGATTCTTCAATAACATCACAATCCGCCACACGGATGAACCCGATACCCGCAACCGTCAAGTAGGTCGCTGCCGCCGTCCCCAACCCGCCGGCCCCGGCCAGTAAAATGCGGGCATTCTTAAGCTTTTCCTGCCCTTCCGTGCCGACTGTGTCAATCTGGCGATGGTATCTTTTCCGTTCATCCATTGTCAACATGACGGTCCTTCATGAATGATACATTCTCTTAAGATATTGGGGTGTCATTTCATTCTTGTAAGCGCTGCTATAGAGTTTATCTGACGGATAGTATTCACTGCCCAACTGGACATTACTGGCCGTCTTTTCGCCGGCGACATCCGCGATAAAGGCCAGCGCCAGATCAATTCCGGCGGAAACACCGGCGGCGGTCCAAATGTGCCCGTTCTGCACAACGCGTTCTTCAACCACCTCGACATCACCCAAAGTGCGCAATCGGTCGAGAGATGCCCAATGAGTCGTTACCCGTTTTCCTAAAATCAAACCGGCACGATATAAGATAAACGTTCCTGTACAGACCGATAGAACGGCCTTGCAGCAATTACCCTGTTCGGCAACAAAACGGATGAGCGCCTCATTGTTCACTTCCGTCCGGGTACCCTCACCACCGGGCACAAGTAAATAATCCAAAGGCGGACATTGTGAAAAATCAACGTGTGGATTAATGGACAAACCTTTGGCACAAATGACCGGGGGCATCTTTTCCGCCACCATAAAACACCGTTGCGGCCCCTGAAAATACTTGCCCCAAAAACCGATCATTTCCCACGGTCCGATGAGATCGAGCTCTTCCAAGCGGGGAAATAAAAGAAAACCGAATGTCATCCTGCTCCTCCTTCAATCCTGTGAAATTATTATATCCAACCGTTGGAAAATGCAACGGCAATTCATAGATATTCATGCCAATTATTAACACCAACGTCATCGTATAGAGCCGGTCATTATTCCATTGACACCCCCTGACCTTCTTCATATACTCCCAATACAAAAGCGCAAGTCTCGATTAAAGTGGAACCTATTAATACATGATCAAAAACATCGTCTTTGACATTGGAAATGTCTTGATTACCTTCCAGCCGGAAGACTATTTGCGCAAAACGGTCGCTGATGATGCTTTAAGAGAAAAAATCAATCAATCCATATTTTTAAGTCCGGAATGGCTCCTGCTCGATCAGGGTGTTATCAGCGAAAGACAAGCCGTACAGATCTTTCAGACAAGATGTCCGGAAACGGAATCGCTTATTAACGGCAGCATGGATAACCTCTATGCAAAACTACTCCATCCGATGAATGAAAATATTGCTGTCCTTTACGAGATGAAAAATCTGGGCTATCCGGTTTATCTGCTTTCCAACTACAATGAAAAGGCTTTTGAATTCATCTTCAAAAGGAACCGATTTCTCCATGACGTCGATGGCATGATTTTGTCATACAAAGTGAACCTGCTCAAACCGGCGCCGGAAATCTTTCAATGTCTTTTGGAACAATATGATTTATTGCCGGAAGAAACGGTTTTCATCGATGATACAGCAAATAATGTGCAGGCTGCAAAATCTCTGGGAATTCGAGGTATTCATTACAAGGACCATGAGTCTTTCAGATCAGCGTTAAATGATTTATTATGATGCCGCTTTTCCGGCAGACAAAGGACGGCAGATCGGTAAATTAACATGAAGTTTCATAAATATCACGGTTTGGGAAATGATTACATCGTCATCGATCCGCAAGAAGCAACGCTGCCGTTGCGGGAAGAAATCATCCGCCTGATCTGTGACAGAAATTACGGCGTCGGTTCCGATGGAATTCTTTATGGACCTATCGGCGAACATGATGAGCATTTCTCATTGAGGATCTTCAATCCCGATGGCAGCGAGGCGGAAAAAAGCGGCAATGGCTTACGTATTTTTTCACGTTACCTCTGGGACCGAGGCCTTGTGGAGGATATGCCCTTCAGTATTTTCACAAAGGGCGGCCTGGTCGCGGCTCAGGTCCTGGATGAAGGAAACAGCGTGAGGGTTGAAATGGGGAAAGTTTCCTTTGCCGCCGATGCCATTCCTGTTATCGGCGTCACCGGAGACGTTCTTAATCAGCAAATCCATATCGGTGATCGAACCTTTAAATATTGTGCGGCCACTATCGGAAACCCCCACTGCGTTATTCTTGATGAAGCGGCATCTCCGGAAACGGCCAAAGCATTCGGACCGGCCATTGAGAATCATGCCCTTTTCCCCAACCGGACCAATGTCCAGTTTTTACAAGTCCTGGATCGTGACCGGATTAAAATCGAAATTTGGGAAAGGGGCGCCGGCTATACCCTGGCTTCCGGCAGCAGCAGCACCGCCGCGGCGGCGGTGGCACATCGACTCGGGTTTTGTGGAAATAACATAGAAGTCAACATGCCGGGCGGTACTTTAAATATATCATTCTTAGAAGATTTTTCGGCGACGATGACCGGGCCTGTTGTGGCTATCTGCGATGGGGAAATCAGGGGAGATTTTTTCGAAAAAAGCCGTAATCGATAAAATACTGATTTATTCGATCTTATACATTTCCTCATAAACCCGCAAGCCGATGGTATCGAAAATTTTTTCGTACTGCTCTTTTTCCAGGAGCCTGCGCATCTCCCAGCCTTTTTCGGTCTTCTTTTCCGTTGTTACGGCAAGAAAAACTTCACATTCCTTCCAATTGAGTTTTTTGACGCGTGCCAGACTTTTTGTCCGCCAATCCTCCCGAATAATAAAATCCGTCTCCACTAACTTTTTGCTTCCATCAGTATGGATGTTTTCTCCCATCTTTCTTTCTTTAAATACCCTCGCAATGGCCCGAAGGATATATTTTTCTTTCGCCTCATAAATTCGGCTATATTCATCAGGCTCGGAAATAACCGTTTGCCCGAATCGCAGACCACAAGCTGTATAACTAACGAGCACAAGCATTAATAAGATGAAATACGGGTATCGAGGCATGGCACCATCCTTATAAAAAATTTTTTTAGTTATTTCGATCAATTGTGATGTTATACGCCGGATCGAGTATATGTTCACGTGTTTTTGTCTGTCAAGAAAATTGGCATTAAAAATATTTTTCTTGACAAAACTTGGAGGTTTTGTTTTATATGCATATTTCGGCTGAAGCGAAAGGAAATTTTAATGATTAAGGACAGGGCAATTCACAGAAATGTAAACTTTAATGGCTTTTGGAGCTATTATTACAGCTTTGTCTCGGTCTGCCCGTCGCTCCGGAGTCATTAACGTATTATAAATAAAGAAGATTCAGGGCCTTGGGCGGATCGAAGATGCCGCCCAGGGCTTTTTTAGTTTTCAAAGCCGTGGCGGCAAAAAAGTCACGGCTTTTTTATTTTGAGGAGGGAACGTCATGATTATCGTAATGAAACGTAACGCCACGGATGAACAGATCGACCATGTCATCCGGTGGATTGAATCTTTGGGCTATAAAACCCACCCGTCCCGGGGCGTCGAGCGGACAATTATCGGTGCCATCGGGGATGAGCGGGGAAAAGAAGGGCTGCTTCAAGTCGAACTGCTCTCCGGTGTGGAAAAAGCCATGCCGATATTAAAGCCTTATAAGCTCGCCAGTCGTGAGAGCAAGGAAGGCAATACGGTGATAGCTGTTGGTGATATTCTGGTCGGAGGAGCGGAGTTCGTCGTGATGGCCGGGCCCTGTTCCGTTGAAAGCGAGGAGCAGCTGATGGAAAGCGCTTATATCGTCCAAAAAGGCGGCGCGCACATCCTTCGGGGCGGAGCGTTCAAACCCCGAACGTCACCTTACAGCTTCCAGGGCATGGAAGAGGAAGGTCTTAAACTCCTGGAGAAGGCCAGACAAAAAACCGGTATGCCCATCGTGACGGAGGTCATGAATACGACAGACGTGGATCTTATAGAAAACTACAGTGATATTATACAGATAGGAGCCCGGAACGTGCAAAACTTCGCCCTCCTGAAAAGAGTCGGACGGTCCAAAAAACCCGTCCTCCTGAAACGGGGCATGATGACGACGATCGAGGAACTTCTTATGTCAGCTGAGTACATTCTCTCAGCAGGAAATGAGCAGGTGATTCTCTGCGAAAGGGGCATCCGCACCTTTGAAACAGCCACCCGCAATACCCTCGATATCAGTGCGGTTCCGGTACTGAAAAGCCTGACCCATTTGCCTGTGATCGTCGATCCCAGCCATGCCGTGGGTATTTATAAGTTTGTCATCCCTTTAAGCAAGGCCGCACTGGCTGTCGGGGCCGACGGGATCATGATCGAGGTTCATCCCGATCCGGCCAAAGCGTTTTCTGACGGCGCCCAGTCCCTTAAACCGGAAAAATATTACCAGCTTATGGATGAAATCAAGGACCTTGCAAAATTCATTAGGAAGGAGAAATCGATCAATTCATGAAACGGATAAAGGTCAATCTCGACAAAAAAATTTCCACATCTTACGATATTACCATCGGCTCCGATATCCGGGATCGTATCGGCCTCATGATCATGAAGGACTATCCTGCCGGCCGATATGTCGTTATTACAGATTCCACCGTTGCCGGACTGCACGGCCGGGCATTTATGGATACGATGAAAGCCGCCGGCCTGACTATCGACCTCATTGAGTTTCCTGCCGGTGAAAAGTCTAAAAATATGGAGACGGCTCTTTGCCTGATTAAAAAACTGTTCGACCTCGGCGTGGACCGAAACAGCCTCCTCATCGCCCTGGGAGGTGGTGTCGTCGGCGATATAACAGGTTTCATCGCTTCAATCTATATGCGATCGGTCCCCTATATCCAGATTCCTACGACCCTGCTGGCCCAAGTAGACAGCAGCATTGGGGGCAAGACGGCCGTCGATCTGCCGGAAGGCAAAAATCTCCTGGGAACTTTTTATCAACCGAAAGCCGTTTTTATCGACACCAAGTTTCTCGAAACCCTTTCCGACCAGGAATATAAAAACGGTATTGCGGAGATCATCAAATATGGCGTCATCGATAGTGAAGACTTTTTTCAGGCGCAGGAATCCGGCATAGAGGCATTGAAAAACCGCGAGACGTCCCATCTTCTTAAACTCATTGAACAATCCTGCCGGATAAAAAAAGGCTTTGTCGAAATTGACGAAAAAGATAACGGCATCCGTCATATTCTGAATTTCGGTCATACCATCGGACATGCCATGGAAGCGGAGTCCAATTTCACGATGCCTCATGGCTATGCCGTGGCATTGGGCATGATCGCCATATCGCGAATATGCGAAAAACTACACAATCTTTCTGTAAATGAAACAAGGAGAATTGAAAAGCTGATAGCGGCTTTTGATCTGCCCCCATTGATCCCAACGGAAATTCCCACGGATGGCATCATCTCTCGGTTACATGGAGATAAAAAGAAAAAAGACGGTAAAGTGCAGTTCATTTTAATCAAAAATATCGGAAAACCTTTCTGGAACGGCGGCGTGGATCGATCGACGCTGGTCGCTACCCTCGAGGGGATGAGAAAATGAAGGCAAAATCGCTGGAAGATTTGCGGGAAAAATTAAGACAAATTGATCAGGAAATCGTTCGACTCTTTAATGAAAGAGCACAGATGTCTCAAGAAATCGGCCGGTTCAAGCAGGAGAATAAAATTGACGTTTACGACCCCGCTCAAGAAGCGAGGGTCTTTCGCTACCTTGCGGAACTGAATAACGGTCCTTTGCCTGAAGCCTCATTAAAGACCATTTTTCGGGAAATCATTTCCACCTCCCGGGCTCTGCAAAAACCGATTGAAGTCGCCTATTTCGGCCTGGAGGCATCGTTTACACATCTGGCCGCCAAGTCACATTTTGGGGAAGCCACACATTATATTTCTCAGCCGCAAATCGGACGCGTTTTTACCGCCGTAGAAAAAGGCGAGGTGGATTGGGGGGTTGTACCAAGAGAAAATTCTCTGGAAGGTTCCGTCAATCTAACCTTGGACCAGTTGTTTTCCACTACCTTGAAGATCCGGGCCGAAATATTTCTACGAATAAGTCATTGCCTGATTTCGGCAGAAGAAAGTCTGGACGATATAAAGAAAGTCTATTCCCATCCTCAGGCCCTGGCCCAATGTCAGCGATGGCTTCGCGAAAATCTGCCTCAGGCGATGGTGACGGCGGTGGAGAGTACATCGGCAGCGGCAAAGATGGTTTCGGAAGAGAAAAACGCTGCCGCCATCGGGAGTTTATTGGCGGCCCAGACTTATGGTTTGAAGATTATTTCCAAAGGAATCGAAGATTATCCCATGAATGTGACACGGTTTTTTGTTATAGGAAGGGGGGATACGCAGGCAACGGGCAAGGACAAGACGTCCATTATGTTTGGTACGCCCAATGTGCCGGGCGCCCTGTATCACGCCCTCAAATCCTTTGCCGAAAGAGGACTTAATATGTCAAAAATCGAGTCTTATCCCACCAAAGGAAGTCCCTGGGAGTTTGTGTTTTTCGTTGATGTGGAGGGGCATCAGACGGATGATGAAGTCCGATTGTGCCTGGATGAAATGCGAACAAAATCGTCATTATACAAAATCCTCGGTTCCTATCCCAGGGGTGAGGAGGTTCTGTGATCTGCATCCCCATCGTAGGAAAAACCAGGCCGGCGGTGATAAAAGCCATAGAAAGGAGCAGCCGTTTAGCTGATATGATCGAGCTCAGAATGGATTTGATTCCTAACGGGAATCTTTCGGAACTGATTGAAAAGAGCCGGGCTGTTTCTCCGTCAATAAAGATTCTTGTGACGAATCGAAGCCCACGCCAAAGCGGCAAAATATTGCCGAAGAGCGAAACACGCCGGACGCGACGGCCTGCTGCGGCAGAAAAAGATACCGTCAGCAACAAGGAAATGCAGCGTATTGCCGTGTTGAAAGAGGCTATCGCCACCGGCTGCGACTATGTCGATTGTGAGCTGGACACAGCAGACGCTTTACGCAACGAATTGATCTCAACTATTGAAATCCATCAGAACCGGACAAAACTGATATTGTCGGATCATCATTTTCAGGCAACCCCGTCTTTGAAGTCTCTGATAAAACTGTTCCATCATTGCATTCATGCGGGAGCCGATATTGCCAAAATTGTCACTTACGCCCGGAAGCTGGAGGATAATCTTCGGATTTTCGAACTTGTTACCTATGCCCGTAAAAAAGGTCATAAGATCGCGGCATTTTGCATGGGAGGCCATGGAGCTGCCAGTCGAGTGATTGCACCGTTGTTGGGATCGTGCATCACTTATGCATCGCTGCGTAAGGGGGCCGAGTCGGCGCCGGGACAGCTGACGGTCAAGGAAATAAAGGATGTTTTTCGAACATTAAACATCGCATAGGGACATAAAATGGAAAAAAATCCTACGGAAATATTAGCCCTTTTCGGCAACCCCGTTGCACACAGTCTTTCTCCCGCGATGCATAACACCGCGCTGAAAGCGATGGGACTAAACGGTCTTTATGTACCCATATTAGTTGAGCATCTGGAAGCCGCCGTCCAGGGCATCCGGGGAATGGGGATTCGGGGCGTCAGTGTCACCATCCCGTTCAAGACTAAAATCATTAAATATCTCGATATGATAGACCAAGAGGCCCAAAGGATTGGCGCCGTCAATACCGTTGTCAATCGAAAAGGGAGGTTGAAGGGCTGCAATACGGACTGGCGGGGTATCTTCGAGGCATTGTCTGCGGTTACAGCCATCAAAGGCAAAACGGTGTTGATCTTGGGTGCAGGCGGCACAGCGCGGGCGGCCCTGTTCGGCATTCTAAAGCATGGGGGAAAACCCTTCATTGTCAACCGGACAGTGCAGAAAGGCCGGCGGCTGGCAAGGGAATGGAATTGTCCTTTTTATTCGATGGAGGAAATTGGAGGACTTAAAGCGGACATTCTAATCAACACGACCCCGGTGGGGATGTCGCCTAACACAGATAAAACACCCATAATTTCTGAATTGTTAAGAAATTATGGTGTGGTCATGGATGTTATCTATAACCCCCTCAAAACACAGCTGCTGCGGGATGCCGAAAAGGCAGGCTGCACCATTTTGTCGGGTCTCGAGATGTTTATCCACCAGGGGGCCGAACAACTGAAGCTTTGGACCGGTCAAGAACCGCCCCGAGAACTCATGAGGCGGGTCGTCATGGAAGCATTGGAAGGAAGTGGCACAAAATGACTACAATTGAGGCTTTCAATCAACCCATCGCCACGGTTCAAGTCCCGGGATCGAAAAGCTATACCCAGCGCGCCCTGATTTGCGCCGCCCTGGCCGAAGGCAGATCACGACTTTGCAATGTCCTGGTTGCGGAAGATACGGCCTTTTTTATCAGGGGACTCCGGGTGCTGGGTGCTCATATTCGAAAAAGAGGTAAACATCTTTTTATCGAGGGTACCGGCGGCCGGATCACCGATCCCGGCAAAGCCATCTATCTCGGGAATAACGGTACGGCCCTGCGATTTTTTACGTCCCTCGTCTCCCTGGGCAAGGGCCGCTATAAATTGACCGGAACGGCACGACTCTGCGAAAGACCGATCGGGTCGCTTTTGGAAGCCCTCAACAAACTGGGCGTCAAAGGCGACAGCCAAAAGAAGAACGGCCGCCCCCCCGTTATCATAGAAGCCGACGGACTGCCCGGCGGAACAGTCGTTATGTCGGATGTGGAAAGCAGCCAGTACATTTCGTCTCTGCTTCTGAGCGCTCCTTACGCCCATCAAGATGTCAAAATAAAATTGAAAGGGCAAACGGTTTCAAAACCTTATATCGATATGACCCTTCAAGTCATGAACGCTTTCAATGTTAAAGTCGAACAGCCCACGGAAAATTCTTATACCGTCAAGCACGGACAGTTTTATCAGGAACGTGATTATTCGATTGAAGGCGATGCATCCAGCGCCTCCTATTTTTTGTTGGCGGCCGCCCTGGGAAAAAGGCCTATCAGGATATTGAATCTGAACCCCGCAAGCTTGCAGGGCGATGTGAAATTTATTGATATCATAGAGAATATTGGATGTGGTATCGTCCGTGGTAATGACTGGATAGAGATCGAGGGCCGGTCTCTCGCGGAAGGCCCGCTCGAGTTTTCCATGCGCGATATGCCGGATATGGTCCCGACCCTGGCCGTTCTGGCGGCATTCAGAAAAGGTCAAACCATCATCAGAGATGCGGGACATTTGAGAATTAAGGAAAGCGACCGCATCGCCGCCCTGGTGAACGAATTGAAGAGAATCGGTATTGCTGCCCAAGAAACGGACGACGGTATGATTATCCGGGGAGGCCGGCCTCATGGGGCAACGATAAATACCTATAACGACCACCGGATCGCCATGAGTTTTGCCGTGGCGGGTCTCGTAACGCCCGGTATCGAAATTGCCGACCCGGATTGTGTCGGGAAATCCTTTCCCGAATTCTGGGATGAATTGAAAAAGCTATGAGAATCATATTGATCGGATACCGCTGCACAGGTAAATCATCTATCGGGAAAAGGCTGGCCCAGAAACTTGAACTTCCTTTTTATGATACCGACACATTGATCGAGGCAGTGGACGGCATGACCATCATTGAGATGGTCGATCAAAAGGGCTGGGAATACTTCCGCAGCAAAGAAAAAGAATGCATTCGTCAGGTGGCCATGATGAAAGACTGCGTCATCGCTCCGGGCGGCGGCGCTGTGATGGATGCCGATAATGCGGCACAATTCAACGATGACAGTACCGTGATCTGGCTCAAGGCCGATGTTGATACGATTTTGCATAGGCTGGATGCCGATCAGGCAACAAACAATCAACGGCCTCCCCTCAGCGACGCCGATATTCGTCAGGAAACAGAGAAAATTCTTGCGGAACGGACGCCGGTCTATTGTCAACTGGCGGACATAACGATCGATACGGTAATATTTAGCGTTGAGGAGGCGGTTGAAGAAATATACCGGTGTATAGACCGGCATTCCAGCTAAAAGGATCAAGGAGCGGGAAACGGTCTTATTGGCAGCGACCATTTCAGTATAAATCTCCTTGACGGACGACGCGATATCATGTCTTAAAATGCGATAATCAATGAGGAGGTACACATGTCGGGTAGTTCAATCGGCGTTTTATTTAAAGTGACCACCTGGGGCGAATCCCATGGGGCGGCCAACGGCTGCGTCATTGAGGGCTGCCCCCCCCTGATTGATCTGGCGGAAACCGATATCCAGGCGGCCCTGGACCGGCGCAGGCCCGGCCAGACAACATCCGCTTCACCCCGGCGCGAGCCGGACATCGTGGAGATTCTTTCCGGTGTTTTCGAAGGCAAAACAACGGGTACCCCGATTTCCCTTTTAATCCGCAACCAGGACGCGGCCAGCAGTCCCTATGACGACCTCCGCCATGTTTTTCGTCCGGGCCACGGCGATTTTACCTACTTCAAAAAATACGGCATCCGGGATCACCGGGGGGGAGGCCGCGCCTCGGGTCGCGAGACGGTCAGCCGCGTCGCCGCCGGGGCCTTAGCGACAAAAATAACCGGATCCGCAGGTATCAGCGTTCTGGCCTATACCAAAATGCTGGGCGGCATCGCCGCCGATCCCGACTCGTGTTATCCCTCAATCGAATTGGCCGAAAACATTACTCAAAACAGGCTTTATTGCCCCGATCCCGATGCCGCTCGGCGTATGGAGGAAATGCTCGAAGAGGCAAAAACCGCGGGAGATTCCCTCGGTGGTGTCGTTGAAATCATTGTCAGGGGCTGTCCCGCCGGGCTGGGGGAACCCGTCTTCGACAAGATGGACGCCGAATTAGCCAAAGCCCTCATGAGCATCGGAACCGTGAAAGGCGTGGAAATCGGTGCCGGCTTTGCCGTTGCCGGCATCAAGGGCTCGGAGGCCAATGATCCCATCGGTCCAAAGAATTTTCTTTCCAATCACGCAGGCGGGATCCTGGCGGGCATCACCAACGGCGAAGATATCGTTGTACGCGTTGCTTGCAAACCCATTGCTTCCATTGAAAAGGAGCAACAGACGATTGATCAGAATGGACAGATGACAACCGTTTCCGTTAAAGGAAGGCATGATGTATCGGTCATCCCCCGGATCATCCCCGTCTGTGAGGCCATGATGCAAATTGTCCTCGCCGATCACCTGCTACGACAGAAGGCGGCGCTACGATGAAAGCCATAGAAATCGGCATTATCGGCGGAACCCGCGGCATGGGAAAGTGGTTTGCGGACCTCCTCACCGACCAAGGTTATAGCGTCCATGGTTCCGGCCGGACGTCGGGGCTGACGATACCGGCCATGGCTGAACAGTGCGATGTGGTGGTTGTGAGTGTTCCCATCGGTGTCACAGCCGACATCATCAAAGCAGTCGGCCCGCTGATGCGCGAAGACGCCCTCTTGATGGATTTGACCTCCGTTAAAGAGGGACCGGTCCAATTGATGGTGGAACATTCGGCATCCGAGGTCATCGGCTGCCACCCCTTGTTCGGACCCCAAATGGAAACAAAGGGACAAAACGTCGTCCTCTGCCCGGCCAAAGGAAATAAATGGTTGCCCTGGCTGAAAAAAGTATTTCAGGACGCCGGGGCCTTAATCGTGGAAGCGGACCCCCAAAAACACGACGAGATGATGGCTGTCGTGCAAGGGCTGAATCATTTCAATAATTTGATGATGGGGTTTGCCATGGGCAGGTTGCGGGAAAATCTTTCGGGGTTGGACAACTTTACAACGCCCGTTTTTCGTACCAAAGTTGAGCAGGTCAAAAAGGTCTTTTGTGAAAATCCGGGGCTTTATGCGGAAATCATCATCGAGAATCCGCATAAAGATCGGGTCATTAACGTGTACAAAGAAATTTTTTTACAGTTGGAACGGCTCATACAAAACAAAAATGCCCCGGCATTGACTGCACGAATGGAAGAGAGCGCCTCTCAAATCTTTCCCGAGGAAGAGGCATAGACAATCCCGTATATTCATATCTTCATTGGGAAAAATAGCTCAATCGTCATATGCGGCATCCGGTCGGGATCAAGCCCGGGCATGTTCCGAAATTTACCTTTAATCTTCAAATATTACATGATCAGATGTCTCATCAACATCCAGAATTTCTCGGACTTTTTTAGAGAGATCCGTTACTAAAAACGGTTTCTGGATGAACCCCTTGCAGCCCTGTTTTATAAAATCCTTGGCTTGTCTGTCGAGGCTGTAACCACTGGAAAGAAGGACATTCACCGACGGTTTTAGACGCTTCAGCTCACTAAATGTTTTCTTGCCATTCATGTCCGGCATGATCATATCGAGAATCACCAGGTCGATACTGTCTTTGTTTTGTTTAAAAATTTTTAATCCTTCTCGCCCACCAGTGGCGGCCAGGACTTCGTAGCCGAGTTCTTTGAGTATTTCTGTTCCGACCTCTACGAGCATTTCTTCGTCGTCAATGAACAGGATGGTTTCTTTGCCCTTATAAATTTTACCGTCCTTAAGTGTATCCTCTTCGATATTCTGGTCGGAGGCAGGCAGATAAATCATGAATGCCGATCCCGCACCTTGTTGGCTTTCTACCCAGATATACCCCGCGTGGTTCTTGACAATTCCGTAAACGGACGCAAGCCCCAAACCCGTACCGTAGGCTCGTTCTTTCGTAGAAAAAAACGGCTCAAAAATATGGGACTTGGTGTCATCGTCCATTCCAACCCCTGTGTCCCTTACAGTCAGTTTTACGTATTTCCCGGGCATTACTTTAAAAGGGAAAACATTTTCTTCGCCCAACTCAGTATTCTCCAATGATAGATACAAATCACCGCCACCGGGCATAGCCTGCCAGGCATTCATAAACAGATTGAGTAAGACTTGATCCATCTGACCGCGGTCGACGTTAACCAGCCGGAGCTTGTCTGCTGTTTGGTGATGAATGGATATTTCTTTTTTTGTCCGTCCAAATACCTCTGCACTCCGGCGAACAAAGGTTGCAAGATCCGTAGACTTGACTTCATACTTACCGCCGCGAGCGAATCCCAAAAGCTGTCGAGTCAGATCGGAACCCCGTTGAGCAAAGTCTTCCATATTTTTGATCCGTCTATAAAACGGATGCGTTTCGTCCATATCCTTTAGCATCAACGAAAGGTTCCCAAGGATGCCCATAAGCAGATTATTGAAATCATGAGCAATACCACCGGCGAGCGTACCGATGGCTTCCATTTTTTGTGAGCGCAGCAACTGCTCCTCCATGGCTTTCTTTTCAGAAATGTCAATGAGAAATCCATGGACGCCCACAGGCTGACCGTCCCTCAAAATTCGTGAACCATGCACCAGAGCAGGAAAAGTGGTTCCATCTTTTCTTTTGGCTACAATTTCCGTGAGACGTATTTCCTTTCCCCGTATTGCATTCCGGAACATGGTCTGCGCTTGTTCGTAACTTTCAGGCGCCAACATGTTAAGTATGTTTAGACTTGCAGCCAGGTCATCCGGGCTGTATCCGAACCGGGCAAATGATGTTTCGTTCGCGAAGGTTATCATTCCGTCCAAATCGGTATCAAAGACTGTTTCCGGAAGAAGTTCGGCCATTTCTCTGAACCGTTCCTCGCTTTGCTTTAATGCGTCTTCGGCTTTTTTACGGTTGCTGATATCAATAAGCGAGGCGATGCTTTTGCGCGTATTGGGTATCATAGAGGCGCTCATAAAAATATGTCGGATTTCACCCGATTTGGTTATGCCTTTGAACTCATATGAACGGGGAACTAATTCTTCATCAATCCTTCGGAGCTTGTGGCGGTCTTTCATCTCTTCTACATCATCCGTATGGACAAGTTTCGTCCACAACATTTTATGTTCCACTTCACTTCGCGTATAGCCGGTAATTTCCTCAAAATTAGAATTCACCATCAGGATGGTCATATCTTCGTCCACAATCATGTTGGCGGTCGCCGTGTGTTCAAAGATTGTCCGGTAGAGCTCTTCATTTTTTTTAAGCGTTTCTTCGGCTTTTTTACGTTCTGTGATATCGCGTGTCACACCAAGAATCCCTATGGCTTCACCCGCATCATCATAAAGGATATTGAGTTTCACTTCTGTCCAAACTGTCAAGCCGTCCTTCCGGCGCATTTCCAATTCTAAATTTTTGGTCCATGCCTTCCCGTGCTTTTGACCGCTTTTTTCGAGCTTATATTCCCTGGAAAAAAATTCCACGGCCATTCGATAGGAATCCGGCATCAGCGTCTCGTCAAGCGTTTGCTTCATCACCTCATCGGGTGTATAGCCTCTCAATTGTTTGACTGAAGGACTGATATAAATATATTTCATGTCTTGATCGAGGATCCAGATGACGTCCGTCAGGTTTTCCGCTAATATTTTATAGCGCGCTTCACTGTGTCTGATGTCCCGGGCCGCCCGGATTTTTTCCGTAACATCCCGGCCGATGCCTCTGAAACCGGTAAGTCTTCCTGAAGGATCTTGCGTAAACGAAACGGAAAACTCCATGTTTCTCCGGCTGCCGTCTTTCCGGATCACATCCGTAACAATTGCTGATTGCGTTTTGCCGGACTCGTTAATATTAAAACGAATTTCGTCAATATTTTTTAATGTCTCCGGCGTGGATATGATTCGATAGTTCATTCCCTGAAGCTCTGGGTACAAGTATCCCAGGGTTTGGCAAAACGAACGGTTGACAAACATGAAATCTCCCTGCACGTTGGTTTCAAAATACGCCTCATCCATGGAATCCAGAATGTAGCGCAGTTTTTCCTCGGCTTTTTCAAGTGCCTCCATCGTTAACCGGCTTTTCTGTAGTAAATTTTCTTTGCTTACCTTTTTGACCATTTTTCATCCTCAAAAAGTCAAAATAATAAAACACAGAGTCTGCCGACTTTCGTTGCATCGAAATTAGAAAAGTATAACACTTAATTCAACATCCTATATTAAACAAAACAATTAAATCGATATGTTATGAACATCCTTTATATTCCTATTGCATAATGTGAAGATGATACCGGGCTTGGTTCTGAAATTATTACCTAAAGAGGGACAGCAGACTCAAGAATTCAACCATCGAAGATGAACGGCCATTGATCAATCTATAGTGTTATTGATAGGTATTTTCAAACCGCTCTTTTCTATAATTTTTAAAGATAACTCGTCAATATCAATATTTTTTAAATTTATTTTAGTATAATACCAACCTGATCTATAAAGATTCATCTTACTTTTAAGACCACCATAATAGATCAGGATATTCACCATCCCTTTTTCCACATATCCTCATCATCGTAAACCTTTTCGTCATCGGAAGCTTCCGGGGCATCGAACTCATGGTCCCGGGTCTCGCCTTTCGCCTTCCGGGCAAAGTATTCACGATACCATTCATGGGCGGTGATCATAGACATAACCTCACTGGTCCCCGTCCAGATGGAGGCCAGGCGGACGTCACGATAGATCCTCTCGATGGGAAACACATTGGTATAAGCGATGCCACCCATGACCTGCATGGCATTGTGGACGACTTTCTGGCAGGATTCGGTGATGAATTTCTTGCTCTGTGACACCATGCGCCGTACCCGGTTCATATCCGCCCCATCGTCAACGGCCCGGGCCGTCACATAAGCCATGGCGCGGGCGGCATCGAGGAGCATGGCCGCCTCGGCGACCTGAAAACTGACTCCCTCGAACTGATTGATGATTTGGCCGAAGGCCTTGCGTCTGGACGTATATTGGGTCGCGATTTCCAGAGCGGGCCGCGCAGCACCGATGGTCATGGCCGCCGTTCCGAGGCGCTCCGGAATCATCATGGTGTTGAAAACGGCATAAGCCCCCTGTACTTTCCCGACAATGTTTTCCTTGGGAACTTTTACATTCCGGAAAATGAGGCGGCCCGTCCCACCGCCACGGCAACCCATGAGCCCGTAAAGGTATTTCACCTCCACACCGGGACCGCGGTCGACGATAAAACACGTAATGGCGTCCTGGGGTTTGGCCTCCGGATGGGTTCGGGCATAAACCAGAAAATAATCCGCCCCCTCCGCGCCGACGATAAAGCGCTTCTGACCGTTCAGGAGAAAATAATCGCCATGATCTTCCGCCCTTGTGGTGGCACCGAAGAAATCCGAACCACCCCTCGGTTCCGTCAGACATTCCGCCGCAAAAATCTCGCCCTTTAAAAGCGGTTTTACGTATTTTTCTTTTTGCTCATCTGTTCCATGGAGGATAATGGCATCGCAGACCAGTTCCGCCCCGACGCCGAAGACACAGGCGACTTCATAGCCCAGTGTTCCGACCTCTTCCATAATCATGCAGGTCGTCACCCAGTCCATATCGCGGCCGCCCCATTGTTTCGAATAGCGGCAGCCCATGAGATTACGCCGACCCGCCTCCTTAAGAAATTCCTTGGGGAATTTGATGGCATCCGTATCCATATCGAGGATCATCTGGCGGGGCGTCCATTTCACCAGGTCCCGCACCTCGTCACGGATCTTGATTTGTTCTTCTGTCAGTATATAATCAAACATGGCGGCCTCCTATTCATTTAAGAACAGTAACTATTTCAATCAACTATATATTTCCACCGCACTGATCATCAATGAAAAGATCAAAATCATTCAGCCTTTAACCGCGTCCAAAAACCTGTAATTCCTGATTGACAGGAAAAATTTTATACCATTACCAAATAATTATAGGCATCATGATGCTCAGAATTCCAAAGACGTTTTTTGCATACGGCCGAAGCCCATTCAAATAAATGCCCCTGCAACCGGAAATTCAGATTGCAGAGGCATTTTAAAACGCCTCATTAAGGATGACCCTTTCATAAAACCAGATCAGGCCGGTACGGCTGTTTTTCTGTTATTCAGCCACACAACGATAAACATAACCGCCGAAGCAGCCAGACCGATGATCGTCATCCTCATGGTCGGGAAACTCAGCAAAAATCCCGCGATAATAAGAGGAATCCGCGCCCAGTTCTGGACCTTGCCGACCCAGATCAAATATCCCTCACAACCGGCGGCAATGAGTGCGATGCCGAGGATACAGGTGGGCAGGATATACAGCAGAGGTAAGAGATTGCCCTGAAGCACCATGGCCGGTTGAAAGACAAAGAACAATGGAACAAAATAGATGACGATGCCCAGCCGCATGGCCGTCAAGGCCGTCTTCATGGGCGGCGCCCCGGCGATGGTCCCGCCGAGGAAGGCCCCCGCCGCCACGGGCGGTGTGATGCCCGCCAGCATGGCATAATAGACGATGAACAGATGAACGGCCAGCATATTCAGATTGCCCAGCTTGATGATGGCCGGCGCCAGGGTGACGGACAGAAAGATGTACGCCACGATGGACAGCCCCGCCATGCCCATGACGTAGCAGGCAATGATACCCAGCAGCAGCACCATCCAGATGTTGCCGCCTCCCAGTTTCACCAGGCTTGATGTCAGGGAGCCGGTGATACCTGTGATGGTCAGGGCGCTCACGACAAAGGCGATCGGCAGGATGACGGCCGCCGTCTGCGTAATGAGTTCACCGATCTGACGGAATGTGGCGTAAAGCCGCTTCGGCGTCATCCAGGTCTCCCGATTCCAGAAAGACAGGATCACCATCAGAAGGGCGGCGTACCAGGGTGCCTTATATTCCCAGCGCATGTACAGGAGTCCCCATACCAGAAAGATCATAACCGTCAAAAAGGGCCATCCCTTGGCCAAGACGCTCCGGACCGTCGGCAGTTCCTCCTTCGGCAATCCCTTCATGCCAACCTTCGCCGCGTAAGCGTCCACCTGCATGAGGAGTCCAAAATAATAAAGCACGGAGGGGGTAACAGCGGCGATCATAATGACGCTGTAGTCGACACTGATCGTCACGGCCATGACGAAGGCGATGGCCCCCATGACGGGAGGCATAATCGTCCCACCCGTGGAGGAGCAGGCCTCAATGGCCCCCGCATAATGGGGCGGATATCCGACCCGCTTCATCGTCGGGATGGTAATGGCGCCAGTGCCCACGATGTTGGAAAAGACGCTGCCGCTCAGGGAGCCGAAAAAAGCGCTGGCAATGACCGACACTTTGGCGGGTCCACCCCGGACCCCGCCCAGCAGGGCATTGGCCAGGCTGATGAAGAAATCACCCGCGCCGGAAGCCAGAAGGACGCCCGCAAAGACCAGAAACCCCAGGATGATCTCCGCGACGATCTTCGTTGTAATGCCCATCATGCCTTCATCCCGGAAAACACCCGTGTCCATGACACTCGTAAAGTTATAGGGGATGCCGTATAGAATGCCGGGTAACTTATCGGCAACCAGGGGATACAGACCGAGAACCAGAACGACGATAAGATAGGACAGGCCGCCTCCCCGCCGCGCCGCCTCCATCATGGCCAGCCAGATAACGATCGCCATGGGGATGTTCTTCCAGCCGGCCATCTGCATGTCATGCGCTTTCAGTGCAAAAAAGATGCAGATGCCCAGGACCACGGCGGCGATCAGCAGATCATACCAGGGCAGTTTCACCCTGTCCTTTTGCCGCGCGGGCATGGCGATAAACACGCAGGCCGAGAAAAGGCCGATGAACAGCCAGTAATACTGGACTTGGAGCATGACCTGGCCTCGGAAGGAAAACCCGAAGATGTAAGAGATCCCCAGAAGGGTCCCGATGAGGGACAATATAAAAAAAATGATCGTCTGCCACATCGGCAGATTCACCAGACGGGTTACCTGCACTTCGAGCTTTTTCGCAATCTGCACTGAATCAATTTGTTTTTCAGTTGATGCATTATCGGTTGACATATTGCCTCCAATCACGCTTTGGAAAAAAAAGGAGGGCCTTGAAAGACCCTCCTGTAAAAAATTAATCAAGCCTGGCCATAAACACCGGGATGTCTTTGGTGTGCTTCTCCAGGATCGCCAGATAGTCCTTGTCTTGCCAGTGGATCTTGACGCCCTTGGCTTTTGCTTCATCCAGGGCGGCGTTGCGGGCCTTGACCCAGCGATCCATCAGGGCGATGGCCTCGTTGTTCCACTGATCGTCTTTCTCCGTCCACTGTTTGATTTCCTTCAAGTAGCGGACCGTGCCTGCGTGAACGGGAAGAAACGCGTAGTCGAGGTAGTTGCGGAAATGCTTGATGCTCATTCTGGTGCACAGGGTGTGTGTGCCTTTATAATTATCGTATTGCTGATGGAACCATTTGGCCATCTGGTAGACCATTTCCTCACTCATATCGGCCCGGGTCCAGTAAATGAAGTTGGAGGCCAGGGAATCGACGCCTTTTGATGAGGGAACACCGAAGTCGATGGTCGTCGGAATGGAGGTCGGACGCACCTGGAGCCACCGTTTCCACGCCGCCTTGTCCTTCAGGGGCAACGGAAGCCACCGGATCTTCGCGGGATGGGCCTCCATTTCAAAGGTGACGGAGCTGATAGTCGCCACATAGGCCACATCCGCCTTGCCGTCCGTGACAGTCCGGCAGTTTTCGGCGTAGCTGGACGCCGGTACGAAGGTCCAGTTTTGTTCCGCCTCTTCCTTCGTCCAGCCCATAAAGGCCGGCAGGGCCTCTTTAGTAGCCACAACCATGGGCGGCTGACCGATGGCGACGGCAACGCGGACACCTTTCTGTTTCAGGTCCTGCACAGTTTTAAACTTGGAATCCCCACGGACGGCAAAGGCCCAGGGGGTGTCATTGTGATGCCAGGCGGCTCGAACGGGATACGCCCTCTTATCGGCATAACCAATTATGCCCTGCATGGCGTAGGACGTATCAGCGATGCTGACGGTGTCGAGTTCGAATTCCCTGCCCTCCGTAAAGCGGATATACCGGCGCACCTCACTGTCCTCCGGTATAATCCGGACCTGTACACTCATGGTTTCGCCGAATTTAGGCCCCCAGCCGTTGGTCGAGGCAAAAGCGGCGCTCTGGGTCCCCGGCGTCGCGATTCTCACCAGCGGCGGCCATTTGAACTCCTTGGCCGGCACCACGGTACTGAATCCCAAAATCATGATTAGACAAAAACTAATTACCACCCCTACAAAAATACTCTTCTTCATTACAGCCTCCTTTTTGATTATATTTTCCTTGTGATACTGTGTTAAACAAAAAAAGCCGCTATCCCTATCTAAAATCTCAATTTCCGATAAGGATAGCGGCCCGACTACCTTTTTCAACTTTTGATTCTATTATCTATCTCAGGACCCTAGCTCAGATACTCAAAACTTGATAATATAATTATCAATACGCTGAAAAGATGTCAAGTATTTTGAATATGTTGATTTTGGCATATTATCTAAATCCCTATGACCATACGAAACCCCATAAATACTCCCATAAGGCGTTTTAAACCAACCAAAGATCGATCATGGCGGTGTTCTATCAACGGCAGGATTTATGTTTGTTCGCAGAAAATGTTGGCTATATCTTAACGATTGTTGTAAATTGCCTTTCACAGTGACCTTATTCAAGCATTTTGCTGTGATCATGAAGCGCATTCAAAATATTTCCTGCCGTTTTAACCAAATCAATAACACGACGGCTGCCTATGCGCATAAGGAGAAAGAAATTCCGTGAGCACGTCCCTTCATTCATCTGTCAAAGCTTTGAACATAGGTACCCACGACATCAAGGAACCATTGATCAAAACAACGCCGGATTTCAGAAGAGCAGCCTTCTTGAACTCTATTGGGCAAACCCCCGGCGGCATCTTTCTGAAATTGGCATGGAAGTAAAAAAAAGGAGTGTTGTATGGAATACCGCAAATTCGGCAAGACGGACTGGAAGGTATCGGCTCTGGGCTTCGGTGCGATGAGGCTGCCGGTCCTCGAGAAAAAGCAAGCCAATATCGATGAACCTCTGGCTAAAAGGATGATCAGCTACGCTATCGACCATGGCGTCAATTATATCGATACGGCCTATGGTTACCACGAAGAACAAAGTGAACTTTTTGTTGGCCGCATTTTAAAAGAAGGCGGCTATCGCAACAAAGTCAAGTTAGCCACCAAGATGCCTGTCTGGCTGGTGCAAACCGCCGCCGATTTCGACCGCTATCTTAATGAACAACTTCATAAATTGCAGACGGATCATATCGATTGCTATCTCCTCCATGGACTTAACCAGAGATACTGGCCGAAGATCAGGGACCTGAACGTCGGAAAATGGGCCGAAGGTGCCATGACCGACGGACGGATCGGTCGTTTTGGCTTTTCCTTTCACGACGATTTTGACACCTTCAAAGACATCATCGATACTTACGATCATTGGGATCTCTGCCAGATTCAGTACAACTTCATGGATGTTGAGTTCCAGGCCGGGATAAAGGGGTTGAAATACGCCGCGGAAAAAGGACTGGCCGTTGTGATCATGGAGCCGCTCCGGGGCGGACGGTTTACCAAGGATCCCTCGCCGCAAATCAAAGATATCCTGGTAAAAGCACCCGTTGAGCGCAGTATGGCCGAATGGGCCTTTCAATGGTTGTACGATCAGCCGGAGGTTTCCGTCGTCCTCTCCGGTATGTCGGCCATGGAGCACGTGGAGGAAAATATCGGGATTGCCGAACGCTCAGCCACAAACAGTCTCTCGGCGGATGAAATGAAGATCATTGATGAACTGCGCGATGCATATAAGGGGCTGGCACCCATTGCCTGCACAAAATGTGGGTATTGCCTGCCCTGTCCCGGCGGCGTCAATATCCCGCGAATTTTTGAATTATACAACGATGTTTTTATCTATAATGAAAAAGCAACGCCGCGCATGCGCTATCGCCAGATGCCCGCGGAGCAGCAGGCCGATCAATGTACGGAATGCGGTGTCTGTGAAACGTTATGTCCTCAGAATATCGAAATCGCCGAATGGCTGAAAAAAGTCCGCGCCTTTCTCGGCCCTAAACCAAAAGCATGACAGCCAAATGAATTTACGCGCACTTTGGATGAAATACTGGTTTTTTGCGGGCATCGCCTTCGTGGTACTGATCGCTTTTTCTCTGCCGCCCGTCGGCGTTTTTCTACGAACCTATAAAATTCTGGACGTCATTATTTTTGCGGCCTTCCTGTTGACAGGACTGACCCTGGAGACGGCGAGTATCCTTAGGCAGATGAAAGGCGGCAAAGCCCTCATCGCAGCCGTGGCGTCTTCGCTCTTTCTCTTTCCCGTCCTAGCCTATGCGCCGGCGGCCTGGATTTTCGGCACACCCTCGGATGTCGCCATCGGCGTCCTGATCAATGGTGTGGCTCCCGTCACTATTGCCTCCGGAATGGTCATGACGGCCATCGCCCTGGGCAATGTTTCCCTAAGTCTCGTCATTTGCGTCTTGTGCAACGCCGTTGCCGTTGTCACCATTCCGTTCATGATGGACTTGTTAATGGGTGTCGGAAGCACGCCCGTGAACCTGCCGGTTATGCAAATGCTTACGGGTCTTGCCGTCAAGGTTCTTCTTCCCACGGTGATCGGACAAATACTCAGACCTCTGCTGAAAAGCCTGATCGCTCCATACGGCAAAGCCTTTTCCATCTTCAACCAGTGCCTCGTCCTCATGATCATCCTGAATGCCGTGTCCAGTTCCACGGACCGCATCATTCAGGCAGGTTTCGCGGTCCTCGGGATATTCATCTTTATGATCGTGTTCCATGTTTTGATTCTTCTGATTAATTACGGCATATCCCGTCTGATTCGTCTCGACACCCCATCTACCGCCGCCTTCACCATTCACGTCTCCCAGAAAACCCTGACGGTCAGCTACCTGGTCTGGTCGGGATTTTTTGCCAAATTGTTTCCCATGGCCTTGATCCCCGCCATCGCCTATCATTTAACGCAGATGATTATGGATACCTTTGTCGCCCATTATTTTCAACGGATCGAACTCGATAGGTCGAATCATGGATGATGCCTTCACGATAACAGGACAGATTGTTGATATTACAGCCGGTGATATCTTTCCAGGCCGGGTTGCGATGGAACACGGCAAAATTGTTGATATTACCACCCTGAAAAGCGCGCCGGAACGATTGATCTGTCCCGGATTCATCGATGCCCATGTTCATATTGAAAGCTCGCTTCTGACCCCAGCCGAATTTGCAACCGTCGCTGTCACTCACGGAACTATTTGCGCTGTCTCCGATCCCCACGAGATTGCCAATGTTCTTGGCGTTTCCGGCGTAGAGTACATGATCAAAAACGGACGGCAAATCCCTTTTTATTTCTGCTGGGGGGCACCGTCCTGCGTTCCCGCCACACCCTTCGAAACGGCTGGTGGGCGCATCACCGCCCGGGATATTCGCTATTTGTTCACCTTCCCCGAAGTCGGCTATCTGGCGGAAATGATGAACTATCCGGGTGTCCTGGCAAAAGCCCCGGAGGTCATGGAAAAACTGAAGGCCGCCCGTGCCCTGAAAAAACCCATCGATGGCCACGCGCCTCTGTTGCGGGGTGACGACCTAAGCCGCTACATTGCCGCAGGAATCTCGACGGACCACGAATCGGTCAGTTTGGAGGAAGCCCGGGAAAAGATCGACAAAGGCATGAAAATCATCATCCGGCAAGGTTCGGCGGCACGGAATCTCAATGATCTTCTGCCGCTTCTTTTCGATCATGCCGCCGACTGTATGTTTTGCACGGACGATATCCATCCCGGTGATCTTATCCGAGGTCATATCAACGCCATGGCACGAGAGGCAATGGAAGCGGGTGTACCGTTGCTGTCGGCGCTCCGGGCGGCTTGTTGGAATCCGGCACGCCACTACGGCCTCAGGGCCGGCTTGCTGAAAGTGGGTGATAACGCCGATTTCATCGTGATCCCCGAGGTCTCCAAAATGGAGGTGGAGTCAACCTATATTCGGGGACAACTGGTAGCCGCCGACGGCCACGCCAAGATCAAGCCCGGAACGGCCCGCTTGGTCAATAACTTTCAATGCGATCCTATCGGCGAGACAGATATCCAATTGCCCGCGGAAGGCAGGCTTCTTAAGGTCATCGGTATTACGGACGGACAACTGGTCACGGAATCGGAGTTGGCGGAGCCGACCGTGGAGCAGGGTATGGTCGTTTCCGATCCGTCGAGGGACATCCTGAAGCTCGTCATTGTCAACCGTTATGAACGAAAAGCCAAGCCGGCGGTGGCCTTTGTTCGTGGCTTTGGCCTCGAGCGGGGTGCTCTGGCGGCAAGTGTCGGGCACGACTCTCACAATATCACGGCTGTCGGCGTCGACGATGAAAGCCTGACCAAAGCGATCAATTGGGTGATCCGAAACAAAGGTGCTCTGGTCGCCGTTGAAGGAAAGGAAAAGGTTGTCATGCCCCTGCCGGTCGCCGGTTTGATGTCTCTGGAGGAAGCCCTGAAGGTTGCTGAAATCGAAAAGGAATTAAATCAAGCCGCAAGTACCCTTGGCACAAATCCGGCGGCACCGTTTACGATGCTGAGTTTTATGTCTCTTATCGTCATTCCCAAGTTGAAACTTTCCGATAAGGGATTGTTTGACGTGGAGACATTTCAATTTGCTGAGCCGTTTGAAACGACTTTATAACAGGGTTTTGAGGAATTCCGACGCCATGGCATCAAATACTATCCATTATCCGGTCTTGCCGGAGTGGGAATCCGGTGCCTCTGGTTATGCACCTTGTAAATATCCAATACATCATAGCGATGGCGGCAGGAAATCCAAGAAAGGAGCGTAAGAATGAAAGGCTATGAAGAACTGGCATTCATGGATGCCACCGCGTTGGCCAAACTGATCAGAAACAAGGTCATTCTGCCGAGCGAACTCATCGACGATGCGATTGACGGCATCGAAAAGATCAACCCGCACCTTAATGCCGTCGTGACGCCCATGTTCGAAGAGGCGCGGAAGGCCGCCCGGAATCCTCATCCCAAAGGGCCTTTTGCCGGCGTACCTTTTTTGCTCAAAGATCTCCTGGCGACGTACAAAGGCGTGCGAATGACTTCCGGCACGAAAACCCGGCAGGCCTATATCCCGGATCACGACAGCGAACTGGTGGCCCGTTACAAGAAAGCCGGCTTCATCACTATTGGCAAAACCAACACGCCGGAGTTCGGTCTCATGCCCACCACGGAATCCCTTCTCCTTGGCCCCTGCCGTAATCCCTGGGACCTGAACCGCACACCGGGCGGTTCCAGCGGCGGATCCGCGGCGGCCGTGGCCGCAGGCCTGATTCCCGCTGCCCATGGCAATGACGGAGGCGGATCGATCCGTATTCCCGCATCCTGTTGCGGTATCTTCGGACTGAAGCCCACCCGGGGGAGAAACCCTCTGGGGCCTGATTACGGCGATATGATGAGCGGCCTGGTGACGGAACATGTCCTGACCCGATCGGTACGTGATTCCGCGGCCATTCTTGACGCCACGATGGGATATATGCCCGGCGATCCCTATTGCGCCCCCGCCGCCGAAGGGCCGTATATTAATGAAATTGGTAAAGATCCCGGCCGGCTGCGAATTGCGTATCTGAACCGATTGCCCCGAGGCGGCGACCTGCCGGACGATTGCGCCAAAGCCCTGGCAGACGCCGTAAAGCTCTGCAGCGATCTCGGCCATGATCTCATTGAGGCCAGTCCAGATTACGACGCCAGAGCCCTGGCCGTCGCCTTTGGCGTGATCTGGTCATCCAACTGCGTTTTAGATGTAAACAGGGCTTCATCCCTTACCGGCAAGGAACCTTCTCCTGACGATTACGAGCCCATCACCTGGGCTCTCTACGAAATGGGCATGAACAATACGGCCGCTGATTATCTGGCCGCCGTTCAAACCATCCAGACCATATCGCGGCAGGTCGCACAATTTTTTGCCGATATTGATTTGTTCCTGACGCCGACACTGGGGGAACCGCCTGTTCCCCTGGGGACTTTCGATTCGCCCCCTGAAGATCCCACGAAGGGCTGGCGCCGGAGCGGCCGGTTTGCGCCGTTTACGCCGATTTGCAATGCCACGGGACAACCGGCCATGTCCGTACCGCTTTACTGGAGTGCGGAGGGTCTGCCCATCGGCGTTCACTTTATGGGACCCTTTGGTAACGAGACCGTTCTGTTTCGTCTGGCATCACAACTGGAAAAGGCCCGTCCCTGGAAGAACCGCCGGCCGCCGGTCCATGTTTAAGAACCGATAAATAACGATTGACTTTGCCCAACAAGAAAAATTATGATGACTGCACAAAAAGGAGGAGGCTTTTATGAGACTGAAAGAACCCCGGATTAAACCCCTGCCCGAATCGGAGTGGAATGAGGAACAAAAGGAAATACTGGAATACTATCGAAGACCATCCGGAAAGATTTACAATATTTTTACGACCCAGTCTCGCCACCCGGAAGTGATGAAAAGCTGGCGCTCCTTCTCCGGTTATATTTTAAACCAATCCACACTTCCCGCGCGGGACCGCGAGATGCTGATTCTGCGCATCGGCTGGCTTTGCCGGTCCGAATATGAATTCGGACAACATACCCGCATCGGACAGCAAGCGGGTTTGACATCGGAGGAAATCGTGAACATTACGAAAGGACCTAACGCAGCGGGCTGGGACCCCTTTGACGCCGCTCTGCTTCGGGCCGTGGACGAGCTTCATGCCGATGCCTTTATCTCCGACGACACCTGGCATGTCCTTTCCCGTCGCTATGATGAGAAGCAAATGATCGATCTGATCATGACGGTTGGAAATTACAATATGGTCTCCATGTTCCTCAACAGTGTCGGCGTCCAGTTGGACCCCAAACTGGTCGGGTTTCCTGACGACCGGATCTGATGGCTCTTCTTTTTCTTCTCCGAGAGCGCCCTTTGGGGAAGGGCATACAATCAATGAATCGGGCTGTCACCTTGAATTTCCGTCCGGCGACAGCCCCTTCAACAGCCCCACGACGTAAAACGTCCCTTTTCCCTATTCATTCATCGCGTATTCCCCATTTAGCGGAAACACGTATTTCTCCCACACCCGGGTGTATTGCGCATCATCTCCCTGCGCCTTGATGAACATGATGTCTTTGCAATAGACACGCTGGGCGTCTGTGCTGTTGTGCATCCCGTAGATCTGCAGGGCGAAGCGGGCAAAGTCACGTACCATAAAGTCGAAGATCTGATTCACGATGTCCGGATCAACATTATTGAAAGCGGCCTGTTCCAAAATCAACTGGCCGTAGACGACGATGGAAAACATCTCGCCCAGGGGAAGCGAAAAGGAAGGATCCATATCCTGCGCCGTATCCGGACCGGCCTTTTCCAGCAACGCCTTGAACAGATCAATCTGATCCATGAAAACGGCCACATTCGGTAAGCTGCGGCTGGCTTCGAAAACCGGCCGGTAATCATGGAACTGCACGGCGCCCAGACCTTTCGTCGGCCCCTGATTGAACAGAAACAAATCATCTTTTGCGGTGAAATCGGTCCTAACAGGCTCATACGTCATGGGGTTGAAGAAATAGTTCTTCATGAATTTACGGATGAGCTGGATATTGACGTGCACCGTCCCTTCCAGCTTGGACGGGCCGCGAATATCGGCGGCACCCATGGCGAAATAGGTGTCCTTTTCAAAACCTTTGGCGGCGATCACCTCCCACAGCAGATTAATGACGTCCTCGGCCTGGAGGGTCACTTTCATCTTGCTTGTCGGGTTATACAGCAGATAGCGCCGGTCTTTTTCATTCGCATTGCGGAAATAATCCGTCGCGCGGCGCTGGTAGAGCTTCATCCCCACGATGCGCAGCCAGGCGTCCATGAAATTTTTCTTGACATGGGGCATGTTCGTCACAGGCATGCCGTAGAGAATCCTGTTGGCCGCATGGGTGATGGCCTCGTAAAAACAGTGCTCCGTAACGCCGATGGAGGCCGGGCCAATGTTGAATTTACCGATGTTGACCGTATTAAGCGCGGCATCCCAAGCGTCCGGGCCTCTGGAAAGCAGGTCTTCCTCTGTTATGGGATAATCATGGAGGGCAAAGTTCGAGACATATTCCTGATGGGAAATGACGTTCTTTTTAAGTTCATAGGCTTTATGCCGGTAATTGGTCACAAAAAAACAATAATCGTCCGTACCGTTCTTGATCCGGCCCAGGGTGGAGACCATTTCCGCTTCATTGCCGTTTCCGATATAATATTTCTCGCCGTTGGCAAGCCACCCGCCGTCTTTGTCGGGTGTCAAGACCGTCTCGGTGGAATAGATGTCGGCGCCGTGGGCCCGCTCCGACAGGCCGAAGGCAAAGATCGCCCCCTTCTTGAGGAGGGTCGCCGCTTTCCGTTTGGCTGCTTCATTGCCGCTCATCCAGATAGGCCCCAGCCCCAGGATGCTGACCTGAAAGCAGTACCAGTATCCCAGGCCGTAAAAAGCGAGCAACTCACTATATTCACTGTTGCGGGCCGTGTCCCAGCGGCAGTCCGGATCACCGCCCCCATATTGACTGGGGGTCAGGAGCTTGGCGAATATTTGTTCTTTTCCGATATAATCGACAAACTCCCGGTACCAGATCTTTTTGTTGAAATCTTCCGTCAGACGAGTCTTGCCCATCTTTTCAAAGAAAGCGATGGTTTTGTCCATGATCGCCCGTGTTCCCGCATCAGCCGTGAGGCTGCCGTACTTTTTAGGTTGCAGCAGATAATTCATAAAACCCTCCTTATTCATGACGCTATCTTTGAACGGATCCGTTCCCGGTACTCCGTAATTTCGTTTTTCAGGACATTAAGGTCTTCAACACGCTCGTCGATTCGTCTAAGATGATCGTCCAGCAGTTCAAGGAGTCTTTTGAGAACCTTGTCGTTCGATTTTTCATACGTCCACATGGCTTCGAGTTCCTGCATTTCGAAAAGCGACAAACCCATGATTTTTAAACGCTTGATCAGTTTGAGCCGCCGCAGGTCCACATCGGTATAGATCCGCCGGCCCCCTTCGACGCGTTTGACGGAGTTGAGGAGTCCGATCTCTTCATAATACCTGATGGTCCGCTGGCTCATCTCCAGGCTCTTTGCCAGTTCCCCAATACTGATTTCCCTGCCGTTCGTCATGGAATCCCCTTTCCATTCATGAGATGTATATTGCTCCGTATAGGTCTGTCTCAGTTTATATTTTTGAATCTTGCCGCTGGCCGTCATGGGGAAAGCCTCTACAAATTCCCAATAGCGCGGAATTTTATGGCGGGCGATCCGATTCTTACAGAAGGCTTGAAATTCTTCAGCTGTCGCCGTTTCACCCGGTTTGAGCTGTATCACCGCCAGAACCTGTTCACCGTATTTATCGTCCGGGATCCCTACGACCTGCACATCCGCCACTTTGGGATTGGTATAAAGAAACTCTTCGATCTCCTTGGGATAAATATTCTCTCCTCCCCGGATGATCATGTCTTTCAGCCGTCCCGTCACCTTAAAATAGCCATTGCTGTCCTCTTCCCCCAAATCCCCTGTATGGAGCCAGCCGTCCCGGTCGACAGCGGCGGCTGTCGCCTCGGGCATCTTATAGTAGCCCTTCATGACACAGGCGCTTCGGGTGACAATTTCCCCCTGGACACCGGCGGGCTGATCGTTACCCGTCTCGGGATCAATGATCTTGCCTTCCACATCGGGCAGGAGACGACCCACTGTCGAGACCCGCAATTCCACGGGATCGTCTCGTCTGGTCATGGTCATGACCGGTGCCGATTCAGTCTGACCGAAAGCGATAACCACCTCGGGGCAGTGCATCTTCGTGCGCACCTGATTCATCGTTTCGACAGGGCAAGGCGCTCCAGCCATAATGCCCGTCCGGAGGGTGGTCACGTCGTAGCGATCGAATTCCGGATGGTTCAGAATGGCGATGAACATGGTTGGGACACCATTGACAGCGGTACATTTTTCGTTATCTATGAACTCCAGGGCTTTGAGCGGATCAAAAAACTCTGCAACAACCATGACGGAACCGTGATAAACGCAGTTCAATGTGCTCATGACACAACCGAAGCAATGAAAAAAGGGGACCTGAATCAAGAGGCGGTCCCGATGGGACATTCCCATGACATCGCCCACCATGCGGGCATTGTTGACGATGTTGTGGTGGGTGAGCATAACCCCTTTCGGGAAACCCGTTGTTCCCGACGTATATTGAATATTGATAACATCATTATCATCAAGGCTATGCATCCGGTCGTCCAGCGCTGTTTCCGTCACATCTCGGCCCATTTGAACAACTTCCTGAAAGCGGAACATTCCCGGAATTTCCTCTCTTGCGCCGATGTAAACAACATTTTTGAGCTCAGGAAGATTGTCCGACATAAGCCCTCCCGGCCCATAACGATCCAGTTCCGGGACGACGGTACGGGTGATATCATAGAAGCTGACGGTCCGGTAGGATTCCATGATAAACAGGTTCGTGATATCCGACTGTTTGAGAATGTACTCCAATTCGTGGGACTGATAGTTCGTGTTGACCGTAACCAGAATACCGCCCACCATGCCGAGGGAAAATTGCAGGTAGACCCACTCGGGAATGTTCGTTGTCCAGACGGCAACATGATCTCCCCGCTTGATGCCCAGGGCCATCAACCCCTTGGCAACGTCTCGGCAAGTCTTGTAAAACTCACCGTATGTCTGACGGATTCCGGATTGTGGATGAATCAGAGCGGGATAATCCGGCTGTCGAATTGCCGGCTCCCGAATAAGATTGCCGACGGTTTTGTGAATGAAGGCAGACATCAGACGTCCTCCTGTTTTACCTGTTTTCCGAAGCCCCTTTCCTCAATCAGCAGCATAGACAGGTATGGAAACGGCACATTCAATTTTTCTCGATGGTCGGCTTCCGTCTACTAAAGCCACTTAACGTAAACTGGATTCAGTATAGCGGCATATTATATTTTGTCAAGTTATATTATTCAATTATCCCTCTTTAACACCAATCATCCATAAATCATTATTTGCAGTTTCATTATATAGTCGAAGCGTGCGATTTGTTCTGCATATCGTAATATTTATGAGCATTACTTTGAATATCCCCCGATAGCATCGATTTGATGGTTCCCCCTTTGGTTTTCATATTTTTTCTCTCAACAGAACAAA
>JAFGLN010000065.1 GCA_016928025.1 Deltaproteobacteria bacterium
GGTGGCTAATTGCTTGGCAAAATATCGCCGTTTGTTGTTAGAATACAAAGTGATAGAATCTTTTAATTGTGTGCGAAAGTTGAATATTTTAGCGTCCCCGTTGAAGTCGGCAAGCTGAGTAAACCAGCCATTAAACATGTCCAAGTAAAATATTTCCCCGTCCGTAAACGTACCGTCACCATTGGAAAATTTGATCCTGAAGCCTCCTGAAGTCGTCTTATATAGAACATCTGTTCTTTGATCACCGTTAAAGTCGCCATATTTCAAAATTAGATGTAAATTTAACGGGCCCCAACTGTAGATATCTTCTATGTAAAAAAAGTCACTGTCAGTAAATGTGCCGTCACCGTTGGAAAACTTGATTCGCATGGTGCCATATGAATCCCTAAGATAAATAATATCCGTCTTACCGTCGCCGTTGGAAAATCTGATTCGTTTGCCGTTTTCAGTGGTCGTGTGATAAATAATATCTATTTTGCCGTCGCCATCAAAATCTCTATATGAAATATTATTGGAATATTGATTATTATTATCATCATTAAAGGGGATAAGGGCACTATCTGTAAATGTACCGTCTCCATTGGAAAACTTGATTCGGAAGTTCATTTGAAATTGTGGAAAATTGCACACAAGATGAACGATATCCGTCTTGCCGTCACCGTTAAAGTCACCATAATTGCAATTGGCCCATTGTCCTGGACTGGTCTCAGGAATATCCGGGCCGTCTGTAAACGTCCCGTCGCCATTGGAAAACTTGATTATTTTACCGTCCTCCGTTGCGGGAAGGATAATATCTGCTCTGGAGTCGCCATTAAAGTCCCCAAAGGCCAAATGTGGAAAGTCCATACATTCATTTCCACAAAAACAACTATTACTAAACCCCATTAAGAATTCTTGCCCCGTTAAAAACGAATGGGCTTTCTGCTCATTCCAGTCAAGAGAAACAGGGGACAAAGGAAGCGTCTGTCCGGGTATCACAATGCCCCCAGGATCGACACCCGCATCATTTCCATATTCCTGAACATATTTCAGTAATGAGCGGCCGGTGCTGGCGCTTTGCGTATAATCCAATTTATAAATCCTTGCGATTTGATTATCGCCTCTAACTACAATCGTCATCAGTCGCTTAGCGGTCACGATCAGCGACTCTGTCGTGTACATGTGCGGTTTGTCAGGTCTCACATTGTCATAAAAGAATGTAACGGAATTTGTCGGTGCTAGGTACGGTGTGTCCCGTATATTGAATTTCATCAATGTATATTTCGCCTTGATCCGGCGGTAGATAGGAAATCGTCATGTAATTCCCATTGGTGTCCTGCACTTTATTAAGAAACCATTTAAAAATGCCATTGTCGTTTTCCTGCCGGGAATCAGTTGTTGTACCGTAAAAATATTTCGTTCCGTTCTTGGTAGTAACTATCCAACCACCTGCAGGTTCTCTGTGATACTTGTTAAAGGCCTCTTCAATTTTACTGCCATAATAATCCAATCCCCAATCCTCTCTTCTGACCAGTTCGGAGGTCGAGCCGTTTCCTGAAACGAAGACAAAGGTCCGGTCATCGGTATCATAATAATCATTGGCCCAGTTAATGCCCCATTTGGTGGATCTCTGAATAGCGCCCAGGCCAATATCAAAACCGACGCCGAGCGGGCCGTTGCCCTTATTGGAGTTATAAGAAATACTGAGATTCGGTGCGATGCCTTTTCTGCCGGGAGGAACGACTATGGGTATGCTCAGATTGAGCGCACCTGTGTTTGAGATTTCGCCGATGTTCACACCCGACATACCCATCAAGCTGTCGGATCCGCCTCCCGCACCACCGGAGGTAGTGGACATCGTGGACATTGTCGCAGCGGCTTCTGCTTCCTCGCTGCTTTTATCTTTCTTTTCTTTAACGGATGCATCAGCAAGGGTGTTACTCCGCTCCGTATCTTCAGAGGCCATAACCTCTTCGCTGGATTCTGCGGCTGGTGATTCACTGGACGATAATGACGCATAGGTAAGAGTTGCTTTATTTTCCGTTAGATTTTTTTCTTCATCAGCGCTGAAGCTTTGAAGCGGAATGAAAAGTATGAAGACTATAACCGTTAATAAACAAGTAGCTACCCCCCCCCATTTTTCCATGGCATAACCTCCTAATAATATTTTGTATATCTCATTAACAACATCTTCTTATCTATCATCTGGCATTCTTTCATTTGTGATACCATGAGAAACCTCTGCAATAATTCAAACATTTCTCATGCACTTTGCTCCTTCAAAATGACTTGTCTCTACCCAAGCAGGTACAAGATATATGTTTGTTTAATACTAAAGCGGCTCAAATAAATTGTATGGCATAGGGCAATGACATTTCTGGATTGTATTTGTCATAACCCACGTATGAATGATTTATTGATACTTTGACAAGCTGTTGGTGGTTCTTTTTTATTAGATTAATGAAAGTGTTAATAAATTTAATTTAATATTTTTTTAAGCACATATTTAATTAATAAAAGATTGTCAAGAATTATTTATTTATTTTTTTAATAACAAAGATTTTACTTGCCCAAATCTGACAACTTCTATAAGTTTCTTCTCAAGCAGTATAATATTAGGAATTGTACCTTTATATAATCTATGCCAAGTCCGCTATACCAATGTGAGTCTTGATTTGAACCAGAACAATATGATCTTTTTTCTCTGGACTCCCGCCTGCGTAAGAACGACAGGAATGAATGATAATTAAAGTCTTTACATGAAATGACAAAATTGGAATTTTAGCGTGGTCGTCAAGTCGGTTATATCTTGAATTACTCATATATATATAAGGAACGGATAACACCTTGATCGTCAAAGTCACCAGCGCCGCTGTGATCGGCATCGACTCCTATCCCGTGGATGTGGAAGTGGACATCTCTCAGGGGCTGCCCCAGTTTTCCACGGTCGGCCTACCGGATGTGGCCGTTCGGGAGAGTAAGGACCGGATCAAGGCCGCCATCAAGAACTCCGGCTATGCTTTCCCCAGTAATCACGTTACCGTCAATCTCGCCCCGGCGGACATCAAAAAGGAAGGCACCGGCTTCGACCTGCCCATTGCCGTCGGCATTCTGACCGCCGAAGGCGTCATCGAATCGAACGGCCTGCAGGATTACATTCTGATTGGGGAACTCTCGCTGGACGGCGGCCTCAAGGGCGTCGGGGGTGTCCTTTCGGCGGCGTTCAAGGCCAAGGAGTTGGGCATCAGGGGTGTCATCGTCCCTCGGGAAAACGCCCCGGAAGCGGCCATGGTGGATGCCGTTAATGTTTTTCCCGTCGACACGCTGCCCGATGTTGTCGAATTCCTGCGTGGCGCGCTGGAGATCCCGCCCTTCCAGATGAATATTGCCGATATATTCACAAAAAGCCTTGATTATCCTTTCGATTTCAGTGAAATCAACGGACAGGAACAGGCCAAAAGGGCGTTGGAAGTCGCCGCCGCCGGCCGTCATAATATTCTCATGATCGGGCCGCCCGGCTCCGGCAAGACCATGCTGGCCCAGCGCCTCATCACAATCCTCCCGGAACTGACGTTCGAGGAAGCCGTCGAAACCACCAAGATCTACTCTGTTGCCGGTCTGCTCGACAGAAAAGAAACAATCATCGGGGCGAGACCCTTCCGGGCACCCCACCACACCATATCCGACGTCGGTCTGGTGGGCGGCGGACAAAGCCCCAGACCGGGTGAAATCAGCCTCGCCCACCAGGGTGTTCTGTTTCTCGATGAGCTTCCGGAATTCAGGAAGAACGTCCTCGAGGCGCTCCGGCAACCCCTGGAAAACGGTCAGATTACCATCACCCGTTCTTCCTACAAGGCCACCTATCCGGCCAACTTCATGCTGGTCGCTGCGATGAATCCCTGCCCCTGCGGCTATTACGGCGATCAGCGCCGGGCGTGCCGCTGCAGCGCCCCGCAAATCCGTCAGTATCAGTCCAGGATTTCTGGTCCTCTCATGGACAGGATCGATATTCATATCGAAGTGCCGTCCGTTCAGTACCGGGACCTGACGAAGCCGTCATCCGGGGAATCATCGGCCAGGATTAAAGACCGTATCCATGAAGCCATCCTCCGCCAAAATAAGCGATTCAGCCACACGAAGACGCTTTTCAACGCCCGCATGTCGGACAGACAGATCAGGCAGTATTGCAAAATCGACGATGAATCGCAAAAGCTGCTGGAAATGGCCGTGGACAAACTGGGTTTGAGCGCCCGCGCCTACACCCGCATCCTGAAAGTCGCCCGAACCATCGCCGATCTTGAACAGGAAGATCACATCCGATCGTCCCATATTGCGGAAGCCATTCAATACAGAAATCTTGATCGAAAATTGATTTAGTGGTAGTAAAATTCCTTCACATTGACTTTGACATGTCCGGAATCGTTCAGGACGAGTCAAATTGCTAGGATAAGGGGGAACTCATAAAAATGGAAATCAGAATTGTCCAGGCAACGCCGGATAAATTGAAGCAGAAGCCGACCGATGAATCGAAATTGGGATTCGGAAAGATCTTTACGGATCATTTTTTTACCGTCAAGTATCACGGCGACAAGGGATGGTACGATCCCGTCATTGAACCCTATCGGTCCCTCGAACTGGACCCCACGGCCATGTGCCTGCACTATGGGCAGGAAATCTTTGAGGGTCTCAAGGCCTACCGAGGGAAAAACGACGAGATATTTCTTTTCCGGCCGACGGAGAACATCAAACGAATGAATGCCTCCGCCGAACGGCTCTGCATGGCCACCATCGATCCTGATCTCGTGATGGATGCCATAAGAAAACTGGTTATCCTGGAGAAAGGCTGGATTCCCCGTGGGGAAGGCACGTCGATGTATATCCGTCCGACCATGATTGCCACGGAACCGGCCCTGGGTGTTCACCCTTCCAATGAATATCTTTTTTTCATCGTTGTGGGACCGGTCGGGGCTTACTATCCGGAAGGCTTCAGCCCGACAAAGATTTTTGTCAGCGACGAGTACGTGCGCGCCGCCCGCGGCGGCATCGGCGCCATCAAGGCGGCCGGCAACTATGCGGCCAGCCTCTTCGCCAGCCGAATCGCCATCGATCAGGGCTATACGCAGGTGCTCTGGCTCGATGCCATCCAGAGGAAATATGTTGAAGAGGTGGGAACGAGTAATATTTTCTTTGTCATTAACGACGAGTTATTCACGCCCCCTTTGGCGGGCACGATCCTGCCGGGGATCACCCGCGACTCCGTGATCCGTCTGGCCCGGAGCTGGGGCATCAAGGTCGATGAAAAGTCTTTGTCCATGGAGGAGATCGTTGCCGCCCAGGCCGATGGATCGCTCAAAGAAGTGTTTGCCTCGGGGACCGCGGCGATTGTTTCGCCCGTCGGCCAGATCAATTACAAAGGCCAGGTCTACGTCATCAACGGCGGCGGGATCGGAAGCCTGACGCAGAAGCTATACAATGAAATACTGCAAATCCAATACGGCGAGAAGGAAGACCCCTTCGGATGGCGGGTGAAAATTTCCGGTTAGATAAAAAACACACGATATTTTTACTTAATCCGGCTACTGGGTCATGCCATCCACAGTGATGTGGACAGACCTGTTGATAAGCCTGTTGACAAAGTCCATAAGCTTCCAATTTTTACGATATTACACCTCATTGCATAAGGTTTAGGCAACAAATAATATTAATAATTACAATAAGATATATATTTTATTTCGATGTCTTACGTTTATCGTCTCCGATACGTCAAGATATTAACTCTCTGAAAAAAGTGTGCCATTGCATTTCATTTTTTAGAGAAATTTGATAATTAATTTTATTCAAAACCTAAAAGAAAAATGAAAAACAGGCTGAGACGTTTGGCTTTCCCCTCCCATGGCAAGACAATATTTTTACCCGGCATCTTGTTGGTTTGTACCGCAATCGCGATGGCGCTGATTCCGGCAATGCCGAAAAATGCCCTTTCCGCAACCGTTGAAGACGTCGTCGAGCAGGTCCAAAAAAGCTACGAGAAGGTCTCGGATTTTAAGGCAACGTTCGTTCAGGAAATGACCCTGAAGACTTTGAAAAAAACGGAGCGTGAAGAGGGCGTCGTCTACTTCAAAAATCCGAAACGTATGTTTTGGCATTACACAAAACCGAAAGAGAAGAAGCTGATTCTCAACCCCAGGGAGGCCTGGTTGTATATGCCTGACGACCATATTGTCTATTGGCAGAGCACGGATCAAATGTTCAGATCCGGGATCATTCTGAAATTTTTAACGGGGATGGGAAAGATCGGCGATGACTTTCAGGTCGACTTCTCACAGCCCGATTCCCTTGACAAAACAGGCAACTATCTTTTAACTCTGACACCCAAAGAAAATGACATCGGCGTCAAGCAGCTGCATGTCACCATTGAAAAAGAAACCTACCAAATCATCATGTGCCGTTTCGCCGACGATTACGGAAACGTTACGAAGATCACCTTTGAGAATATGGAATTTAACAAAAAGATCCCCGATCACTTTTTTAACTTCAAGCCGCCGGACGGCGTTGAGATCTTTCGGGCGTCTTGATCCCCTGTTCCCGGCCCCTTGAACCTTGCTCCTTGTTCCTTGTACCTTGTTCCTTAAACCTCACAAAGGTGTCCTGAATGATTTGCATCGACTTCCCTCAATCATCCAACACAGGCCGTGAGCCGTTGAATCTGGAATGGCTTGATACCAACGGCCGGGGCGGATATGCATCCAGCACCCTCGTGAACTGTCATACACGCAAATACCACGGCCTGCTGGTCGCAAACCTCCAGTCGCCGCCCGGCAGGCATGTTCTGCTTTCCAAATTTGAGGACGCCATCGTCTGGCCGGATGAAGAGGTGTTTCTGTCGCAGCACCGGTACCCCGGCCTGCTGTTTCCACCCGTTATGCCCTATTTTAAAGAATATATCCTCGATGTCTGCCATCAGTTCATTTACCGAACAGAAAGTCTCCAGATCCGTAAATCGATTATGATGATCCATGGCGAGGATTGCATCCTCATCAAATATGACATCGAGCGCTGCCCCGAACAAAATTCAGGTCGGCTCCGGATCATGCCCTTTCTGGCGTATCGGGGATATCACCACCTCGCCGAAACAAATACCTATCTGAACGGCGCAACCGCCGCGTTGCCCGACGGCTTCAAAATCGAACCCTATGAGGGCATGCCGCCGCTCTATATTCAAACCAATGTTGAATTCCAATTCTCCGCTGATCCCGTCTGGTACAACCGGTTCGAATACCCCATAGAAAAAGAAAGGGGATTCGACGCCCATGAAGACCTCTTTCGGCCGGGCACTCTGGACATTCCGGTGAACCAAGGAGCCACCGTTATCATCTCCGTGTCCACATACGACAATGCCGCAGATCATCCAAAGCAGTGGGAGGAAGAAACAGAAAGAAGACTTTACGAAATAAATAAAAGCAGAAAAATATCGGCGGCAATTACCAACGACGATGACCGGAGAAATATGGAAGCTCTGATGACGGCAGGCGGCCGGTTCATGATTCATACGCCTGCGGGCCGGCCGGCGATTATTGCCGGCTATCACTGGTTCACCGATTGGGGACGAGACACCTTGATTTCGCTGCCCGGCTTGACGTTCTGCCGCCACCGGCATGAGGAAGGCATCAATATTTTGACGATGCTTGCCCGCCATGAAAAAGACGGCCTCCTGCCCAATTATTTTTCCGAAGACGAAGCGATGAAATCCTACAATTCCATTGACGCGTCTCTGTGGTACTTCTGGGCCGTCCAGCAAATGCTCATTTACACGAAGGCCATCAAACTGATCGAAGATAAGCTATGGCCGGTGATGAAAAGCATGGTCAAAAATTTCATGGCCGGCACGGCATTTAATGTTTTTATGAACAAAGAAAACGGGCTCCTGCATGCGGGGGATGCGTCGACGCAGCTGACCTGGATGGACGCCATATCAAACGGAAAGCCCGTTACACCGCGTTGGGGATACGCGGTTGAAATAAACGCCCTTTGGTACAACGCCCTGTGCTTCACCCGGGACCTGGCAATTCGATTCGGCGATCAAGAGCCGGCCTGGGCCGAGCTTACTGATATGATCCGCCGTTCATTTTTTGACGCTTTTTGGTTGAAAAGTGAGGGATATTTAGCGGATTGCATCCAAGACGATCATGCCGATCCCGCCATCCGGCCGAACCAGATCCTGGCCATATCCCTCCCCTACTCCCCTTTGACGGACGCCCAGGCCACCCGTGTCGTCCATGTGGTCAGAGAACATCTCCTGACGCCGGTCGGGCTACGGACACTTTCACCGTCCGACAAAAGATATCGGGGTTTATACGGCGGAGACAGTACCCAGCGGGACAGCGCGTATCATCAGGGTACTGTTTGGCCCTGGCTGTTCGGCCATTTCGGCGAAGCCTATCTTCGGGTCAGCCGGGACAAGGAAGCGGCGAAATCGTTTCTTCTGGATCTGATCCGCTCATTTTTAAGAGAACATCTGCAAGACGGCGGTATCGGCTCCATCTCCGAAATCTTTGACGGCGATCCGCCTCACCGACCCAACGGCTGCATCGCCCAGGCCTGGAGCGTCGCGGAGGTGATTAGACTGTATTCGATAGTAACACGAAAGTAGTATTTCCTTTCTGCCGACGGCAGCTTTTTCAAACAACCCGATTATTCGCCGCTTGCTTTGAATATTGCATGTTCCACATATGAATCCTAACATTTTTTGACTTGACTTTGTCAGGGGACAAGTTTAATGATAAATCAATATTCTGACATCAGCTGATTGACAGATAACCTATATTTTATGTCTCACATTGTTATGCGACAGCACAGCGCCTTAACCCTTTGATAATCCAAAGCGCTTTTTATTATCCGTTCATCTGAAATAATTTTACCCTGTAAGAGAGGGGGGTATGGAGCCATGAGAGTTCTCATGTTTGGTTGGGAATTCCCACCCTATATCAGCGGCGGTCTTGGAACGGCTTGTTTCGGTATGACCAAGGCCATGACGCGTCTCGGTCATGACGTCATTTTTGTCCTGCCGAAAGTAATAGGCGACAAGGGGAACACCCATGTCGAACTCGTTTCCGCAGCCGATGTTCCCATTTCATCGGTCCATAGCGAATCTGCGGATGCGGAACTTTCCAATGGAAACATCGACTTTACGAAATTACAGATCAGACCGATCGATTCTATTCTCTCTCCCTACCTCAATCCGGAAGAGTATGAAAACCTGAGATACGGGGCGGCCCGGCAGGCGGAAATGAAAAGCGAATATCAATGGTTTCTGCAGAGCACGGGCAACTATGGACCGAATTTGATCGCTGAAGTGTCCCGTTACGGCGATGTGGCCGGCAGTGTGGCAAAGCAGTATGCTTTCGATGTCATCCACGCCCACGACTGGATGACGGTCTTTGCCGGCCTACGAGCCAAAAAGGCCAGCGGCAAACCCCTCATTTTACATATACACGCCCTTGAATTCGACCGCAGCGGCGAAAATATCAACCGTGACATCTATGACATTGAGCGCTACGGCATGCAAAGGGCTGATCGGATCATTGCCGTCAGCAACTACACGAAAAACCGGATCGTCAGCCTTTACCATATCGATCCTGATCGTGTAACGGTGATTCACAATGCCGTTTCCCAATCGGAAGCAGGCAATATTTACAATCTGCCGAAGAAAAACAACCAAAAAAAGGTGGTCCTGTATCTCGGTCGTATTACACTTCAGAAAGGACCGGATTATTTCATCGAAGCAGCCGCAAAGGTATTAAAGGCCTTTCCGGATCTGACATTTGTCATGGCGGGAACGGGCGACATGATGCCCCGTATGGTCGATCGCGTGGCCGAGCTGGGACTGGGAAAGAATTTCCATTTCACCGGTTTTCTGAAAGGCGCCTATGTCGAAAAAATGTTTGCCCAAAGCGATTTGTATGTCATGCCCAGCGTGTCGGAACCCTTCGGCATTTCGCCTCTGGAAGCGATGCTATATGATGTCCCGGTTATCATCTCCAAACAGTCCGGCGTGTCGGAAATTATCAAGTACGCCCTGAAAGTGGATTTCTGGGATGTCGATGAAATGGCCAATAAAATTATTTCCGTCCTCCGGTATCCCGTCCTTTTTGATGAAATTGTCGGCCGATCGAGGGAAAAAATCAAACAAATCCGATGGGAAACAGCCGCGGAAAAAATCGTAGCGACATATCAAAGCCTTATGAAGTCATAGCTATGGTCGATACGAAAGAAAATATGGCATGAAAATGGCATATCCACGATTGAATATCAAGTACTGTCGTTCATGAATTCGGATTCGTCCCGTCATTTCCAGCGACCAGATGAATCGGGATTGTCTTTTAACTTATTCAACCTATGAGGACGGAAAAATGGCCAGTATATGTTTTTACTTCCAGGTTCATCAACCGTTGAGGCTCCGGCATTATTCCTATTTTCAAATCGATCATGTCCATGATTATTGGGACACGGATCAGAACCGTCGGATTCTCGATAAGGTTTCGGAAAAATGTTACCTCCCGGCAAACAAGGTCATGCTCGACCTGATCAAAAAACATGACAGGGCATTTCGAATAGCCTATTCCATCAGCGGCACGATTCTCGATCAGATGGAAAAATACCGCCCGGACGTCCTGGACAGTTTCAGGCAGCTTGCCGATACGGGCTGCGTTGAATTTCTCAACGAAACGTACTATCATTCCCTCGCCTGTATCTTTTCCCCCGAAGAATTCAAAAAACAGGTCTTGCTGCACCAAGACAGAATTCAGGCCCTTTTCGGCCAGCGGGGCGAGACGTTCCGCAACACGGAGTTTATTTACAACAACGATCTTGCCGCCTGCGTGGAGCAGATGGGCTATAAGACAATCCTAACGGAGGGGGCCGACAAAGTTCTCGACTGGCGAAGTCCGAACTTTATTTACCGGCCGTCCGGCCATGACAATTTATGTCTGCTGTTGAAAAATTATCGCCTGTCCGATGACATTGCGTTTCGTTTTTCCGACCGGAACTGGCCTGAATATCCATTGAACGTGGAGAAATATGCCCATTGGATTCACCGGGCCGGTGAATCAGGACAAGTCATCAATCTGTTTATGGATTACGAAACATTCGGGGAACATCAATGGCGGGAAACGGGTATTTTTGATTTTATAAAAAGACTCCCGGAAGAAATTCTGAAACAAGAAGGCTTTAAATTTCAAACCCCCCAAGAGGTTGTGAAAGACCACGCCCCTGTGGCTTCATTGGACGTCCCTTTCTTTATTTCCTGGGCCGATGTGGAAAGAGATCTGACGGCCTGGCTGGGAAACGCCCTCCAACGGGACGCGAGTCGCGCCATCTATGAACTGGAAGAAGAAGTACTCCAAAGCGAGGATGAAGACCTGATTCAGATATGGCGCTTACTCCAAACCTCGGACCATTTTTATTATATGTGCAATAAGTGGTTTTCCGATGGAGATGTTCATAAATATTTTAATCCCTATCCATCCCCCTATGATGCCTACATCAACTACATGAACATTATCGACGATTTTTCTCGCCAGTTGGCTAAAAAGCGATTGATCGATGAGGAACATGTTAATACGCCCACAAGGAGCAGCACGAATGGAACCGAGTCAGCAGGGTTATCTATTTGAAGTCAGTTGGGAGGTCTGCAATAAAGTAGGCGGCATTTATACCGTTATCACCAGCAAACTCAGGGAAGCCATCCGCTCTTTCGGTGACCGCTATATTCTCTTAGGTCCGGACATCAAAACGAACCTTGAATTCGAAGAAACGGATGAGGATTTCTGGACAAAAATCCGTGAAGGCACGGCCATCAAAGAAATTCCCTGCCGCTTCGGCCGCTGGAAAATTCCGGGAGAACCGAAAGTCATCCTCGTCGGTTATTCTAAAAAATACGATAAAGATCAGCTTCTATATCGAATTTGGGAAGATTACGGTGTCGATTCCATTGCCGGCGGATGGGATTATATCGAACCGGTCATGTTCAGTTATGCCTGTGGCGAGGTGATCGAAACCGTTTACAACTTGGAGGTTAAGCCGGAAGGCCTGCCGGCCACGGCACAATTTCATGAATGGATGACGGGCGCCGGGCTGCTGTGTCTCAAAAAATCCTTACCGGATATCGGCACCGTTTTCACCACCCACGCCACCATTCTGGGAAGAAGTCTGGCCGGCTCGGGCATGGATATTTATTCGGGTATGGAACATATCTCACCGCATCGGGAAGCGAGCGCGCTGAACATTGCGGCAAAATATTCGATGGAATCCGTTACGGCACGCGAAGCGGACTGTTTCACAACCGTCAGTGATATCACCGCTATGGAGGCCAAAAATTTCCTCGGCCGACAACCGGATTTCGTGACGCCCAACGGTTTGGACATAGAACATATTCCCGACCTGACGGAAAACCGCACCCCCTCCTTGAAAGCCAAAGAAAAACTTCTGGAAGCCGCCGGCCGCTTTCTCCGCAGGGATTTCCATGCCAATACAAAAATCATGGGAATATCCGGACGTTACGAATTTCATAACAAAGGCGTTGATGTCTTCCTGACCGCCTTAGGCCGCCTCGATAAAGAAACGGCGGACCCTGTTTTGGCCTATCTATTTATCCTGGGCGGACACACGGATTTGATCCCCACCCTTCAGGGCGAGTATACAAAATCGGACCATGGCAATCCCCCCATAGCAACACACCGGCTTCATTATGAAGCGTCCGATCCGATCCTGCAGACCTGTAACCGTTTGGGCCTGCATAACAGGCCGGAAAACAAAGTCAATATTATTTTCATCCCCGCCTATCTGAACGGTCACGACGGGCTTCTCAACATGCCTTATTACGAAGCCCTGTCCGGTTGTGATCTTGGCGTTTTTCCCTCTTATTATGAACCGTGGGGATATACGCCGCTGGAAAGCGCCGCTTACGCCGTACCCACGATAACGACGGATCAGGCCGGCTTCGGCCTCTGGGTTCAAAACACCTTGGGAGAAAACAGCGGCGTGATGCTGATCCAACGCAGAGGCCGGGATACGAGCTCTATTGAAAACCATTTATACCAAACCCTCAGAGAGGTCCTATCCTGGGATGAAGGGGAAATGCAGGTCAGACGCAAACAGGTTCGCGCTGTCGCCGTTCAGGCCGATTGGAGCCATTTCTTTGACCAGTATCTCAAGGCCTATGAAAAAGCGGTGGATATCGCCGATGATCGAGTGGAAAAGCTGGCCTCGATAGAATATAAAGCCGAAAAAAAATATACCTATGCCGGCGTCGTATCGACACAGCCCCATTTCCGGACATTTACCGCCGTTGCCAATCTTCCGGAAAATATTGCCCGCCTGCGGGAGCTGGCCTATAACCTCTGGTGGAGTTGGAATCCCCGTCATCTGGATGTCTTTGCGACCCTCTATCCAAGGCTATGGGACAAAACAGGAAACAATCCCGTTAAGATGATCGAGGCCGTCCCGCCGGAAAGGATAACCAGCTCCGCAAATAACGCCTCCTACGTTAATCTGTATTCGCGTGTTCTCCAGGAATTTGACGACTACATGAACGATAAAACGTGCCCTCCGGACCTGGAGAAATCAAAAGAAATCAAATGGTCGTCACCCATTGCCTACTTTTCCACCGAATATGGCCTTCACGAATGTCTTCCCATATACTCTGGCGGCTTGGGAATTCTTTCCGGGGACCATCTGAAAACGGCCAGTGACCTGAACATTCCTCTGGTCGGCGTGGGTCTTCTGTATAAATTCGGCTTTTTTAAACAAGTCATTGACAAAAACGGTATCCAATTGGCGCAATATCAGGAAAACGACCTGCCCAATATGCCGATCAACATCATCCAGGATGAACGCGGAAATGAAGTCCAAATATCCCTCGAACTCCCCGGCCGCACCCTATTTGCCAACATTTGGCAATTGAAGATCGGCAGGGTTTCCCTTTATCTCTTGGATACGGATGTGGCGCGCAACACCGTTCAGGATAGAAAAATAACCACCAACCTCTATATTGCAGACCAGAAAATACGAATGGAACAGGAAATACTCCTGGGGGTCGGCGGAATCAGGCTCTTGAAAAAACTGGGTATAAACCCCTGTGTATACCATATTAATGAAGGACACTCCGCGTTTCTCATTTTCGAGCGCATTGCCAATCTGATGATGGAAGAAGGTCTGACATTTGATGAGGCCAGCGAAGTGGTTCGCGGCAGCACCATTTTCACGACCCACACGCCGGTCGAAGCGGGCAACGAAAGGTTTTCCAAAGATTTAATGGCGCATTACTTTGCGAATTTCGTTAAGTGGTCCGGAATTTCCTGGTCCCAATTCTGGGAGTTGGGGAAAAAGGATACGGGTGAGGACAAGCCGTTTTTCATGACGATTCTGGCCCTGAAAACATCCCATATGAGTAATGCCGTCAGCAAAATTCACGGACAGATATCCAAAGCGATCTGGAAGGATGTCTGGAGAGGGCTTCATTATTCGGAAATTCCCATCAATTCCATAACAAACGGCGTTCATATGATGTCCTATATCGCCCCCAGAATGAAGGATCTCTTAAATGTTTATCTGGAAGCCGGATGGGAAAAGGACATCACCAACAAGGAACGATGGAAACGGGTGCATAACATTTCCGACAGCTTGTTATGGCGCTTGCGCTACGAACTTAAGCAAAAAGCCATTAACATGATCAGGGACCAAACCATTAAGCAGTGGGCAAAATACGGCTATGCAAAATCCTGGAGCGAAGAACTCTTTTCAAAGATTAACCCCGCGGCGCTGCTGATCGGTTTTTCCCGGCGATTTGCCCCTTATAAACGGGCGGATCTCATCCTTTCGGATCTGAACCGCCTGGATAAAATTTTGAATGATCCCAACCGTCCCGTTCATATTGTCTTTGCAGGCAAGTCTCATCCCAACGATGAAATGGGGAAAAACCTCATCAAGAAGGTCATTGAGGTCTGCAAGGACGACCGATTTCGGGGCAAAATATTCTTTATTGAGGATTACGACATCCACATCGCCCGCCAACTCATTCAGGGTGTCGACGTGTGGTTGAATAATCCGCGCCGACCTTATGAAGCCTGCGGCACCAGCGGCGAGAAAGTCGCGATCAACGGCGTTTTGAATTTCAGTATATCCGACGGATGGTGGGCGGAGGCCTATGACGGCACAAACGGCTGGACCATCGGGCCCGCCGTTAAAGAGTATTCGGAGGAGCTTCCAAATGCCGATGAAGAAGACGGCAAATCACTCTATTCATTGCTTGAAAACACCATTATTCCACTTTTCTACACCCGAGATGAAACGGGACTTCCCGAAAAATGGATCGCCATGATCAAACGGTCCATGGAGACGATCGTCCCAGCTTACAATTCAGAGGCCATGCTCACCCAATACTATCGTGAGATGTATGTGCCGACAGCCAAAAGGCAGCGTGAGCTGACCTTGAATTCGTTTAAACTGGCCAAAGAAATCGCCGACTGGAAGGTCAAAATCCCCATGCGCTTTTCATCCGTCAAATTCCTGGATGTCACGATTGAAGGGATTCATGGCGACACCATTGTGGTCGATGAGCCCCTTATCGTCAACGCACGAATTGATCCGGGCAAACTGGACTTGGAAGAAATCCTGGTGGAACTCGTCATTGGAAAAGTTGACGGCGGCCGGTTCACCGATAATCTGGAATGTATCCCCCTGGGCATCATCGGGCATTCCGACGAAGGCATCCTGACCTATAGCGCCCAGTATCATGTTAAATTGAACGGCCGCTACCATTATGGTGTCCGCGTATTGCCTTATAATAAAAAGCTCTCATACAAATATGAAGCGGGATTGGTTCTGTGGGGATAAGACGTCGAGCCCTATGGCTGGAAAGCTAAACGCACTCAAACCACGTTAAAAGCCGGCTTCAATGAACTAAAAAAATCCCCTGGCAGATTTCAAATCAACCTGCTGCAAAAGGCTTTGAACGGAAATTAATTGACACAAAAGCATGCCTTCCCCTATACTCGGAATGCCTGACAGGACAATCCACTTAGGATTATGAGGGTTCCATAAATCAAAGGAGGCTTTATGAAGAAAATAATCATCGCCGCTCTATTTTTTACTATCTTTGGCTTTATCGCCGAAGCGTCGGCTGACGAAAAACCCCGCATCGGCATCCTGCGTTTCACGAACCATACCCACGCCTCATGGTGGCACGTCACGGCCGGTCAGGAACTGCAGGATATGCTCATTGCCGAGTTGGCCAGCACAAAGGCTTTTTCGGTATTGGAAAGAAAAGAGCTTGACGCGGTCATCGCCGAGCAGAAACTGGGGGCATCGGGCCTCGTCAATCCTAAAACAGCGACAAAGCTTGGAAATCTGACGGGAGCGAAATACCTTGTCGCTGCAACGGTTTCCGCCTTTGAAGAAGGCACGGGCGGTAAAAAAGGCGGGGTCAAGATGTTCGGCGTCTCTGTAGGACGCGATAAACAAAATGCTTATATGGCAGTCGATCTCAAGGTGATTGATGTGGAGACAGGTGAAATCATCGATACCAGGACCGTTGAGGGCAGTTCCGCATCCTCGGGATTTCGTCTCGGAGTCAATGTTATGGGATTTTCGGGTGATTATGGGACAAAAGCGAAGACCCCGACCGGCAAGGCTATCCGCGGCTGTATTGTGGAAATCAGCCAATACCTGGAATGCTCTCTTGTTGAAGGGAAAGATGCAGCCTGTATGAAAGAATATGATGAAAAAGAAAGCAAGCGCCGGGAAAGAACCAAGGGGGCCATTGAGTTGGAATAGACGTTTTTATAAGAACTCAGCGTTGAAGATATCCCTGACGTCCGGGTGATCTTTCTGAGGCGGGACGCCTTTGATAGGTCAACTCATCAAATAATCCAAATCATCTATGATGGCCTGATAGCTTTGATATCTATTTTCAGGTTTTTTAGCCATCATTTTTTCAATGATGTCGGACAAATTTACTGAAATCGTGGGATTTTTCTTTCTAAGAGGGACTAAGTCCTCATTTAAGTGTTTGAGCAGGACTTCTTCCATATCTTCTCCCTCAAAGGGAGGGAAACCGGAAAAAAGGTGGTAGAATGTTGCACCCAGGGAATATATATCACTTCGGCTGTCCAGCGGTTGCCCCATAATACAATCAGGAGAAACATAAAGCGGTGATCCCACCAGCCCCTCCGATTTTCTTTTTTTACTCTTCCCGTCATTGACGATGGCGACGCCGAAATCAACGACCTTTAAAATGCCCTTATCATCGATCATGATATTCTCCGGTTTGATGTCCCGATGAATGATGTTTTTCCGACTGACAAAATCAAGGGTCCGGCAAGTCGTCAGAAAACATTCCAACCCCTTTGAGGTATTTAGATTATTGCTCTCCTTGATCATATCCGCCAAGGTATTGCCGTTGATGAGTTCCATGGCAAAATACAGGACATCGTCTGTTTGATCAATGTAGTAGATTTCCGCGATATTGGGATGACTCAGCCGGGAAATAAACCGAGCCTCCTTGACAAACATTTCCCGGAACGATGCAATCGATGAAAGTTTATAAGAGATGACTTTCAGGGCCACATTCCGCTCCAAAACAATATCCCATCCTTTAAAGACGCCTCCCATCGTTCCGGCGCCGATGAAAGACACGGCCTTGTAATTCCCCAACTGTTTTCCCACGAGACTTTGATAAAATCGAATTTCCAATGCCTTGTCACTTTGGGGATCGTTGAAATTGTGCAATAGCGGATCGGCAAAGCGTGTCTTGTTGAAATCCATTAGCATGACCGTGTTGGTATTGATCGGCATTTGGGGTTCATTCACTTTTTTCGGTTCGGATTTTTTTTCTGGGGAAGCTGCTTTTTTATCTTTTCCTTTGTCCTCCGTTTTGATGTAACCGGTGATGTAGTTGTATACCTCGGTCCATTCAAGGGAATCTTCTATTTCGACCCCGATGTCTGCCGAAAGCTGATGATTGCTGATCGTAATATGCTTGACCTGACTTTCAATAACACACTTGCCGTGAGGTAGCGGTACACGGATGTAGATGAGCATACCCAGCCTGCCCAACAGGGGCGTCTCAATGAGGATCCCCTGCATATTGATATTCATTATTTGACCGGGCACCCAGAGAATGGCATCGCGTGATATTTCGATATGCGTATCGGACTTTGGTGTAATCCGCTCGCTTTCCCGGCGCGCTTTCTTCTCCGGCAAAGAAGTGGATACGGGCTCTGCAGAATGTTCTTCAATATTTTCTTTAGGCAACGCGGGGGAGGGTCTGTCATGATCTCCACTTGAAGATAATATTTCTCCTATTCGCTCAATGAATATTTTTCCATCCAAAGGATAGACAATAAAATCAGTGGCCCCTAATTCAAAAGCCTTGCCGGCACTTCCCTGATCATGAACAGGAACATAAAACACAAAGGGGATCTTCTCCAATAAAGGATTTTTCTTCAGAAACCTGAGAAATTCGTAACCGCTGAAATCCTCCAGGGCACTGTCGCAGATGATGAGTCGTATCGAATTGGTGGAAAGCAAATTCAAGGCATGACTCATCGTTGTCGTCGTGAGGACCGGGTAACCGGCATCAAGAAGAGATTGTCGAATCGTCGCCAGGAATTTCTTTTCCCGATTAATCAGAAGTATATAACTTTTAATGTCCATATCCGTCTGCCACAAGAATTTTCAATTTGGGAGTTAAATAGCGACATTTTGATCATTTATTCCATCTATCAGGTATTGACCCGGTGCTCTTTCGGTTTAATGCACACATGTAAAGCAAAACAATGCACTCCCACTTGAAATATCAAAACGGCTACCGACGTATCCTGCAAATGGCCGATCTGATGACCGGGGCCGACGACAACCGAAGGCAGCGAAATTTCAAAATGATAGGGTTTTCCGACAAATTCTCTTTTTGTTGAGCCACTGATCATATTAATAAATTCGCTGACACCATCATGAATAAGTTCCGCATCCACGTTTTCTTCTTCCATGCCCATCATTTTGGCGACAACCATCTTGGCCAGGTCCCAGAAAAAAGTCACCACAAGGGTCCCATCGGCGTTGCCCGACAATCCCATGATCCCGGAAACATCGCCGAAGATTCTGATGGCGTTTGAAAAATAGACCTCCTTAAATTTCACATCAATCGACGCCATGGTTTGAAGGATATGGCAGGTATTTTTGATAAATGGTTCCAGGTACTCAAATTCTTCGGCAAGAGGTTCCCGGCTGGGGATCAAGTGGCCGTTTATAATCTGCCGGCAGGCGGCGGACGGATCATGGATAGACAGGACCTCTGTTGCTCCGGCAATCATATAGGGTTGTGATGAGAAATATTTTTTCCGTCCATGAATGAGGACAATGGGAATATTTTGAAAATTACACGCATATCGCAACTTTCGGATTTGTTGTACAGTTTGTTCCTCTTTCCGGCCCATCTCCAGAACGACCATTTGATAACCTTCAAGAACCATTCTGTCATGAAACGGTTCATATTCCATTTGACCTTTCTCTCCTATCAGATCGGCAAGGACCTTTTCGACTTTTGAGCTGCAATTAATTCCCAGAATTTTTTTCATAGACTTGATCTCCATTTCCTTTTAAATACTCCTTGCCGGAGGCACACGATAAAGGGTTGTGAAGCATGATCACAAACGAACAATGGATCGATACCATGGCGGCAAATCCAAAATAGTGATTCATGACGTTGTCTTTTGGCTTTTTGATGAATTCAGAATTAATTCAATGGCTTCAATTAATTTTTCCGGTGTGAAAGGTTTGGTCAGGTAACCCTGGGCACCGATATTCAGGGCTTCCTTAATGCGGTTGTCTTCGGACTCCGTTGATATCATCAATACCGGAATATCTTTGAGACGCTCATCACTCCTCATGTTTTTCAACACATCAATACCGTTCAAAAAAGGCATATTCCAATCCAGGAGCACCAAGCTTACGTCCTTTTTGTTGGCATTCAGGAGGCTCAACGCTTCTTTGCCGTTATCCGCCTGAATCGCCTTAAAGCCAATCGATGCAACCGCTTTATCGATGATACCGCGTATTAGGCGGGAATCATCCGCAACGATTAATTTCATCATCAATAAAACCCCTTTCAATAGTTAGTATGCTAAGTAACCAGCCCCAAAATACCTTATCCGGCAGTTCATAAATCATGTCGATATGATGCCTATACAGAAAAATTGATTTCGGCGGGCTCTGATGTATTACATCGAATAACATATCGGTATAAACGACATCAGGCTGAAATAAAATTATCATTTGTCTATTAAGGGGAGGTTATCGAGTAATTACAGGTCATTTGAATTGGAAAGCCCGACCGACGTTTTTTCGGAATTACACGATTAATTCCGGCAGCTGGATATTGAAGAAAAAAACTTTCACCTATTTGTCCGCATATCCAAAATATCTAACGTCTGATTTTGGACTCCAACATGCTTTTATCGAAAAGATCGCAGGCTGCTTTCCGGAGATGGCGTCCCACTTTAATCTGCTCACCGAATTCGAGGTGCTGATCATCCTCAATACTGTAAGCAGGCCAAGGCAATAAACCCTCCGTGTTGGGATTTCCCGTTTTGGCAAAGGAAATCCAATAAGAACTCATGGCTTTGGCCAAGGCCTTTTGATTTTCGTCGGGTTCCGTACGTCCTTGATCCAGGTTATCAAAAACATACAGTATTTCGGCACCATGATGAGCACCCAGGACGGCGCCTAATTTACCCCGGGATTTCATGGTAAAGTGATATAAGTAAGCATTGGATTGAACACTGCCCATTGCTCGCACAAAGGCCCGCGCACCGGCCACAAAAATCATGTCCCCCAGACGCCTGGCCAGTACCATACGGATTTCTGAAGAATCGTTGACGGGGTATATAGCCAGAACGTCATCCGCTAAACGTCCATAAAGAACCTTCGTTGCAAGGCGATAGGCATCGACGGTTTTTATGGCGGTCCTCAGAGTAAACAGGGTCCCCTCATCCGCATTCGAACCCGTCATCAAAGGCACATTATTCTGTCGGCCCTGTTTGAAAATCGAATCAATCTCATCGGGGATGATCCAATCATCCACACAGAAATTAAAGTGATTTCCTTTTTCTCCGCCAACACCCAGTGTCGGCTTGGTCGCTACAATAATATTGTCGGCACTCAAAATGCGCATTTTTTTTAATGGATCGGGCACATCGGAAAATCCCATCTCTTTCACAAGGCGGACCCCCTGTTTCTCCGCCGACTCCTGGCCGTACCAGTCCTCATGAAGGTGCCGGTTGCGGATAAAAGCGGTCCCACTCTGAGCAATCGCTCGATGAAACAGCCCCTTTGCCAGTGGAGACGCCATCAGGCAATTCACATTCAGGCCTCCCGCCGACTCCCCAAAAATCGTGACGCGTCTGGGATCACCCCCAAAAGCCTTGATATTTTTTTGTACCCATTTCAGGGCGGCGATCTGATCGAGGAGGCCGTAATTGCCCGAGACCCCATGCTTCGATTCTTTGGATAACAGGGGATGGGCAAAAAATCCTAAAGGTCCGAGACGATAGTTCATACTGACCAGGACCACCCCCTTGAGTGCAAGTGAACGGCCGTCATAGTAGGGCGACGACGCAGCCCCCGTGATATTTCCACCTCCGTGAATCCAGACCATGACCGGCAACAGCTCTTTTGATCTTTTGGCCGGCGTCCAGACGTTGAGATGTAAACAGTCCTCGCTCATATTTTCATAGTTCATTCGCATGAAGAAAGAGGCTTTGGGCTGGGGACAGACGGCACCGAATTCACTGCAGTTGCGGATGCCACTCCAGGATGGTACCGGTTGCGGCGACCGCCAGCGCAATTCACCGACAGGCGGCGCAGCGTACGGAATGCCTTTGAAGATCAAAACATCAGGATCCGTTCCGGCATGGACACCGGTAATCCTGCCGCTTTCCAGCAAAACCGGTTCGGTGATTTTGAGGGGTTCGGCTCCGACCGTATTGAGAACGGCTATCCATAAAAATATCAACGAAAATATAAAAAGACACTTTATGAAATGACCTAAAGTTTTATAGCATGCAGGCATGAAATCACCATTCCTTTCCTTTTTATTCAACTCCTCGCCTTTAATAGACGTAACCTTCCCTCCACCTTGTTCCTTTTACCTTGATCCTTGAACCTTTTACCCGTCTTTAGATAAATTGAAACAATCGATGCCGCAGCCGATCAAGGGCTGATTTGTCTTCGTTCAGGCAGTAGGTGCCGGCATCGCGTTGATCGGATTTTTCCATCCTTTCGTATTCGAGAATAATGCCTGAGTCCTGAAGGAAAAGGAAAGCATTTTTATAATTGGCCTGAGACATCGCCTCGGCCCGTCTGATCTCTCCCTTTCGGTACATCCGGGCCCCGAGATTATTGAGCTTGTTTAGAAGATCCTTTTCCATAAGCGGCTTTTTCTTGAGATAGTTGCAGCCCCTAATAACCACCCAGTATGATTCGATGTAATTTTGAATCAGACCGGCAAATGACATCAATATATTACTGCCCTTGGCCCGAATGCTTATGTGTTCTTTCAAGTCATGATGATTGCCGGCGATGATACCGCCATGAAATAAATAGGTTAAGACCTTATGAATATCATCAAGATCATTGCGTTCAATATCAAAGATGAATTCATTCCAGAAAAGGTTCTTGAAAAACTGATAATCTTCAGCCAACCGACTAACGGGAATGGTCTCGTCCCGGTATGCGAGAATGGACTGTGCCACGAAACAGACGGGAAGAAAAAAATGGAGAATCCCGTTTTTATAGTATTCAAGGTTCAGTCTCTTGTCATCTTCAAGGGAATAAACGATCTGCTCTATATCGTCTCGGCCGTCCTCGTCTTCAGAGCCCATCCATGAAATGATGTTTGATTGATCCAAAAGCGATAGGGCATCCTTGATGGCCCGTTCCCGGTTACTCAAAAGCGTGTCGGCAAAATTTACTTTCCTTTGCATTAGATAGTCAAAAAAGACCCCCAGGATGACCATCAAATCATCATGGGCGATACCTCTTCGATCATGGCAGAGGAGGACCGCGGAGATCAATGCATAGGGCGTTACCACGGATGCCTTGCTGATTTCATAGACAATTTCATAGCCCATTTTTCTATACAAACTCTGCCTTTCATCAAGGCTCATGTCTTCGAATTGTTTTTTCTGGGCTTCCAGGTATTCTTTCAGAAAAATGGGCTCGCCGATGTTGACATACACATGACCATAACGTTTTCTCAGCAAATTGCGAGATTTGATAACATTGACCGTACTCTCCGTTTCCTTCTGTGCGCCTCCCAATTCTCTGAGATAGGAGTTCTCCTCGATCACCCGGTCATAGCCGATGTAGACGGGAATCGCCGCCAGATTATCACAGGCTTTTTCCTGATAAGCCTGAATGATCATGGACAAGACCCCGTATTTCGGCATCACCATTTTACCGGTCCGGCTTCGGCCCCCCTCAATAAAAAATTCAAGGGGCAAGCCCTCCTGAAGAAGCATCTTCACATATTTGGAAAGAACCTTACTGTAAAGTTCATTCCCCCGGAAGCTGCGCCAGACGAAGAATGCCCCGGATTTGCGAAAGATATAACCTACGGGGAAGAAAGACAGATTATCCCCCGCCCAGATAAACGGCAGTTGTAAATTATTCTTGTAAAATACATACGACAACAGAAAATAATCAATATGGCTTCGATGACAGGGAACAATCACAAATGGCATCCGTTTGGAAATATTTCTGATCCTGACCATGCCATCCCGGTCCAGAATAACACCGTCATAGATGTTATTCCACAGCCAGGTCAGGATTATTTCCCAAATGTTGATGATCGTTTCAGTATAGTCCGAGGCGATTTCACCGAGGTATTTTTTCGCTTCCCTTATTATTATTTTGGGATCTCGCTTCTTCTGTTCACTCATCCTCTTTATAAAATCGATAAGATCTTCATCCCGAAGGACCTTGCTGATCATTTCATCTCTTGATTTCAGATAGGGACCCACGATCGCGGTTTTTTCCTCCTCGATTTGGTCGAGGAGTTCCCTTCGTAAACTATGATCCAGGGTTCCTTCTGAGGAACGGCTGTGAGATTGAGTATATTCGGCCATATTGATCGGCTCGCCGATGATCAGATAGGTGTTCCCGGCAAAAGAACGTCTTAAATAGGTGATGAGTCTTCGCAACGGCCCGACATGTTCTGTTTGACTGAAAATGATGTCGAGCAGGCTTTCCTTTTCTTTTTCCCTTCTCCTCGTATAATCAATAAGCGTGGGAACGAGATATATCGGACGGCTCAACTCTTTTTGTGCCTCGATCAACTGGATCAACGCGTCTTTTACCAATGGATCATCAAAATACTCGGAGCTGCCTAAGTGGATGATGGAGGACTTTGCAGCAAGGGCTGCCCTTTTCAAATATTTCGTTTTATACGGGCTGACGACGGTTTTGTTGAAAAAAAGATTATATAAATAAGAGAAAGCGAATCTCAGGACCTGATGGCATGGCTGCCAGAAAAGCATATTGATTCCATGGGCATAAACCGGCTGCGGCATATTTTTTTGTGCGGCAAGCCCCTGGACTATAAGGCTGTCAAGCTGGCTCTTATGTTTCAGAGCATAAATAACAAGCCCTTGATCCGATAGGCTTTTAATCCGCTCAATATCCTCGCCGGCTAACTGCATATGGGAAAGGATTTTTTTAATCAGCCTGGATATTGGGAACTTATGCAATCCATAAAGGCTTTGAGCGTAATATTCCTCTTTCTCGTTCAGCCATGATTTTATGATGGATTGAAAAGACATGGGCTCACTGATCTATTTCCGGAATATCATGAGGAAAACGCTCTTTCATGAATGCTTCAACATACGCCCTGATTTCCACGGACGACCGCAACGACATCACCTTCGTCAGCAGTTCTTTGGATTCTTTCAATGTTGACCCTCGAATGATCTTTTTGACCTTTGGTATAGCCAGTGGATGCATGCTGAGTTCGTCTAATTCAAGTCCCAAAAGAATCATTGTACAGACCGGATCACCCGCCATCTCCCCACACATGGCCACTGGTATCCCTGCCGAATGACCGACGTCGACGACCTGTTTAATCAATCGCAGGACAGCGGGGTGGAGCGGTTCATAGAGATAATTAACCCGGTCATTGATTCTGTCGATGGCCAGGGCATATTGAATCAGATCATTGGTACCGATACTGAAGAAATCCGCCTCTTTGGCCAACTCATCGGCGACAATCACCGCTGAAGGCACTTCAATCATGATGCCGATCTCGATATCATCATCGATCGGTATTTTTGCTCCTTCTAATTCCTTTTTGACCTCGTTAAGGATCCTTTTGGCCTCCCTGATCTCTTCGATTCCTGAAATCATCGGAAAAAGGAGCTTGGTTTTTCCAAAAAAGCTGGTACGCAAAATGGCTCGCAACTGGACTTTAAAAAGATCAACTTCCCGAAGACAAAATCGTATGGCCCGAAGCCCCATTTGTGGATTCATCTCTTTAGAAAGTTTGGAATCGGAAAAAAATTTGTCACCACCCAAGTCGAATGTTCGGATCGTCGACCAAGCCAGCCCCTCCACACCGACAACGCGACGATAGCTGGCCAAATGGTCCTCTTCACTCGGCAGTTCTTCCCGATTAATATAGATATATTCAGTCCTGAAAAGCCCGATTCCCTCGGCACCGTTGGTAAGCGCCGTCGGAATTTCTTCACAGAATTCTATATTGCCCCCGATCTCGACCCGGTAATTATCCAGAGTCACTGCGGGAAGTTGTGCGTATTTGAGGTATTCAGTCTTGCCTTCCCGTTCCAGTCTTCTCTTTTCTTCATACCGGCGTAAAATGTCCGGGTCCGGATTGATGATCACAACACCGGAAGTCCCGTCCACAATCATTTCGTCGTTGGTGTGAACCATCCGCGTGAGCGTCTTGAGCCCCACAACGGCCGGTATTTCAATCGACCGTGCCACAATAGCGGTATGAGAGGTTTTGCCGCCGACATCCGTCGCAAATCCGAGGACCTGATCAAATTTCATCTGGGCCGTATCGGCCGGTGAAAGATCCTGAGCGATGATGATAACGCCCTTACCCAATTCTAATTCTTCGACGCTTCTTCTTTTTTTACCGGACAGGTTTCTCAGAATCATCTGTGCGATATATTGAATATCATTGAATCTTTTTCTGAGATAATCATCTTCGACCTTATCGAATATGTCCCGATATTTGTCGACCGTCATGCGGATGGCCCATTCCGCATTGACGTACATGTCTTTAATGAACTGTATGGTGCTGTTGATAAAGGCACCATCGTTGAGGATCATAATATGGACATCCATGATGTACGAAGGTTCTATACCACCGATATTGCTTAGTTTATCCTTAACCTCCAGAAGCTCCTTTTCCGATTTCGCCACAGCGTTCTGGAACCGCTTGATTTCGGATTCCACAAGGGCCATATCGCTCAGCGTGTAAAAAGAGATCAACGAATCAAGGCGATCATACAGATAGGCTTTACCGGTCACAATACCGGGAGATGCTCCTATTCCTTTCAAGACAAATGTTTTTTTCGCATCTTCAGGATACATTATCTTTCTTTATCCTCTCACACTTCATTCTTCGCCAAATTTTTCCGCAATCAGTCGGCCAAGATTCTCTAAAGCTTCGTTCGCGTCCATCCCTTCAGCCCTTATCGTAATCCAGCTTCCCTTGGGACAAGCCAGCGTCAAGATACCCAAAAGACTCCTGCCGCTGACCTCGCGACCATCCCGTTCAAAATATATATTAGCTTTATATCTTTTTGCAATCTCGACCAATTTCGCTGCGGGCCTGGCGTGAAGCCCAAGTTTATTTATAATTTCATAGGATTTTATTACTACCGGCACACCGTTTTCGTCTAGATCCTTTCATTTCATTCAAAAACGCTTTTATATACTATTTTTCTTGACACGGCGCATTTTTTTTGTTAGCAAAGCCGACTTTGTGTAGCCTAGAAAAGGAAGATAAACCGACTGCCTTCCGCAAAGACAGATACATCCTTCTTTTTTATCAAGCTATCATAAATCATCAATAAAAAATAAAAACAGAAAGGGGTGATTCCAATGATTTGCCAAACGACGAAAGCCGGAATTGAATGCGTTTTCATGACCAAAAAAGGCTGCGGATTTAATGGAGGCACTTGCCATCCAATCATTGATAAATGCGAAGGCTGCAATAAAATAATGACCGTAGAAGCAGGCCAGTATTGCAGGATTTATCCCGACCCTGCCGGCAAATGGGGAAACGGACGATGCCCGCAGGCATCTCATGTTAAGCGCGAAGTCGCTGAGTCGGCACAAAAAATCAATCCGCTTAAGGCCTCAAAAAGATCGAAAAAACACTGACGGCCCCAGGTCATGGCTGCAAAAAAGGCCGATTATAAGACTGGCTGTACTTTAATCGGCCTTTAAGGATTTTTCATGAAGGATCATCTCCGACTTACCAGATTTTTGATTTGTAACAGTCCCTCTTTAATTTCTACCAACAATTTTCCCGTATTGCTGTCCGGCAGATCAACCCCGTCCTTCATCCCATCCTTCATTTTCGCGAGATGTCTTTTCGCCCCCTTGATGGTAAACTCTTCGTCATACAAGAGACGTTTTATCGTCATCAGAGCTTCCACATCTTTTCTCTTATACAACCGCTGGTCAGACTTTGTTCGCATAGGTCGTATCGTGGACTTAAACTCTGATTCCCAGTACCTTAACACATAAGGCTCAACCTGAAGGATTTTACTAACCTCGCCGATGCGAAAATATGACTTATCGGGAATCGTTCCATCCATTTTGAGGGTTTACTTAATCATTCAGAATCTTGCGAAGCACCTGGGATGATTTAAACGTTAAAACTTTTCTTGCAGATATCTCGATCTCATCTCCCGTTTGGGGGTTTCTTCCCCGGCGTGACTTTTTATCTTTCACTGCAAAATTGCCGAAGCCGGAAATTTTAATTTTTTCACCACGTGCAAGATTTTCCTTCATAATGTCAAAAACGGATTCAACTATTCTCGCAGCGTCTTTTTTGGAAAAGCCCAACTTCTCATAAACTTCCTGGATAATATCGATTTTTGTCATCTTTACCCCCTAATTCCTAAGTATTCCGAATACAAAAAAGTAAATTCAGCCAACTTTTGTTTGAATGCAAATCTTATCCCTTCAACATCATCTGACACTAACGCTCTTAAGAGCAACGATATGTTTAACCAGTCGATCGTGAACCTGGTTCACCTCCTCATCCGTCACGGTGTGGTCCCCAGATCGATAACAGAACCGAAGACCAATGCTTTTCTTCCCTTCCGGAATCCTTTCACCCCCATATACATCAAAAATACTAACTTTTTCAAGCAATTCTTCATCGATTTCCCGAACCGCAGCAATTATTGTTTCAGCTTCTTGCTCAACATCGATAAGAACCGCAACATCCCTTGAGCTGGAGGGAAAACGGGGGAAATCTTTATAACCTATACTCCCTTTATTGGCCGTAAGCCTTTCTAAGTCTATTTCACAAACCGTTGCCGGATTTTTCACGTCCATGGCATCCAAAACATTGGGATGGACCTCGCCCAGATACCCGATTCGTTCACCCCCCAGCACTAAACTGCACGCTTTACCCGGATGAAGAAACGGTTCTGCAACATCGGACACATATTTGACATCCGAAATCTTCAGGTCCTCGAAGATATTCTCCAATACCCCTTTCAAATCATAAAAATCGCCCTGCAGATCCTTAAAATGCCAGATATCCTCATAACGAACACCTGTCAGAAGACAACCCAAGCATATTCTTTCTTCAGGAAGCTTACCGGCCCCTTGATTCAGATAAACTCTTCCCATCTCAAAAATTTTCAGGTTAAAAGAACCGGCATTGGCATTTTTCCGCATGGTTTCCAGAAGGCTGTAGACCATCGTCGTCCGCATGACGGACTGGTCTTCCGTAAGCGGATTGGCAATCTTGACCGGATTTCGCCGCTGATCCGCCAAGTCCAGACCGAGCAGATCGACGGCTTTGGACGTTACAAAACTGTAATTAATCACCTCCGAATAGCCGCAACCATTGAGAATATTGCTGATTCTTTCAGCCAAAGCATCCCCGTTTTTCTCCGTCGTTAATGTCGCCGAGACGGCCGGCATCGCCACAGGAATCCGGTCATATCCGTACAATCGGGCCACTTCTTCGATGATATCTATTTCCCGGGTCAAATCGACCCGAAATGTCGGCGGGGTAACCAGCAATGTATCGTCCCTGCCGCTCTTCACTTCGATTTCGATGGATTTCAGCATCCTGATGATGTCTTCGGATTCGATCTTCGTGCCGAGCGTATCGCCGACCTTTTTAATACGAAGGGAAATATCTTCTATTTTCTCTATCGTCTTCGGGCATTGATCGATGGCATTTTTGCAAATTTTTCCACCCGAAATTTCCGCCAGCAACTGGGCCGCCCGATCCAATGCCCTGACCTGCCCGTGGGGATCAATACCGCGTTCAAACCGAAATGCCGCATCCGTGGACATCTGCAACCATTTCGATGATCGCCGGATTGAAACGGGGTTAAAATAAGCGCTTTCCAGAAGAATTGTCTCCGTATCGTCTTTGACTTCCGAATTGTGGCCGCCCATGATGCCACCGATTGCAACGGGCTTTTGCCCGTCACAAATCATCAGCGTATCATCACGGAGGACCCGTTCTTTTTCATCAAGAGAGATAAATACTTCACCGGGTTTTGATCTTCTGACAACAATGCGCCCCTCCTCGAGAAAACGATAATCGAAGGCATGCAGCGGCTGTCCCGTTTCCATCATAACGAAATTGGTGACATCAACGGCATTGTTGATCGCCCGTAATCCAACGGCATCCAATCTCAATCGCATCCAGAGGGGGGACGGCTTGATGGCAACATTTTTAATGATCCTGGCCGTATAACGGGGACAGAGGTCGGGAGCAAGGATTTCGACGGATGTCAGACGGGTAATATCCTCATCGCTTTCTGCAAAACGGACGGACGGAAAACGGAGTTTATTGCCTGTAATCGCGGCGACCTCACGGGCAATGCCGACGATTGAAAGACAATCCGGACGGTTGGGTGTCACACCGATATCAAAAATAATGTCGGTAAGATCAAGGGCCTCCCCTAAATCCTTACCCAAGGCCAGATCATCCGGTAAAAGCATGATCCCCGAAGCGTCATCTCCGATGGCAAGCTCCTGCTCGGAACAAAGCATACCTTCCGATTGGACACCCCTGATTTTAGAAAGTTTTATCGTGTAGCCTCCGGGGATTTTTGCGCCGACTTTTGCCAGGGGTACCACATCCCCGTCTTTGATATTTTTAGCTCCACAGACAATCGGGTGGACTTGGTCTCCCGTTGTAACGTCGCAGAGAACAAGCTTATCGGCATCAGGGTGAGGCCTTATGGACAGAATTTTCGCAACCACGACGCCGCTGAATGCCGGCTTTTTCTCTTCAATGGCATCCACCTCCAGGCCTGCCATGGTGAGATGCCCGGCCAGCTCTTGCACCGACAAATCGATATCAACATAATCCTTAAGCCACTTAAGACTAACTAACATAATCGCTTTATTCTAAAACTGCTCTAAAAACCGCTGGTCATTTTCGAACAGCAGCCGAAGATCCGATATACCGTATTTCAGCAGCGCGATACGGTCGATCCCCAAGCCGAACGCGAAACCGGAAACCTCTTCCGGATCATAGTCAACATATTTAAAAACCGCCGGATCCACCATTCCCGATCCGAGGACTTCGATCCAACCGCTCTGGCCGCAAACGCGGCATCCGCATCCGCCGCAAAGCATGCAGCGAATATCGACCTCCGCACTGGGTTCCGTAAAGGGGAAAAAACTGGGACGAAATCGAAGCACCGTCTCGGATCCAAAAACTTCCTTGAAAAAATAGGTCAAGACGCCTTTTAAATCGGCAAACGTCACTCCCCGATCGACCAACAAACCTTCTATCTGGTGAAACATGGGGGTATGTGAAACATCGGAGTCATGTCGATAAACCCGGCCCGGGGAGATGATCTTTACGGGAGGGCGCATTTTTTCCATTTTTCTGACCTGAACGGGAGAGGTGTGTGTGCGCAGAACGATGCCGTCTTCTATATAAAAAGTGGCCTGCATATCTCTTGCGGGATGATCCGCCGGAATGTTAAGGGCTTCAAAATTGTAGTAATCGAGCTCAACCTCCGGACCCTCGACCACTGTAAACCCCAAACGGGAAAAGATCGCACTGATCTCCCGGCGCATCTGGGTTACGGGATGAAGACGCCCATAATGGACCCGTCTGCCGGGAAGGGTCACATCGATTCTCTGCCTCAGCAGATCATTACTCCTCTTCCGATTGCGTGCCTCCTTCAGGGCCACGTCAATCCGATCGGACAGGATATCTTTTATTTCGTTGCTGCGTTTTCCGAAATCAGCCCGCCGTTCCTTAGGAATAACAGCAATATTCCTGAGCAGGGCCGTCAGCTGACCTTTTCTGCCCAGATATTTCGTACGCAACGACAGAAGTTCTTCCTCTGTTTGCAAGGTCTGAAGTTCCGCATCCGCCTTTGCCAGAAGAACCTCAAGATCATTCGTCATGCGGATGCCTCGCCTTTTACAACCATAACAATCTTTGAGAAACCTCTGGGATCGGAAACGGCAAGATCGGCCAAAACTTTCCTGTCCAAATCGATATGGGCCTTTTTCAGACCATCGATTAGCCGGCTGTAACTGATTTCATTCATCCGGGCCGCCGCATTGATCCTGGCAATCCAGAGTTTTCGGAAAGCCCTTTTTCTGACCCGCCGATCGCGGTAAGCATATTTTAAACCCCGATCGACCGCCATCGTGGCCGTTTTTAAAAGACGGCTCCTCGCACCAAAATATCCTTTGGCCATCTTGAAGATTTTTCTTCTCTTTTTCTTTGCAGTAAGACTTCTCTTTACCCTTGGCATGTCTTAATATTCTCCTAATTTCATATCACTTTGCTATAGATACGGAATAAGCCGTTTAACACCCTTTTCATCGACATGATCGAGAATGGCTGACTTTCGTAAATTTCGCTTTCTTTTCTTTGTCTTTGATGTGAGGATGTGACTCGCAAAGGCCTTACTTCTCTTGACCTTCCCCGATCCCGTCAGGGAAAATCGCTTGGCCGCCCCTCTGTTGGTCTTTAATTTCGGCATTTTTTCAGTGACTCCCATTTCAAAATTTATTTACTATGCCTTAACGGCCGCTTATACTTCATATCGTATTGTTATTTTTGTGCTTTAAAACCACGGCCCAAGGCGGCCGGTATAGGCCGGTATTTCTCATTTTATAAAAACGCCCTCCGGTGTTCGGCTGATCACTTCTTCGGCGTTACCACCATAACCATGCTCCGCCCTTCCAGTCTCGGCTGTTGTTCAATCGTACATCCATCTTCCAGGGCTTCTTTAATACGTTCCATAATGGTTCTACCCAGATCTGTATAGGCAATCTCACGCCCCCGGAACATCATGGTTATTTTAACCTTGCTGTTTTCTTCGAGGAACCGCTTAATATGTTTAATCTTGACGTCTAAGTCGTGCTCCTCGGTCTTCGGCCTTAATCTGATTTCTTTCACCTGAATGACTGTCTGGCTTTTTCTGGCGATCTGCAGCTTTTTACTTTGCTGGTAACGGAATTTTCCATAATCCATGATTCTGCAAACCGGCGGCGTGGAATTCGGTGCAACCTCCACCAGGTCCTGGCCTACCCTGGCCGCTTCCTCGAGCGCATCAGCCAAAGAAAGGATACCCAGTTGTTTTCCCTCCATATCGATGACTCTGACGTTGACAGCCCGGATATCCCCATTTATTCTTAATTCCTTAACTATATATCACCTCCTGCAGTTCTTTGGAAAAAGTCTTCGCCGCCCTATCCTAATGATATGCGGCACATTCTTTCCTGATTCTGTCAATAAAATCAACGATCTCCATCATCCCCAGATTCTTCCCATCCCGCTGCCGGGGAGCAACCTGACCCGCTTCCATCTCTTTTTCACCGATGACCAGCATATAGGGAATTTTCTGCATCTGGGCTTCCCTGATTTTATATCCCAGCTTTTCGTTCCGGAAATCCTTCTCTATGCGAATTCCGGCATCAATCAGTTTTTTGAAGACCTCTTCTCCGTAAGGAATAAAACTCTCCGTCACCGTTAAAAGTGTCGCCTGAACAGGCGCCAGCCACACGGGAAAGGCTCCGGCGTATTGTTCGATCAAGACCCCCATGAATCGCTCGATGGACCCCAATATCACCCGGTGCAACATGACCGGCCGGTGTTTTTCCCCATCCGCCCCGATATAGCTCAGGTCAAAACGTTCGGGCAACGTAAAATCACACTGAATCGTGGCGCACTGCCACTTTCTTTTCAGAGCGTCTTTCAACTTGAAATCGATCTTAGGCCCGTAAAATGCCCCATCGCCTTCATTGACCTCATAGGACATCCGATTGTCAGCCAGAGCATCCTCCAAGGCCGTCGTCGCCAGCTCCCAATCCGCGTCGGTCCCAATGGAATTTTCCGGCCGGGTGCTGAGTTCCACTTCATACTCAAAGCCAAAAACGTTCATGGCATAGCCGACGAAATCGGCAACCGCCCGGATTTCTCCATTCAGTTGCTCCGGCGTGCAGAGGATATGGGCATCATCCTGTGTAAATTGGCGGGCACGTTCCAAACCGTGGAGAACCCCGGTTTTTTCATGCCGATGTACCGTCCCGAGTTCGAAATATCGAATGGGCAAATCCCGATAGCTTCTGATTTTCGATTTGTAAATGAGCATATGGGCAAGACAGTTCATGGGCTTGATCCCATAGGCCTGATGCTCCACCTCTGTGAAATACATGTTTTCTCGATAATGATCAAAATGACCGGATTTTTTCCATAAATCAACCTTAAGGATCTGCGGCCCAATGACCATCTCATAGCCCCGTCTGACATGTTCTTTCTTTTCCCAGTCTTCGATGATATTCCTCAGAGCGGCGCCCTTGGGGTGCCAGATGATGAGTCCGGCCCCTGCTTCATCATTGATCTGAAACAGATCCAACTCCCGGCCCAGTTTCCGATGATCCCGCTTTTTCGCCTCTTCCAAAACCTGGAGATATCCATCAAGGGCCTCCTGGGTGGCAAAGGACGTCCCATAAATCCTTTGAAGCATTTTATTGCGTTCATCTCCGCGCCAGTAAGCACCGGCAACGCTCAGCAGCTTGAACGCACCGATCATGCCCGTTGACGGGATATGGGGCCCCCGGCACAGATCGAGATAACCCTCCTGAGTATAAAGGCTGACCGTTTTCACAGCATCGGGAAGATCGTTGATGAGTTCAACCTTATAAAACTCACCCTTGTCTTTGAATAATGCAACAGCCTCTTCCCGCAACAGCTCACGGCGCACAAACGGAACGTCCCGGGAAACGATTTCGCGCATGCGGGCCTCTATCTTCTCCAGATCAGCGGTGGTAAAGGCTTGATCATATTCGAAGTCGTAATAGAATCCATCCTCAATAGAAGGACCTATGGCAACCTGAACCCCGGAAAACAATTCCTGAACGGCCTGGGCCATCACGTGCGAGGTACTGTGCCTTAAGATCTCAAGTCCTTCGCCGGACGTCCTATCAATTAACTCGATAACAGCATCTGCATCAAGGGAATATTGAAGATCCACCGCAATATGGTTTACCTTGGCTGCAACGGCATGAGCGAGCGCACCCTCCCGCCATGAAGCGACAATATCCTTTACCCTGGAACCCGCAGGATGGGAAACTTCCGAACCATCAGGCAATGTTATTTTAACTGTCTTCATCTGTACGACACCGTTGGGATTTCCCCGGTTCACTTCTTGACCTAGCGAAAAAAAACCGCTATTACGCCTCTTCAAAAACCTATCTATTAAAGAAAGGGCATCATTAATAATGTACTGATGCCCTTAACCCTTTAATAGACTGATCATGTTGATATTTTCACTGATCCGTTGATTGTTTCTTACAAATGGTAGGCACGCAGGGATTTGAACCCTGGACATCCACCGCGTCAGGATGGCGCTCTCCCCCTGAGCTACGTGCCTACAATCCCATCTTTTATGTGAAGGGGCGTTTTACTTAACAGCAAAATCCAGTCATGTCAAGGCAAATATCATTACGACGGCAACGTCTTATCGGCATATTTAAACCCCGGCCGTCGTTTTTTCATCACCCTATACTGAACTCATCATAAATAACATGGGTGATAAGAAACGTCAGCGCCTTATCTCCCGGCTGTAATCCTTAACCGGTAACAGGAAATTTTCACGACCGCCGGCATCCCACAGGGGTTTGTAGATTAATTATGGTGCGAGAAGGCTTTAGAATCTTCAAACAGGACCATCACTCGTCACCTGTCAGGGATTCTTCCCGGCGATCTTTTTGAACATCCTCAACCCCGTCTCTTGATTGATTCCAGCGGACCCACTCGTTCATGTCTTCTTCAGGATCAAACTCCTCCGGTTTTTCTGGGATCCCGTCGGCATTGATTCTGATCTGTTGCATCGATTTAACAATATAAGTCCATTCTTCCATACTCACCTTATGAGGTCCCGGAATCGGTGTCGGACCGGCAACTTTTTTGGGGGGCCCGGATGATAAAGGTTCCCCGGAAGGCATACCCGTCCATTTTGATACCTCGACCCTGCCTTTATAAACTTTAACCAGGGCAGATTCATCTTCATTGACATTCATCCGATATATGGTCCCGCGAACGCCGGCAACGGCATTGTTACAGGACAACTCAAACACACTTTTCCCTTTTATGGCTCGGACGATGTTTGCCCAGCATCGTCCGATAGACAGGTGAAATCTGACACGTCCTTCCTTCTTTTGAATATCGAAGTCCGACTGCTGAAGAATAAATCGCGTCTTTTCCGCAAATCTGACCCGGGAGCCGTCGGACATGATAAGCTCCAGTCGTGAATCTTCCCCCGTCGCCACCTCATCGTCCCTTTTCAGCACGTCATCCAACCGCAAAAACCGCCAATTCTTATCACCAGGAGAAATGGCCTGTACCTTGCCAATGAGAAAAGCGACTTGAGCGCCGTCTTGACCAACCTTTAATTTGGCGGGCGTCCTCGCATCGGCATGCTGAAAGCCGATAAAAACACTCATAGCCACAATGATCAGCGAAACACATACCGTCTTTTTCATTTTGCATCACCTCGATGATGTCCATCCCATAGACCGCTTACGTTACCGTTCCAAGAGCATCATTTCCAATTCGTTTTCACCCGTCTGGTTCAGATTGTATGAGAATTGACCCGTTTTCCCCAGTTTATCTATCAAAATCGACAGTGAGCCTTCGACATCTATATCAAGGCCGACAGTCCCTTGCCTGGCGGAAAGGAGACGAACCTCTCTGATGCCGTTGACATCGCTGCGCAATACCTTCATGAATCGCTGATATAGCGGATAACTTCGAATCCCCCGAACGGTCATGGAAATCGTGATAATTTCCTTGGCACCTGGCTCCTCGACAAAAATGCCCAAATTTCTCAGTTTATCTTCGAGCGCTGCACGGTCAATCACGGCCTTTAGACTCACCAAATAGGCATCATTCGAAGGGGTCTCGGCGATAATCTTATACGTCTGTATATATTTTTCCGCAGCAGAATATATTGCCTCTTGCAGAGCAATCGCTTGACTTGCTGTAACATCCGGAGACAACAATTGCATAACCGCTTTTTCCACGGCATTCCTCAAGGCGTTCTCGATCGCTTCCATTTGTGCGCGGGCCAGATTGTCATCCTTGATAACCGCATCGCCTTGGGCTTGCACCGATTGCCAATTGCTTTTTTCCTGGCCAACAGCTCCCATCGTCAAAGAACAAACCGCCAAAATCATGATTAAAAACAATGAAATAGACTGTATCTTCATATATCCTTTTTCAGCTTTTCAATCTCTTCTCTAATAATCCTTTCAGCAATGTCCGGAAACATTTCCCGGGCAACCTTTTCCGCAATCCGAGAAATTCGGTGCATCATTTCATTATGAAATTCATCGGTTATGATTTGAGATTCCCGGTCTTCATTAACGACATCAACCAGATCGTGAATCTTGACTGTTTCATCCCCCGGGTCTCCATTTCGTTTCTGATTCACATCAGCTTCACGGACAACGTCAACAAGGTCGTAAATTTCCTCCCCCGGCATCAATGGCCGTTCCTTACCGGCGCTCATATCCCCCGTTCGACGATCATCATCCATAAGATTCTCTCCGGTCTCCGTTTGTCTAATTACAGTATTCCCAACAGAACAAGCGTTTTTGCGTTATCATACCTCTACAAACAGTTCAAGGCAATAGTCATATCCTAAGACTATAAAGTATTTTGAAAGTGTCCCTTGGCGTAAACCTCTGAGGGACGAACGTATCTGACCCTGCAACGGGAAGAAATTATATTATTCATTCGATTTTAGGATTTGCTGATAGACGGTCCTTCGGGAAATAGCGAATTCATCCGAAAGCCTGTCGGCCATATCCTTTACCGACAGGTCCTCCGTCTTTTTAAGTTTTTCAATGCGTTTCCGCAGCTCTTGACGCGAATATTGCGCGGGGGTTTTTGCTTGGCCTCCGACGATCAACGTTATCTCTCCTTTGATGACTCTATTCGACAAAATACCCATAACGTCATCAACAGATCCACGGACGATCTCTTCAAATACTTTTGTCAGCTCTCTTGCGACGACAATATTCCGGTTTCCCAATACGTCTGAAATATCCTGTAAAGCGGCACAAAGCCGCTTCGGTGATTCATAAAAGACAGAGGTCCTTGGGTCATCTTTAATACTCAACAGCACGCCTTTTCTCTTATCCGGCTTTTGCGGCAGAAATCCGTTGAACACAAAGCTTGTCATCGGAAGACCGGACGCACACAAAGCGGTAATGACCGCTGAAACGCCGGGAATCGGGACAACCTGAACGCCATGGGTTATGGCCTCATTGATGAGGACAAAACCGGGATCCGAAACACCCGGCGTTCCGGCATCGGACACATAGGCAATATCAAATCCTTCCTCAATTTTTTTGATCAAATAACCGCTTTTGACTTTTTCGTTGCGATCAAAAAGACTCGTCTGAGGCGTAGCGATCCCATAGGCATTCAAGAGTTTCCTAGTCTGCCGTGTGTCTTCCGCGGCAATGAGTTTTACGGCTTTGAGCACTCGAACAGCCCGGAACGTTATATCTTCCAGGTTGCCGATCGGTGTGGCCACGATATAAAGGATCCCCGGCTGCTTATGAGCCCCTTTTTTATCCGTCACTGTCTTCATGATTTGCTGTTCCCTTAAATCCCAACACGACAATACATTTTTTTATTGACTTGCGTTGATTGATTAAAATAATAAAGCAGCTTTCAGAAAATTGCCAACAAAATAACCTCTATCCTTCATGAGCTTATATATGGAGATATCTCAACTTTACATGACGAACAGAATCAAATATAACTCGGACACGAATTGACATCATTGAACTGAAAGGAGCTTATGATGAAAATTAAAAGCGGCGACGCCAATCCCATTGTTTCCATATCACCGTCCGGTGAGAATTTCGCTCTGCCCGGACCGACGGATTATGAAAAAGAATATGACCGACTCCGTCTTTTGGTCGATGAAAAACGGAAAGCCGGTTATGAAATTGTTGTCGTTATGGGGCTGGGCTTTGTCGGAGCCGTCATGGCCGGCGTTGTGGCTGATGTGTGCGACAAAAAAACGGGAAGACCGAGTAAGTTCGTCATCGGCATGCAGCGTCCGTCGACCCGTTCCTATTGGAAGATTCCCTATTTAAATCGAGGTGAAGCGCCGGTGGAATCGGAAGACCCCGAAGTTGCCGTCTTGATCAAGCGCTGCGTTCTGGAAAAAAAGACCCTGATGGCGACATTCACCTATGACGCTCTGCGCCTTGCGGACGTGGTTGTTGTCGACGTTCAATGTGACTACTTCAAAGAAACGCTCGGCGATTGCCGCCAGGGCCATGCGGAAATCGCCGCTCTGGAAGACAGTCTGAAGATCATCGGCGAAAGAATTAATCCCGGCTGTCTTGTCCTGATTGAGACGACCGTCCCGCCGGGTACGACGGAATATGTCGCCTATCCGATCGTTAAAAAAGCCTTTGAAAAAAGGAATCTTAAAGAAGAACCCCTGCTTTCCCATTCCTACGAGCGGGTCATGCCGGGCCGGGAATATGTGGCCTCGATCCGGGATTTCTGGCGTGTGTGCAGTGGTATTAACGACGAGGCCCGGAGGCGTGTCGAGATCTTTCTTTCCGAAGTCATCAATGTTGAGAAATATCCTCTGACCGTTTTGGATCGCCCCATCGAAAGTGAGACCTGCAAGATTGTGGAAAATTCATACCGGGCCACCATCCTGGCGTTTCTTGATGAGTGGAGCCTTTTCGCCGAAAGGAACGGCGTTGACCTGATCAAAGTCATTCAGGCCATTAAAATGCGCCCCACCCATGCCAATATGATCTTTCCCGGCCCGGGGATTGGCGGATATTGCCTGCCCAAGGACGGCGGCCTCGGCGTATGGGCCTACAATACCCTGATGGGATTCGAAGACGACATCTTCAAGATCACGCCTCTGGCCATCGATATTAACGATACAAGGGCCCTCCATGCCGCGGAACTGGTCCGTGACGCCTTAAGAAACATGAGCAAAATCGTCGCGGCTTCCAAAATCGTTATTTTAGGGGCCTCCTACAGGGAAGATGTAGGCGACACACGTTACAGCGGATCGGAAGCCCTCGTCAGAAAGCTTTCCGAAATGGGGGCGGAAATAGCCGTCCATGATCCTTACGTCAAGCACTGGTGGGAATTCGAAAAGCAGGATACCTACCCGGCAACCGGCCATTCCTGGTCCAGGTTTTTCAGAAACCAGGACCACCTCATGGACCTTCGCATTCAGCAGAATATGGAGGCCGCCCTGAAAGGCGCAGACGCCGTCGTGCTGGCCGTAAAGCATCAGCCTTACCTTCATTTAAGTCCCGATGACATGATCACCATGACGGGTCGCCCCTTTGCGATTATCGATTGCTTCGGCATTTTAAACGACGAAAAGATTTATCGATACTTTGAACTGGGTTGTGAAGTGAAGGGTTTGGGACGCGGTCATGTGAAGCGCATTAAGGATAAGGTTCGGTCCAAATGAGGAGACCTAAATCGCCAGTTCGAAGGCATTGGGGATGAGTTTTACCTCATGTCCGTCCGGTGTTAATTTAACCGCTACAACATCGAATCGGGCATTTCGGTCTAAAAGGTCTTTATTTTTCAAATAATGCATCGATATCATTGAGAGCTTCTTTTGCTTCGCCGGGCCGACAGAGGCTTGCGGTTCGCCGAAGCGATCGGATCTGCGGCTTTTAACCTCTACAAAAACGGTCGTGTTCCCGTCTCTCGCCACAATATCCATTTCTCCGAAAATACAACGGTAATTTCGCTCGATGATCCGATAGCCCGCTTTTTTAAGATAAGCCGCCGCGATATCTTCACCCTGCTTTCCCGTCTTGGCCCGCAAATTATTCATCATCCGCTGCCTCTCGCAGAAACAGGTCATAGGTTTTTTGCTGCTCTTTTTTACTCTTGAGATGGAAGGATCTTCTATGGATTTTGCAAAAGCCGTATTGTTTTATGGCATCGCGATGCTCTTTCGTACCGTAACCTTTATTTTTTTGAAAATTGTATTGGGGAAACTGGCGGTGATAAAGAGCCATGATCATATCCCGGGAGACCTTGGCGATAATGGACGCCGCAGCCACGGATATGCTTAAGGAATCGCCTTTAATGATGGCTGTTTGGGGGACAGATTCTATTGAGGGAATCTTGTTTCTGCCGTCAATCAGGAGATAATCAGCCTCGATGGTAAGATCCAGGACGGCATCCTTCATGGCCAGCAAGGTCGCCTGCAGGATGTTGATTCTGTCGATCACAGGCGCTTCAACGACACCCAGACCAACGGACAAGGCATCTTGTTTTATCTGTTCGTAAAGAGTTTCTCGTTTCCTGGCTGAAAGCTGTTTTGAATCATTAATCTCCGAATTTTTATAATCCGGGGGCAGAACCACGGCGGCCGCAACAACGGGACCGGCCAGAGGTCCTCTTCCCGCCTCGTCAACGCCGGCGATATATTTATATCCGCGCTGCCAGGCGACCCGTTCAAAACTGTTCATTAGCTTATGATCTACCCGCTTGTTTAATTCTCGCTTTTTTGCCGCGGAGCGCTCTCAAATAGTATAAACGAGACCGTCTCACCTTTCCCCGGCTGATCACTTCAATCCTGTCGATAACCGGTGAATGCATGGGGAATGTCCTTTCCACGCCAACACCATAGGAAATTTTACGGACAGTAAATGTTGATCGGCTCTGTCCGCGCTTCTTTCGTATCACGACCCCCTCGAAGGCCTGAATCCTTTCCTTCTGACCTTCGACGATCCGCACGTACACCTTGACCGTATCGCCGGATTTGAAATCGGGAATATCACTTCTCATTTGCTCCTTTTCGAGCATTTCTATAACATCCATGGTACAATTATCCTCCACTTCAAATTAATTTTCATATACATGACACAGCATGGGCATTGCAAATGTTTTTCATGAAATATCGAACTGTTGACTTGTCTCTTTCCAAATCAACTTTTATTACCTGCTTGTATATCAGGGGAGGGAAACTTCACACAAGGCCGCCCATACTGCAAGCATTTTTTTATTCAAAATTTTCACGCCATAACCTATCCAGAATAATGGAAACGGCGGAACGGACAGACAGATGGTTATATTCAAAAGGTCCCCTGATGGGTGTCAACAGATAATCGGCCATACCGATGACTTCATCTGCCAATCCCCAGCCGGTACCGAAAAGAAAAAGAAAGGACCCGGCGCTGTCGAGAATTTCTCTCTTCAATGAGCCCGGCGAACGGAGCCTCTCGTCTTGAGGTAAATTCGCCCCCGTTGCTATAACTTTCGGTCGTGCCCCGGATAATGACGCAATATCATCCTGAACCTCTTCGAGGTTTTTTTTCAGTCGTATTATTTGGAAAGCGGCCTTCCTCGATGGATTGAAATCGGCACCAAAGCCACGGAGCCAATGCTCCAGAATTTTCTCAACCAGGCGGTGCTGCTCTAAGACAGGCGTCACGATATAAAAATGCCGGGCACCAAACGTTTTGGCGGCTCTTGAGATATCGTGGATATCCACATTGGCCACCGCCGTTGTCACCACGTCCCCTTTCCGATTGTAAACAGGATAATGTAAAAGAGCGATATAAAAATTATCAATATACAAAGGAAACAAAGGCTCCTGATGTCAAAATATAATCATGTCCAAAGATTTCACGCAATCAGTCATTCCATCTCGAGTTCTTCCAAAATCTTTTTTTCATCGTCGGTCAGATGTCTTTTCGTCAGCAGATCCGGTCGCCTCGACCTCGTCCGCTTGAGAGACGCCTTCTTCCGCCAGGCATCAATTTGACGGTGATTCCCTGATAATAGGACTTCGGGAACTTTCCATCCTCTATATTCAGCAGGACGGGTATATTGAGGATATTCCAAAAGCCCCGTTGAAAATGAATCAAAAACCGCCGAATTACTGTTCCCCAGGACACCGGGAACAAGACGAGACACGGCATCAACCAGTACCATAGCGGCGAATTCGCCGCCCGTCAGGACGTAATCTCCTATCGATATTTCCCGATCAATTAAATATTGTCTGATTCGTTCATCCAATCCTTCGTAATGCCCGCAAACGATGACGATATGATCGCATGAAGACAGGCTTTCGGCAACACCCTGATTGAATACCTCGCCTTGCGGCGTCATCAGAATGACCATTGCTTCGGCTTTCTCACCAATGATAGACGCCAATGCTCTTTCGACCGGCTCCACCTTCATGACCATCCCACCACCGCCGCCGTAGGGGGTATCGTCGGTCACGTGATGCTTATCCAGCGCATAGTCGCGTATATCGTGCAGATGAATCTCGATCAGACCTTTTTCCAAAGCTTTTTTGATCAGGCTGGCATCGAAAGGCGATTGGAACATCTCCGGGAAAATGGAAAGGATATCAAATCTCAACATGGCTTCAACTACAATCCTTCCATCAGCCGGACGACCATGATCCCCTCTTTTGTATCGATCCTCCTGACGACGTCGGCAATGGCCGGTAGAAGGATCTCTCTCTCTCCGCCATCACAAATATAAACATCGTTGCTTCCCGTCGGAAATATCCCTCTGACTTTGCCCAAGAACCGGCCTTCCTCCGTTAAAACATCAAGACCAATCAATTCCCGCCAGTAATACTCTCCCTCGGGCAGTGCGACAAGATTCGAGGCCGGCATCAGCACGTTACATCCCGCCAGTGCCTGTGCGGCCTCGATATCGTCAATGCCCTTTATGGAAAGGATGAAGCTTTTTTTCTGTTTTTCGATTCGCCTCAGTGATAGAGGTTTTACCTGACCATTTGCCTGTTGGACAAAAACCTTATCCAATGACTGCAGGTTTTCTTCCAACTCCAGATAGAAAACCGCTTTGACTCGGCCCAGAAGACCGTGACATCGGACAATTTTGCCTATTTCAACAAGCTCCAATCGTTCATTCAATGATTTCCAAGACCGTTCTTTTGCGAACTTTCGTTGAGGCGGCACTCAAAATCGTCCTCATGGCCTTTGCCGTTCTTCCCTGTTTGCCGATAACCTTACCGAGGTCCTCCTTTGCTACCCTCAGTTCGATGACAGACGTCTGCTCGCCGATTATCTCGGAAACCTCAACCATATCAGGGTGATCCACCAACGCTTGAGCCATATACTTGATCAAGTCTTTCATGTTTTCAACCTCCACTGATTTCCTAAAAGTTAAACCTTGTCAGATATCGACTTTAATTTATAAAACCATCCATCAAGAACTATTCAGCATGACCGTTTGTCAAAAGGAATTCGTTTCGCCATGTTTTGCCGCTTCAAAAAACCGAGGGAACTTCACGTTTCGCTCGGAGCCTTGCTCGGAGCCGTGATACCTCTTTTCTTCAGTAGCTGCGAAACGGTTAAAGTGGGCGTCGCCCCCTTTGAAAGCCAGTATCGAACACGTTCCTCCTTCAAGAAAATATCCGCCGGATCTTTTTGAGGGTCATAATTACCCAACGTCTCCAGAAATCTGCCATCTCGCGGTGCCTCGGCGTTTGCCGCTACGATTCGATATGATGGTCTACCCTTTGCGCCTACGCGTGTTAATCTAAGCTTCACTGCCATTCTGTTTACCGATCACCTCCTTAAAGCAATATTAATATTTGTAGCCATATAACACATATAATTACCTATTAAAAGGGCAATTTTCCCCTCATAAGAGATTTCATTCCCCCTTTTGCTGATATTTTTTTCATCATTTTTCGCATTTCCGCATAATTTTTTAAAAGCCTGTTGACATCCTGCACCGTCGTTCCACTGCCTTTAGCAATTCTTTTTCGCCTCTGACCGTCAATAATGAGATAATTACGCCGTTCTTTCTTCGTCATTGAATCGATGATGGCGACAACCTTCACGAGTTCTTTGTCATCCGGTGTGGCATCCCTGAGCGCTTTCACTTTATTCATACCGGGAATCATTTCAATGATATCCCGCAAAGATCCCATTTTTTTTATCTGATTTAATTGATCTTTAAAGTCGTTCAGGGTGAATTCATCTTTTCTAATCTTTCTTTCCAGCTCTCTGGCCTCTTTTTCATCGACCATGGCCTGGGTTTTTTCGACGAGAGAGAGGATATCTCCCATGCCGAGTATCCTGGACGCCATACGTTCGGGGTGAAATACCTCCATGGCATCGATTTTTTCTCCGACACCGACATATTTGATCGGCTTACCAATGACCGCCTTTAATGACAGGGCGGCACCGCCCCGGGCATCTCCGTCCATTTTAGTCATGATCACGCCGTCGATACCGAGGCGATCATTAAAAGCCGCCGCCACATTGACCGCAATTTGGCCCGTCATGGAGTCGGCCACAAAAAGGGTTTCCGACGGATGAATCGCATCGCGGATTTTTATCAATTCCTCCATCATTTCATCATTGACGTGCAAACGGCCTGCCGTATCAATGATGATGACTTCGTAACCGTTTTTGCGAGCTTCCTCAATGGCTTGCCTACAGATTGCGACGGGGTCCGATGATCCTTTGGCGTCGAAAATTCCGGCACCGACCTGCTCAGCCAGAATCCTCAACTGCTGGATAGCAGCCGGTCGATAGACGTCGACGGACACGAGACAAACCCTTTTCTGCTGTTTGATGAGAACACGGGCCAGTTTAACCGCCGTTGTCGTTTTACCACAGCCCTGTAGTCCCACCAGCATGATCGGCGCGGGAATACGGCTGCCGAATCGCAGATTGCTACTGACCCCTCCCATCAATTCCACAAGCCTGTCATGAACGATCTTGACGACCTGCTGTCCCGGGGTAATGCTTTCCATGACCTCTCTGCCGACGGCCCGGACGCGGACATCCTCGATAAAGTCCTTAACGACCTTGAAATTGACATCAGCTTCGAGGAGGGCAATGCGGATCTCTCTCAGGGCTGAAGCAATATTCTCTTCACTGAGGCGTCCTCTAACTTTGAGTTTCTGTAAAATACCATCTAATTTTTCCGTTAAACTATCAAACATCCTTATCTAACCTTCGCTAAAATAACCCGGTCTGTTTTGATCGAAAAAGATTGTTTTTTTTATTCGGCAAGAACAACGCAGCGAATACCGCTGAGACTTTTTTCAACGGCAGCCGAAATCCTTTGAGCATCCTGACGACTGTCGAAACCGGTCAAGACAACGCGAAACCACTGGCCCTTCCCGGGGATCTCGGCGGTAACAACCAGCGGCTGATAGCCCAGTCCCGTTAATTTTTTAGAAATTCCATCAGCTTTGCCTTTTTCCTGAAATGATACGACCTGGATCAAATATTTATCGCCGTCTTTTGTTGCTTTCTCCTTGGAAATATTGGCTGCTCCAGGCAGCGATACCTTTTTATCCGACCCGGAAATTGTTTGCGATGCCGGATCTGTCGATTTTTCGGTATTTTTCTCCTTCGATGCATCGATCTTTGTCGGCCTCAACGTAACATTCGACCGAATCTGTTTTTTCGCGTCGCTATCCGATGATTTCACTACCTTTCTAGAACCGACGCCGACATGGTCCTTATCGCTTTTTTTTCCGGTCAGCGTGTCATAAAAGGTCAGATCGAAATCCTTTTTTTCGTCTTTAGTGGTTTTGCCATCCCGGATGGGTTTGTTTGCAAGCTGATCGTCCTGCCCCGACATTAAACCCAACCGCTCCTTAATCATCATTGGGATGCCTCGAGCCCACTTTTCCGGATAGGCCTCGATATTTTTGCCTACCGTGACACCAAAGATGAAAGAAAAAAATACCAGCAGAGATAAACTCAAAATGAAAACCGTCAATCCTGTTTTTCCCAGCTTGAATTCAAATCTTCTGGAATTCTTAGCTCCCATGGGGCTCCCCTATCCAAATGTCGATGTTTCAACATCTCCTGCGTTATCTTTCTTTAACCCCCTCGTCAAGTAAACATATTACATTTTTTCCGGCGTGGAAACACCCAACAAATTTAACGCATTATTCAAAACCATTCGGATTGAATTCACCAGGAACAGACGCGCCTTCGAAAGCGCCAAATCATCGGAAACCACTTTATGCTTATTGTAATAACTATGGAAAATGCCAGCCAGTTCATTGAGATAAAAAGTGAGCCGGTGAGGTTCCAGTGAAAGAGCGGCACCTTCGATAACTTCCGGATACCTGGTTATGACCTTAATCAGCATGACCTCTTCGGGCAACGTGAGCCTGCTGAAATCCGTCTCATCATACCGGGGGATGGAAAAGTTGCGGTCAACGGCCAATCGTATCATGCTGCATATCCTCGCATGGGCATACTGGACATAATAAACGGGATTTTCATTGGATTGCTTTTTCGCCAGTTCAAGATCAAAATCAAGGTGACTGTCCGACCGCCTCATCAGAAAATTATATCTCGCCGCATCCCTGCCCACTTCATCGATAACCTCTTTCATCGTCACAAACTCGCCCGACCTTGTGGACATGGCCAAGGGTTTTCCGTCCCGCAACAAATTGACCAGCTGAACCAGAACAATCTTCAGGGAATCCTTATTAAAGCCTAAAGCCTGAATGCCTCCATAGACTCTCGGCATATAGCCGTGATGATCGGCACCCCATACATCGATCACCGTATCGAATCCGCGGTCAAACTTGTTCTTATGATAAGCGATGTCCGCGGCAAAATACGTGGGTTCCCCATTTTTACGGACCACGACACGATCTTTCTCGTCCCCAAAATCGGTGGTACGAAACCAGAGTGTATCTTCCTCACGATAAATGAATCCGCGCGCCTTGAGATCTTCAAGCAGTCTTGCCACGCCATCATCTTTGTAAAGCTCTCGTTCACTGAAATACTCATCGAAAACAATGCCGAAAGCTTTTAAATCATTCTTAATTTCATCCAAAATCATCGAGGCCGCATAATCGGTAAAGAAACGAACGGCCTCGTCATCATCCCGGTTGACATAAGTGTCGCCATATTTCTCCATGATCTGCTCGGCGATGTCCCGGATGTAGTCGCCCTGATAAATATTGTCAGGAAATTCCACAGTCTTTCCCAAAAGTTCCAAATATCTCAGTAAAACCGATGTGCCCAGGTTGTTCATCTGATTGCCGGCATCGTTGATATAATACTCCCGATGAACGTTATAACCCGAAGCGGTCAGTATATTTGCCATAACATCGCCGATAACGGCACCCCGGGCGTGACCGATATGGAGAGGCCCCGTCGGATTGGCACTGACAAATTCCACCTGTACCCGTTTTCCCTGGCCGATATTATTAGTACCGAACTGCTCCTGCAGGCTGTCCACGTCTTGGAGCAATGTTGTCCAGATGTGCTCTTTGATAAAAAAATTAAGGAAGCCGGGACCGGCAATCTCAACTTCATCGAGAAGGTGATCCCTGTCTTCGATTTGCTCACCGAGTAGTTCCGCTATCTGGCGAGGGGGTTTCCGGGCTTGCGATGCCAGAACCATGGCAATATTGGAAGCATAGTCCCCATGGGACGTATCCTTTGTCATTTCCACTTCTATAGAGGGCGGAGGTGCCGCAAGTTCAAATTTACCCTTTTCCAGGCAGTTTTTCAAAGAGGAACCCAGCAATGCGACCAACCGCTTCTTTACCGACGCCGCCATCATGAAAAAAGTCCTTAAATATATAATATAATAGTAAAAAAGTTGGCCTTCCGGCCAACTTTACATAACATCAACGTTTTATAATAAATCAACCTGTAACGTAAAAATCAATTAACAATAACAGGACGTTCCGTTATCCGAAATCCTTAATTGCCGCTCCGATACTTTTCCTCCGCCGCTTCGATATCCGCATCCTTAATGGTTAGGTCCCTTGTATAATCCGGGCAACGGACACATCCCATCGCATCGGTTGTAATACTGAAGCGCTTCTGACAACTTGCACGCCAAGCACATACAGAACAGTACTTCTTTTCAGATGCCATTTTATCAATCCCTCCCTCGTGCTTTGCCGAAACGGCAATTTGAAGTTACCTTATATTCATAAGGGGATTGAAGTCAAGCAATTTTGATATTCACGGGACATAATGCGTTTATCCAACCCAATCGGGCACTTGCTGAACGGATAACGTAAACAAAATCACCTCTGTTATGTGAGGTGATTCACACAGTATATTATCATTATTATTGACAAATATCTCTTTCTGACATTATGATGCGCTCAAGGCTGACATTAAAATTTTTAATTAATTTTGACTATTAGGGCATGCCAATTGCAGGAAAGATTTTGACAGACAATGGAATCCCCAAGGTGATCATGAAACAAGCTTCCATATACCAAAAAATGATAAGAATAACGAAGAACGACCATCATCACGGGTACTCCCTGGTTGAATTGATCATTGCGATCGCCATTGTCGCTATTTTGGCCGGCATATCAACGTATTCCTGGAATCGATACATCCTGAACAATCATCTCAGAACGGCGGCCAGAAACATTGTAACTGACTTTCAGCATTGCAAGGCGAAGGCGGCCTCGGAAAACAGAGATTACCGGATCACATTCTCAACGGACAACGATAATTATACCATTTCAGCAGCGGCAACGAGCAATCTATCGGCAGTTAGTCTGGTAAAAACACCCCTATCCTCGGGGGAAGGCAGTGCGATAGATATCACCGAGTCAGCATTTGGAACCGGCAGCAGCGCTACTTTTCAAAAAAGGGGAATCACAGTGCCTTCAGGACATGTTATTTTGCAAAACGCAAGAAATTCCACCGCAACAATTACAATCAACACCGTAGGTAAGGCTTATGTTATCTTCAATATGCAATAATCGGGGAATAACGCTCATCGAAGTCGTCATCGCCATGTTCATAACAGCCGTCGGCGTTTCGGCCATTCTCGCCCTGCAGGCGCCGGCATGGAAATCCGCAGCGAAAGCCGACTATCTCGGCCGGGCCACGCAAGTCCTGCAAAACCAGTTGGAGACGACCGAAACATTCATCATGAATCCATGCAATACCGTGACCACGGGCACGACGCCATCCACCATCAAAGTTAGCGGCATGTCTTCCACCATAGCCGGAGATATGACATTCAGTCTCAGCACTACCATTACAAGTATCGGGTCAAATATATGGCGAGTCAGCGTGACTGTGACCTGGCCGACCAACGCAACCGGTATTACGGGTCATGTTATTGTTTCCAGACAGGAATTTTTCAGAGTTGGGTGTTAATATCATGAATAACAAAGGTTATACACTGGTGGAAATTCTAATGGCCTTGGCGGTCGGCATGGTTTTACTGGCGGCCGTCTATGGCGCGGTCAATTCTTCTCAGCGTTCATCGTCAGGTATTGAAAGAAAGGTCGTTGCCCAGCAGGATGCCAGATCGGCCCTGGAACTGATGGCCATCGAAATCAGAATGGCCTCCTATGATCAGGACATGGATACCTCCATCTGGAGGGATCCGAGTGCGAGTACCTGCCACGATGCATCGGCAAACCCCACTTATCGAGGTATCCAGGAAGCAACGGAAAATTCCATGACCATCGAGATGGACATCGGCGATAGTGGAGCGGTCGGCGACAACGGCAATGAAATCATCCGCTACAATTATGATTCGGCAAACCATCGTCTTACCCGGCAAACCATGTCAACCGCTACAGGAAACTGCTCGTTTAGTACCGCTTTTTCAATCTTAGGCGATTTAGAGGCCAGTAAAAAAACAGTGAGGGTCATCAACGATCAAAACGGAAACAACACATACGATTCGGGGACGGATATTCCTGTTTTCAGATACTTCAACGGAGCGGGCACCGAAATATTCCCGGGAACGACACCCGCATCGATACCGACCATCAGAACGATTGAAATCACGCTGGCCGTCGAAACGTCGGCAATCGATCCCATGACCAAACAAAAACGCAAGCTTGTTTACTCGACCCGCGTAACGCCGAGAAATCATGCGATAACACAGTGATCAATGAGGGACATCCATATGAGCATTCCGGTAAAGAGGAAATTCACCATGCAATCCGATGCGGGCTTCGCTCTTGTTACGGCCATCATTGCCTGTATGATCCTGGCGGCACTGGGAATCCTGGTCATATCCATGTCCACCCGCGATTTAAAAACCAGTTCGGATGTCGTCGGAAACAAGAAGGCCATGTATGCGACGGAGAGCGGGATCCATAAACTGACCCAGTCTTTTAACCCTGCCGAACCGAGCTACAACATCGGCAGCAGCTGGGCGGATGTGGACGCGACAAACGATCCCGGCTCCCAATACAAATACAGTTCATCGGTTGTCAGTGATCTGGCACCGATACCCCTGGCCGGATATTCGATTGAAGCCGGACAGGGTTGGGGCATGTCAAGATACGAGGTAAACATTGAAGGACGAAATACAACGTACAGAAGCGAAATGGAAGTAGACGTGGGGCTCGGCTTCGGCCCCATCCCTATCAGCACCATTTACAGGTAATTAGCAAGGGCATAATCAAAATATTGTAATAATCATAAGGGAGACAGATTATGAGTCCATACAAAACAGCCTTAATTGTAAGCATATCAACAATATGTCTTATTCTTACCGTTTCACTTTGTCCGGCCGCTACCGTAACGCAGCAGGACGGTTTGGTGCCGACATCTTCTTCAACAACGGCGATCGTAAAGACGACCGCTTTTATTAAAAAAATACAGAACAATACTTTATATCTGGAAAATAAACAGAAGTATAACCTGAATAACGTTAAGGTCACGGATCTCTCCGGGAGCGGTCATCGTGTTTCAAAAAAGAAGACCGCGGAGATGCTGTTTATCAACGGTCAATTAACGGAAATCGTCATACGATAACCCATTAGGATAGTTGTTAAGGAGTCCAGTTATGAAGATGAAAGTCAAATATTTCACAATAATCATGGCCTTACTGTTCATGGCTTGCATGTATTCGACCACTCCGCAGCACTGCGTAGCGGACGAACAGGAGCTTTTTACCCAGGGGACCGCCATCGAACCCAACGTCCTGCTCATCCTGGACAATTCCCAGAGTATGGATGAGGACTTCCTCGGCAACGCCATCTGTGCCTGGAGAACAAGCAGCCGATTAGTCGAAGGAAAAAGGGCGCTGAGGGCCTTGGTAACCAATTACGCCGATCAAATGCGTTTGGGATTGATGACTTATAAACTACCCAGCGTCAGCGCTTACCATCTTCACAATGCGGCCTATTTTGCTTCCTATGAACCGAAATCCTATTGTCCGAGCCCGCCGGCGGAATGCGTCGACTACTGTAAAACGGACAGTTCGACCAGTCAAACCGCCTGCCAGACGGCCTGTGAAGCGCAAAATGCTTCCTTCGACGCCACATATCGTGACGAAATCATTACCAACTTTGCTGTCGGATCGGAACAGCGAAACCGGTACTGCGATATCGTTTATCCGAAAATCAATGCGACGCCGAATCCGACGGATACGTCCAACTACATTTACTATAAGCTCCCCGGAACATTTTACGCGGGCGGCAATTATTCCTACAAGTTCAATTACGCGCCCAGCTACAGCGGCGACGACAGACCTTCCGACTCTTACAGGGTTTATTCCTCGAAGACCGGGACCAGCGACGACGGAACCGGCTACGGCAGCTCTTACTATAATGCGACCTACGGTCCGACAGACGAAGATACCGCCCTGGGATTCAATGACTGGGGAAAACGATGGGCCTGGTATCACACCGGCCGGGTCTGGTTTGCCAACAGTTCCCCGGGGGGTGGCTATCTGGATATCGAATGTGATGATAATCCATCCAATAACAAACAACGGGACGACCTGCTGGCCAAACTGGAAATGAAGGAAAATGACGAAACGGGATATATGAGCTGCTCTGCGGGGAATACCTGCGGTTATGTCGTTGCCGCCGGTCTGACGCCGACCGCCGGGACTTTACAGTCTGCGATCGATTATTTCAAAGGCACAGGTGCCTATTCCGGTGCAAGCCCGATTCTGGACCACTGCCAGAAAAACTTCGTCGTTTATGTCACGGATGGTCTTCCCAGCGTCAGCGCAAGCGGAACAAAAGACTCCGCGACCAACTTGATGCCTGCCGTATTAGATAAAATCGACGCCCTCCGGACTCTGGTAAAAACATTAGGGACCGGCGTTAATGCGGAAGATTATGTCTTTAATATTAAAACCTATGTTTTAGGCATGGCATTGACGGATGCCGCAAAAACGCAGTTGGATTATATGGCCTCTCACGGCGGCACGACGACCAACGGTCACGCTTATTACGCCGATAATGCAACAGCCATGGCTAATGCGCTTAATAACATCTTTTCCGATATCGTCCAGAGATCTTTTTCCTTCTCCACGGCCTCCGTTTCCTCCTCCCGAATCGCCGATGAAAATTTTCTCTATGAAGCCGCGTTCGAACCGACCAGCACCGATCCCTTTTGGAAAGGTTATCTAAAAAAATGGTCCCTCAAAGCCGACGGAAGCCTGGACGCCGTCATCTGGGAAGCCGGAAATGTCTTGAGCAATCAATCGGCCGCCAGCAGAAATATCTACACCTTAATCGGCGGAACCCTGACGGCGTTCAACACCACCAACATCACCTATCCTTATCTCAATGTGGCGGATCAGGCCACGGCGGACCCGATCATCAATTACGTCAGGGGTGATAGCAGTTATAACCCGGACGACTGGAAACTGGGGGATGTTTTCCATGCCAACCCCATCACCATCGGCACCCCCTCTCCATTTTTCACCGATTTTTTGGATGAAAACGACGCATATGCCGGTTATAGAGCCGATCATCCCCGGGCCAGTCAATGTTCCGGAGGGGGAACATCCTGCTCGGGATACGGCGACCGCCTGATCGTCGTCGGCGCCAACGATGGTCAATTCCATGCCTTCAAGGGCTCCGACGGGTCGGAATACTGGAGCTTCATTCCCCCGAACCTGCTGCCGAAACTCCAATACCTGGCCCATTACAGCCATCCGCTTCCGACCCCGGTTCCCGAACATATGTTTTTTGTTGACGGCCCCCTGATGGTCGCGGATGTCTGGCTCGGCACGGGAAGCGGCAGTGCCAAATCCAAAAGCGACTGGAAAACCCTGGCCGTCTTCAGTATTGGCAGAAATGACCGGGACTACACGACGACGGACAAAAGCGCCGTTCCCCAATCCACCAAATATTGGAGCTGGAATACATCCTGCGACGGCAACCTGAAGGAAGTCTATGACAGCACCGACGGGCATACTTATACCTATTGCGGCTATTACGCCTTTGATTTTACCAATGTGACCAGTTCCTTTCCGACGTTTAAATGGACCTTGAAGACCAATACGTCAAGCTACGCGTCCGAAACGCCAACAGCGGCATGGCCGTACTTCGGCGAGCCCTGGAGTAAAATGAATATCGGGAGGGTCAAAATAAACGGCGCTGAAAAATGGGTCGGCTTCATCGGTGGCGGCTATAATGCGGACACGGCCTCCGGAGGCGATACGAGAGGCAAGGGCGTTTTTGCCGTCGACTTGAGCGACGGGTCCATCATGTGGTCTTACACCTATGCCGACAACGCCGATATGGACTACGCCGTCGCTGCGCCTCTGGCTATCGCCGATACGGACGCCGATGGATTCGTCGATGCCGCCTATGTGGGAGACTTGAAAGGAAACATGTGGCAATTCCACTTCTGTAAAAAAACCGACGGCAGTTCCTGTGGCCTCTCAAACTGGACGGGAACGCTCCTGCTCGACAAGTTGTCCGGATCGGATAAATTTCCTTTATATAATCAGGCAACGATCGCGAAAGACGCCCTCGGCAATATATGGCTGTATTGGGGTACGGGGGACAAGGCGGACCCGACAGGAAATGGACCGGCCCAATACATCTATGGTCTGAAGCCCCTTCTTTGTAAAGACAGCACCGGCGCTCCGACGCCCTGTGTAAGGAACGACATGGATAACATCACCTCTCAACAAAACGCCTATTGCGCAACATCATCGAAAAAAGTCGGCTGGTACATAAACCTCGCGGGACAATCGGAACAGATCCTGGCCGAACCGGTGGCTTTCGGAAATGTTCTTTATTTTACATCTTTCGTTCCCGCCATAGGCAGCAGCGCGTCCTGCACAAAAACCGGCACCTCTTATCTCTATGCCCTCAACATCGGTGTCGATTCTGTAAATTGCACAATAGGATCGGGGGCATTTACCGGCGGAGTGAGGAGAACAGCCGTCGGCGTCGGCATTGCCTCAGCACCCATGATATCCTTGAAACCCGGTTCCGCTCTACCGCCCGATCTCTACGTGACGACCAGCGGGTCCGGATCTCAGGAATCCTCGACACTGAGGGTTAATTTTGATCCGCCCACATTGTCCAACCGAACCAATATGCTTTATTGGAAAGATAAGCGACTGGAATAGTCAAGAGCAAAGCGAGGATGCGTAACAGCCATAAAATTGATTGACGACCCATGGGCCGATAAACAGGTAAGCGGCGGCGGCAACAGAGAGGAACGGACCGAAAGGGACGGCGTATTTCATATCCCGTCCCTTAATGATCATCAGTACAATCCCCGTCGCCGCTCCGATCAGGGAACTGACCAGCAGGATAAACAAAAGAGACTGCCAGCCTAAAAAAGCACCCAGCATAGCGAGGAGCTTGATATCCCCGCCCCCCATGCCTTCCCTTTTTGTAATCAGTTCATAGCCGACGGCAATTGCATACAGACAACCTCCCCCGATCAGTAATCCCAGGGTTGCATCCAGCCAGGAGACATCCATAACGAAGACGGCGCCCAGCCAAAACAAAGGAATTCCCGGCAGGGTAATGCGGTCGGGAATAATCTGATGGTCCAGGTCGATGAAGGTGATGACGATCAGAGCGCAAACAAAAATGAAAGATACCGGATACTTCAGCGTAAGGCCGAACTTCCAGAAAAGCAACAGGGCCATCAGCGCCGTTATCAATTCAACCACGGGATATTTTAACGAAATGTTCTCACCGCAATCCCTGCAGCGGCCTTTCAATATTAAATAACTGACGATGGGAATATTGTCGTAGTATCTTATGGGGTGATCGCAGCGAGGGCACCGTGAGGCGGGAGCTATGATGGACAACCCTTCAGGAAGCCGGCTGATACAGACATTCAAAAAACTCCCGATAGCGCTACCGACAATGGCAAAAAAAATGCTCAGAATAAAATCCATATGCGTTTTTACCCGTCTTTTCTGCCCCAGTCATAGGGGATATCGTTATCATGGGGATGGACCCGAAACTCATCCGGCTCCTGAGGGGAATAAACCTCTGTCGGCGTATTGATAACGATGGCCTCTTCCTCCGAGATACATTTAAACCCATGATAGACGTAAGGGGGTATATGGACCAGGATGGGATTGTGGCTGCCGGCAAAAAATTCGTTCACCTCGCCGAAAGTAGGCGATTCCTTACGCCCGTCGTACAGAACGATTTTCATCATCCCTTTGACCACCGCCATATTGTCGGATTGTTTTTTATGATAATGCCAGCCTTTAACGACGCCGCTATAAGCCGTCGTCATATAGACCTGCCCGAACGTCTCGAACATCTCATCATCGGCCCGCAGGATTTCCATTAACCGTCCTCTCTCATCGGGTATGACCTTCAACGTTTTAACCTTGACCCCATGAATCATGTTTTATGCCTCCTTATTGACATTGACAGGCGGGGCACCTGCCGTCCGGGTTTTTTATTGACCATATGTATACTATCCCTGAACAATCAGGATCAGCAAACATTTGCTTGAGTTCACGGCAACTTATCGTTTATCGCTACGTGTTCGCATCTTTTTTTAAAACGTTGAAAAGTATCTGCGCCCTTTTTTAATCAATATCGGCAGCCACCTATAACACACAATGAGGTATTCTGACAATAAAATCAACGGCTCAGACAAAATCATTTAAAAACAGCGGCAAGCATGGTATAAAGCAACGGCTTTTAGAAGGTTTGAACAGGGGAATGCCGAATCGTGACGGATGAATTCTACATGAGACAGGCGCTGCGTCTTGCCAAGCGGGGCGAGGGATACGTGAGTCCCAACCCGATGGTGGGTGCCGTCATTGTCAAAGAAAGCAGGATTATCGGGAAGGGGTATCATCAACGCTACGGCGAAAATCACGCGGAAGTAAACGCAGTTCGCAACGCCTCCGAGTCGATCGAGGGGACAACGGTCTATATCACGCTTGAGCCGTGCAGCCACCAGGGGAAGACGCCTCCCTGCGCCGACATGCTGCTGTCCCATCAGCCGGGACGGGTCGTTGTCGGAAGCCTTGATCCGAATCCTCTCGTGGCAGGCAGAGGAATGGAACTGCTCAGGAAAAACGGCATCGCCACAACCGTGGGGGTTTTGGAAGAGGAATGCCTGAAACTCAATGAAAAGTACTTCAAGTTCATCCGGACCGGGCTCCCGTTTGTGACCCTTAAATACGCCCAGACTCTGGACGGCCAGATCGCGACGGAAACGGGGCACTCGCACTGGATCAGTTCATCCGCCTCCCGTCGTTACGCCCATGCTTTGCGGGCGGTAAACGACGCCATCCTGGTCGGTGCCGGAACGGTTATTCAGGACAATCCCGACTTGACGGTGCGCCTGGTCAAAGGCAAAAATCCCCGCCGGGTCGTCGTCGACTCAACGCTCAAAACACCTTCGGACGCCCGAATTTATCAAAACCAAAAAGCGGCTAAAACCATGATCGCCACCACGGCAAGGGCTGACCGTAAAAAAAGAATCATGTTTCAACACATGGGTGTCGAGATTCTTGAGATCGACGCAGATAAACAGGGACATGTGGATTTGAATAAGCTTCTGTCGATATTGGCCGGGAAAGATATTGCGTCCCTCCTGGTAGAAGGGGGATCGGCCATCATCACGGCCTTTTTGAAGGAAAAACTGACGGACCGTGTCGTCATCATCATCGCACCCAAAATCATCGGCAGCGGCAGGGACGCCATTGGGGATCTCGCTGTTCGGACGATGGATGATGCCATGATCATCGCAAGGAAAAAGCTGCTCCGAAAAGGCAATGATTTAATTTTTATAGGAGAAATCCTGCCTCAAGAAAAAAGATAAAAAAGGAACCACCATGCCATGGTATGCTGTTCATACCAAAAGTCGCCATGAGGACAAAGTTTTTGCGGGCCTCAGCAATAAGTCGTTCCACGCCTTTCTGCCCAAAATCGAAGTGTGGAGCAAACGGGTGGACCGGCGTAAAAAAATCTCTGTCCCCATGTTTCCGGGATATTTATTCGTGGAGCTTTTTTCCACAGATAATCAAACGAAATTAGATGTCCTCAAGACGGTCGGCGTTGTCAGGATATTGGGCACGCCAAAGGGATATGAACCGATTGCCGTTCCCGACGAAAAAATCGATGCCATTTCCCGCTTGATTCAGTCAAAGGTGGAAATTCAACATATTCAATATCCTAATATAGGAGAGCCGGCCAAAATCATCAACGGCCCTTTCAGCGGTATCGAGGGCGTGGTTCTCAGCACGGATTATGAAAAAGAATTGTTCGTGATATCCATCGAACTTCTTCAACGGTCCGTCGCCATCAAACTGGAAGGTTTTCAAATCACCAAAATCTAATGCTTTTTTACTTTTACGGATTCATCTAAATTCTGTATTCAGGAGGGATAAAATCATGAAAAAATGTACAGACATCAACAAGGTCGCGATCGTCGGCGCCGGTCTTATGGGCTACGGCATCGGTGTTGATTTTGCCCGTACCGGTTATGAAACCTGGATGTATAATACTCGCGAAGAAACCAGCCACACGGCCATGGAACGGGCCCGGGAAGCGCTTTCACTTTTTGTCGAGGCCGACATGATGTCGGCGGCAGAGGCCGATGCGGCTTATGCTCACCTGCATCCGACCATTCATCTGGAGCAGGCGGTCGAAAACGCCGATTATGTCTCCGAATCCGCCTTAGAATCTTTGTCGCTCAAGCGTCAGATTTTTGCCGATTTGGATCGTCTCTGTCCGGCATCGGCTATCCTGACAACCAACTCATCGAACTTTACAACCACTTCGATTGTTAAAGAAAATCGAATGGACCACCCGGAGCGCTGCTGCGTCGCCCACTATTTTCAGCCGCCGCATTTGCTCCCCCTGGTCGAGGTCGTCGGCGGTGAGGAAACCGCTCAAGCGACCCTCGATAAGACCTGTGAAATCTTATCCGGGATGCAAAAGAAACCCGTTGTTATACCTGTTGAAGTTCGCGGTCATGCCGGCAACCGCATTCAGAGCGCCATTGGGCGAGAAATCCGTTATCTTGTCGATAATAAAATCTGCACACCGGAGATGATCGACGATATCATCATGTACGGTTTCGGACGTCGTATGGCCAATACAGGATGGTTTGTACGCAACGATTTGATTGGCTTGGATTTTACATATAATGCTGCAAAATCCGCGGGGGCGGAACCCTGGGAACCTTTTAAAGAACGAGTTGAACGGGGCGATTTGGGCATGAAATCCGGCAAAGGTTTTTATGAATGGCCGGACTGCGGTAAAGCCATAAATCGGAAACAAAATACCGATTTGCTCCGCTATCTCAAAAGAGACATAGAAGAAGGCAAGCTGTGAGATAGAGGTTCAAAGACCAAGGTACAGGGATCAAGGAATAAGGAATCATTTGAACGATCTGTTTCAATCATGGTGATGACTTTCATATTGAAGGCAGGACCTCAGGAAGGTTTTCCATTAAGCCGCGCAAATCATTAGCGAATTCACGGCCCGTTTGATAACGCCGCTCCTTATCTTTGGCCAGAACTTTGTCCACAATAGCCACACAGGACTCCGGGACATCCGGTGCCAGATTTTTGACGGGGACAGGTTGCTTTGTCGTGATTTGCAAGAGCAGGCTGGTAAAATTTTCGCCCTTGAACGGCTTTTCACCGGTTAAAAGTTCATAGAAAATGACACCGAGAGAAAACAAATCGGACCGCCCGTCCAATGGCTGCCCGTTGATCTGTTCCGGCGACATATAACTGGGACTACCGACAATGCTCACACTGTGGGTCTTGGACGGTTCCGCCACCCGCGCAATTCCGAAATCGATGACTTTAATGTCTCCATTCTTCAAAATTCTGATATTACCGGGTTTCACATCCCGATGGACGACGCCGTGTTTATGCGCATAGTCCAAGGCCGCGGCCACGGAGGAGATGACCCTGATAATGTCGGGTGAAGGCAGGAGATTATCCTTTTCACAATAAGGGATCAGATCCGTACCGTCCAGATACTCCATGGCGATATAAGCAGATCCCTTATGCTCACCCACGTCATAGACATTAACGATATTGGGATGTGAGAGTTTTCCGATGGCCTTTGCTTCGCTGAAAAAACGGGTCCGTGATTCGGTAATTTCTTTCTGATCGGCATCCTTATAACGCAAGGTCTTAACGGCGACTTCCCGGTTAATCAGAGGATCCATGGCCAGATAAACAATACCCATGGACCCCCGGCCCAATTCCCTGATAATTTCATAACGACCGACGGTGTTGACCGGATCGGCGCTTTTGATAACCGTCGTGGACCCCATATGAGCTTTCCCTCGGGGGAAAATCTCGTCGCCCCTTCCCGCGACCACAATCGTTCCATCGGGCCGTTGGCTGCCGACAACCATTTGATTTTGCTCGGCTACGGCCATAGCTTCGGCTTCACGGATCTGCCCTAGAAAGCTGGTATCCGTAATTTTGTTTATTAATTTATCCCTGTCAATAAGATGATGATAGGAGGCCAGGAGGGGATAGGTTCGAATCACGCCGTCCGGCCAGTCGGCGAATAATTTGGCGATCTGATCGGCAATAAAAAGGGCAACCACATATCTTAGCTGTTCATCCGTCAAGCCGGTCTTATCCGCATCGATATAGGACGGGATGTGATGCGTTTGAATAACTTTGACCATTAATTCCGAGAATTTCCATTGTTCCAGGGCCAGCCCCCCGACAACCTCATGATTGATGTCCAATAACCGGTCCTCTTCCCAAATCGATATATCCATCGGGTAGCGCTCCCAAAACGAGTCTCTCTGTTCTTTAGCCTGCGGCAATTCTATGATAATGAGCTTGCCGATGTCATGAATAATCCCTAAGGTAAAAAGGGTCCCCATATTCAGATCGCTGAAAAGATCGTGAAGAAACGATGCACAAACCGACGCAATGCTTGAATGCTTCCAGAGAGCGGAAACTGCCTTCAGGTGATGCGGCGAACGAACCTGAAATAAACGGCGCATTCCTTCCCGATAGATGATGTTCTTGACGTTCTGCAAACCCAGAATCATCAGCGCGTGGCTGATGGAATCGATCTTCTGCTGCATGCCAAAGTAAGAGGAGTTGGCCATTCTGAGTATTTTGGCCGTCAGCATGGGATCGGACAAAACAATCTTTGAAAAATCCGGCATCCGGACAGCGGGATCGTTGATCATCTTCTGCAGTCGAACCTGCTCCGTGCGAAAGCTTTTCAAGCCGGCAATACGTTCCAGCACATCGTCGATCATCTCCCGGCGGATGTCTTTTTGTCTGAGGGGAATAAGATGTTCGGCGGGCGGCATCACCCCTCCCGAAAAAATACTCTCGACGCCGGTTTTTAAAAATTGCTTTTGCTCAGCATAAATATCAAACATATCACCCAAATCATCCTCCGTTGGAGAAGGCACATCGTCTTGCTGATGATCGGGGATTGAAGGGGTAAATGAGCTTTTTTGTAAGGATGAATCGGATCGTATAGTTTGAGATTTACGACCCGTTTGGGGTTTATGGGCATTTACAGGCTTATTTTTGCTTTCCTGTGAAAACACAATATAAGCTAAAATCAAAATACCCAAAATGGTCAATCCAATAAAAACAATGGTCATTTTGCAAATTAAACCTTTTTAAAAATAAAAATACTCTGCGCTCAATAAATACTGTCCCTCTACATACTCCGTCAATGTTCATGCATGAGAATCAGGATTGAAACTCCTCCCTTTTCTATAACTTATCGATAAGATAGATTCTGGCCTTTATATTTTTTTATTCATGATGCTTTTATTTATAATCCTTGTGCTTTATGGCTTGAAATTTGAATAGTAAATAAAGATGCATAAATCGTGTCAACTTTAATATTATGGATCAATTTAGGCCAAGATAATGAGTGAAATAAATTATCGTCTGATTTTCAATGGTACGGTGTCGGACGCTAAAATAAAAAAACTGCTTGTTTTTTTCCAGAAAGATCTGGGATTGTCGAATGACAAGATTCAGAAACTAATGCTCGGTTCATCTCGTGTCATTCAGAATTTTTCTACCATCCAAAGTGCCGAGCTGACTCAGGCAGAGCTATCGAAACTGGGTGGAGAAACAGTCATCGAGCCGGTCTGCATCTACTCCTCCATTCCATTCTGTATCTCCCAAAAGCAGGAAAAATTGATCAGGAAAGAGCTAAGCAAAATCCTCAGATGTCGATCCAGTCTTCTTATGCTTTACCTGCAAATCGATACCTCGAATCCCCAAAGTCGGATACCGTCCGTCATGGGAAACTTCGGCGAAGAAATTGGTGATTACTTCCGGGAAAGCGATACGATCATCCCTATCGACGATACCAGGATCCTGATCCTGGCCTTTGCCACCGATAGAGTGGGTATTGTCCCTTTACAAAACAAATTCGAACGAGCGCTGAAAAAACAGTCCAGCGAAGCCTACATCATGAACTCAGGCTATGCCCTATTTCCCGATGAGACGCAAACGTTGGAAAAGCTGTTACAGCTGGCAGCGAACCCTCGAGAAGAGTCCATCCGTGATAAAGTTCACGACCATCCGGAAGATACCCAACAGAAACCATCGATAGAACCAGCGCCGGCAGCCGAAACCGCCGACCATACCGACACGACTCCGTTCACGATTTGCTTCCGGGAAGCGCGGGGCCGGATATTCAAAAGACTTCTGAATATGGATCCTCAAACCCTGTGGGTCGGTCTCAGCGCCGTGCCTCAGGCAGATCAAAATGAATTTATGTTTCGTCTTCCTTTCGACGCCCCAACGACAACCATTCTGCAGGATTTGATCAACTTCCAGCCCAAGCGCGAATCGGACAAGTTTATTGAAAATCATTTCAAAGCGGTCATCATCCAAATGGAGATGGAAAAGGAAAGCCGGGAACGCCGGGAAATGCTCGAAGCGGTCAATTATAAGCTGCACCGTTCCGATGACTTGCCGACACTACCCTCCATCGCGACGGACATATTTCGCATCGCCTCCAATCCGTCAACATCAGGTAATGAATTGACCCATATCATCATGAGAGATCCGGCATTGACCTCGAAATTATTGAAAACGGTCAATTCCGCTTTCTTTGGAAACCCGCAGAAAATCAGTTCCATAGACCAAGCCATCATCCTTCTGGGTCTCGATGACATCGTGGATATCGCTTTCGGTCTCGCGGCGGCAAAGATTTTCGATGTGAAGCCTCTGAAAGGTTTCGTTGACCCCAATCACCTTTGGCATCATGCCATCTGCACGGCGCTGATTGCTCAAAACCTCTGCCGAGACGTTCCTGAATACGCCGATCTTGCCTTCACGGCCGGTTTGCTGCACGATGTGGGAAAAATATTTTTGATCGAAAAATTTGCCGACATGTATTTGAAAGCCTTTTCCAATAATGCAAATTACAATCTGCCGCTTTTTGAATTGGAAGAGGACATCTTCGGCACCAACCATGCGATTATCGGCAAAGAGCTGTCTTCCCGCTGGAACCTGCCGGACCCCTTGGTGAACGCCATTACTTATCATCATCAGCCCTTCAGTGCGCCAAGCCATACTGATCTGGCGGCTATTATCGGACTGGCCGATTATTTATACTATAAAGCCCTAGAACCAAAATCACCACCCGCGGAAGATGGCGGTCTGACCCATTGGTTGACCGCCGGACACTGGGTTTTTCTCAACCGTCTTTTTAAGGATATGAACCAGGATAGACTGAATGAAATGATACAAACTGCCGATAATATCATTGAAAAAAATCAGGATAATATCATGCTGCCGCAATAAGGATCAAATAAATGAGTTTCAACGCAACACAAACCGACCCATCATCACCAACAAAGGTCGAAATGGATTTATTCAGAAGACAGTATCTGAAAGTCCGTGAAAATTACGAAAATAAGATTCAGGAACTGTCCATCATCAAAGAGCTTGTCGATACGCTCAGGCTGACGGGCACCTATGAAAAGAACATTCTTTTTAACGAACAAATTAAAATCATCAAAAAATATGCACCATTGGAACAAATCGTTCTCATGCTGCTCAACGACGACCTGCAACAACTGGAACCGGTCGCATGGGATGGAAACAAGGGACAGATCCAACCTTTAAACTATAATCTACTTAACGAGAGCATCCTCGGCAAAGCGATCAATCAAAAGCATCCCGTCGTCATTAACGATAAAAACGAATTTCTTTCACCGGAAGAACAGCATATGTTCGGTGGACTGTCGCTGCTTTGCATTCCGGTCATGCACAACAAAGACGCCATCGGCGTCCTGTGTCTGGTTCATCGAACGAAAAACGCTTTTGATCAAAATCAGGTCAATTTTTACAGCCTGGTTGCAGACCAGCTTGCCACAGCCATAGTCCTATCACGGTTTTATGCAAAAATGATCAAAGAAGAAGGCAAGCGGTTCCTGTTAAGCCGTTTTTTTTCTAAGACCGTGAGCGATAAAATTTTAGGAAGCCAGGGTTTATTGAGGCTGGGCGGTGAAAGGAAACGGGCCACGATTGTTTTTGCCGATTTACATGGATTCACCTCCCTTTCTGAAAAACTCGATGAAGAAGAGGTCGTTGAGATATTGAATGCCTTTTTTTCCTATATGACACCCATTATTTTCAAAAACGAAGGCACCCTTGACAAGCTTTTGGGCGACGGCATGATGGCCATCTTCGGCGCACCTATTTCACATGCCGACGATCCCGTACGTGCTTTGAGGACGGTCATTGAGATGATCAAGGGGCTTCATACCTTCAACGAAAAAAACCGTGCCAAGGGTTGGCCGGACCTGAAGATCGGAATCGGCGTCAATACGGGAAACGTCGTTGCCGGATATATCGGCTCGGAAGATCATCTGAATTATACCGTTATCGGAGATGCCGTCAATGTCGCCTCCCGTTTGCAATCGATTTCCCAGCAAAATGAAATCCTCATCACGAAGGCGGTCAAGGAGGCCATTGAAGATCGTCTATCGGATATTTCCGGTTTAAAAGGTCTGACGCCTTTACCCGCACAAAAGGTCAAAGGTAAGCAAGAGGCCATAGACGTTTACAGAGTCGAGTTTTGAAACGTCATTATTGGGTTTACAAACCGATATTTCATACAAAACATAAAAATAATGCTTGTTTATAGAGATTTTTTTTTATAATGTGCAAAAAATTGAAAGTGGTCGGTGTTGGATCAATCATCACAACCGGTTATGTTTGCTAAGGAATAGAAATGAATAAGATTCGCACATCGTTCATCGTAGATTCGATTATCGGTCTGCTGTTGACAATCCTTGCTCTCGCCGCTTTTTATCTTTCATGGACACCGCTTGAAGAACTGGAATATCGCCTCTATGATCTGGGTTCGGGGCTGCGGGAACAGGCATCGACCTCCCCTGTGATCATCGTGGCTATCGACGACGACAGCATTGCCAGTATTGGGCGCTGGCCCTGGCCGCGGGGCTATATCGCCCAGATGATCAATTTTTTGGATGCGGCTCAAGCAAAAGTCATCGGCGTCGATATCATCTATTCGGAAAACGACTTTAACCAGGGACTGTCGGAAATCCGTGATATCATCAAAGTTGTGGAAACTGATGCCCTCATCGAAAATCATGCAAAACTTACGGATACTTACATCCGTCTCAAAGAAAGCGAAAAACGCCTTGACAATGACGCCATTCTGATGAATGCCATTGTCAACAGCAAAAAAGTTGTTTTACCCTTCTTTTTTATGTTGGGAAATACGGCGGGCCGGAACGACAAGATCGAAGACTATCAAAAACTGAATTCCCTTGAGCTTCCCGCGAATAGCCATGCAATCAGCGCCCGGGAGGCTGTTTTTCCCATTGCCGAATTTTCAAAAAAAGCCTTTGCCCTGGGGCATATCAATCTTCTTCCCGACAGCGACGGATCGGTTCGCAGCGAACCTTTACTGATTGAGTATGGCAACCGGCTCTATCCTTCTTATGGTCTTCAACTCGCACTGAAATACCTTAATTACGACCTTAAAGAGCTCCGTATTTCGGAAAGTGTGAATATCGGACGGCTCACCATCCCAACCGATGAAAAAAACAGGATGCTTATCAGCTTCAATACCCGCTTCCCTTACTATTCTTTTGTCGATGTGGCGAGTGAGAGGGTTCCTCCCAACGTATTTAAGGACAAGATCGTCATCATCGCACAAAGTTCCGTCGGCTTGGCGACCATGTTGACAACACCCGTCGGTGTCAATATTCCTTCTTGGGGAATCATTGCCAATGTGGTCGAAAACATTCTCAATCAAGATCACATCTATCGGCCCGACTGGGCATTTCCTCTGGAGATCGGTATCATATGCTTTTTCGGCTTATTTCTAGCGGTAGGAATTCCGCTTATGAAAGCCCGCTACAGCGCCATTGTTTCCTTAATCCTTCTGGTCGCCTGGATTGCGGCGGGAAAGTATATCCTAATCACTGAAGGATGTTGGATCAAGGTGGTCTACCCTTCCATCCTTCTGATTGTGGGCTATATTGTGATTGTATCCAAGCGATATCTCCTCACGGAAAAAACAAAAGAACGCATTGAAGCGGACAGTGTGGAAACCAACAAAATGCTGGGGTTATCCTTCCAGGGTCAGGGCATGCTCGATATGGCTTTTGATAAATTCAGAAAGTGCCCCCTTGAGGATCTGTCGGTGCAGGAACTCTTATACAATCTGGGGCTCGACTTCGAACGAAAGCGGCAATTCAACAAGGCGGTGGCCGTTTATGAGCATATCGGACAATTCGGGGATTTTAAGGACATCAAAGACAAGATCGTTAAGCTGAAGGCGGCCGGCGATAACTTGATCTTAACCGGCGGTGGACGTAAGGAAGCCACCGTTATGATTGACAGCATCGATACCAAGCCCACCCTGGGCCGCTATACCATCATTAAGGAACTCGGCCGGGGTGCCATGGGTGCCGTTTTTTTAGGGAAAGACCCCCGCATCAACCGGGAAGTGGCGATTAAGACTTTACGATACGAAGAAGTAGATGACGAACAGCTCGCGGAAGTCAAAACACGATTCTTCAGGGAAGCCGAAGCAGCGGGCAAACTTTCCCATCCCAATATCGTGACTATCTACGACGTTGGCGAAGATTATGACATCGCCTATATGGCAATGGAGCTTCTGGAGGGAGCAGATCTGTCAAAATATTGCCGGAAAGACAACCTCCTCCCCTTGCCGGAGGTCATTCGAATCATCAGGTCCGTGGCCGACGCCCTTGATTACGCGCATCAACGAGGCGTTGTTCACCGGGACATCAAACCGGCCAACATCATGATCTTGAATAATGGAGAGGTACGGGTGACGGATTTCGGCATTGCCCGGGTCATGGCATCATCTAAAACCCAAACCGGCATGATTCTCGGCACACCCAGCTACATGTCACCCGAGCAGATCAGCGGTCAAAAAGTCGATGGAAGATCCGATCTTTTTTCATTGGGCGTGGTGTTCTGTGAGTTGCTGACGGGTGAAAAACCTTTCCAGGGCGACAGCATTGCCACATTGATGTACAGCATTACGACGGCACCGCCGCCGCCTCTTCAAGAGTTGGCCCCCGGCCTTCCGGACCATTGTATTCATATTATTGAACGCCTCCTTGCCAAGAACATGGATGACCGATATAATTCCGGAAAAGATTTAGCTGAAGATCTTGCCCGGTGCTTAAAAAGTTAGGAGAGAATGTTGCAAAGCAAAGCGGCTGGTAAAACCGACATAGGACTGGTTCGAAGACAGAATGAAGATGATTTTTTGATCGATGAGTCCAAAGGTGTTTTTGTCGTGGCCGATGGTATGGGCGGCCATGCGGCCGGTCGAATTGCCAGTAAAATGGCTGTAAATTTCATTAAACGCCATTATAGAAAAAAGAGCCGCAGCCCATCGGCCCGGCATAAAAAAACACATGGCGACTATTCCGAACCGACGGAAGATCTCGCATCAGCAATACGCACGGCCAACAAGGCGGTTTATGAATCCGCCCAGAGGATGACGGGATTCAAAGGCATGGGGACGACCATTGCCGCAGTGCGAATCGATGGGGCCCGCTTGAGTATCGCTCATATCGGGGACAGCCGGGTTTATCTTATCCGTGCGGGAAATATCGAACAATTGACCGACGATCACTCTGTAGTCTATGAACAGGTCAAAAAGGAACTCATAACGAAGGAAGAAGCGGAAAGGTCGGAAATAAAAAATATTCTGACCCGTGCGCTGGGCATAACCGCCGATCCGGAAATCGATCTGGCCGAAATGAGCCTGGCGGCAGACGATATACTCCTTCTTTGCAGTGATGGACTCAGTAACATGGTTGACGACGAAACCATGCTGACCGTGGTGACGGCAACCAGCGACCCGGCCCTGGCTTGCGAACAACTCGTCAGTATGGCCAATGCCAACGGCGGCAAGGATAATATTACCGTTATCGTTGTCTATATTAACAAAAAGAACTGGTTATATTCTTTTATCTCTTATGTTATAAAACGGTTCAGGAGGTAATGTCATGGCAAAGGTAATCTTAAAATTCAAGGAGGCGGTACTGCAGGAAATCCCCCTTGAAAAGGAAAAAACAACAATCGGCAGAAAAGGGGATAATGATATCCCTATCGATAATCTGTCCGTATCGGGACTCCATGCACAAATATTGCGGGAAGGCGACTCCTTTTTTATAGAAGATCTGGGCAGCCTCAACGGCACCTTTGTCAACGGACACAAAGTGACGAAAAACGAATTATTCAAAGGCGATACAATCCTTGTCGGTTTGCATACGCTGGAATTTATTTCTGAAAAAATCAGACCGGCGGAAGATAAAAAGCCGTTTGCCGTTCGCGGCCATTCGATGGATGAAACGGTCGTCATCGATCCCAAAGACCATAAAAGGATCATTGATGCCCAGAATAAGGAGAAGCCGGAACCGGTGGGGGGTTTTTACGTCCTCGAAGGCTCAACGGGGCAGCGTGAATACGAATTGAAAGAAAGAGTTACGAGCATCGGCAAAGAATCCGGTTCCACTATCCAGCTCAAGGGTTTCTTTGCGCCCAAAGTAGCGGCATTGGTTAATCGAAGAAGGGAAGGATACTTTATCACCCCGTCCGGAAACAAACCTCTGCTGGTGAACGGAAAAGAATTAAACCGGCGCTACGATCTCAAAGATGGAGACGTTATTGACGTGGCAGGCATTAAATTACAATTTTATCTCAAAGACTAAGGGCTTTCATCCGCAAAGGCCTGCATGGCCTCCTGTATCAGCATTTCAACAACGCCCTTATACTTTGGCGAAAAGTGGAACAGAACCATTCGTTTAACCCCGGCCATTCTTGCCAGCATTCCCGCCTGGAAAGCCGTCAGATGATATTTCTGAGTCGCTTTCTCAACATCTTCATGAATAAACGGCGCTTCGATAAACAGCAAATCGGAATCCCTTGCCAGTTCAACGATTCTGCAGACATTCTCATCGCTAAAGACAACATCCGTGACATAGGTCACCTTTTTCCCCGGTGTGAGCCGAACAATTTTTTCCTTTAATAAGCCGAGAGGTTTAATGTTTTCTTTGACCTGTCCGGAGGGATCCCTCCACCAGATTCTGACCGGCGTCTCGTCGGGTTCGTTATTGATGATGCGTTCCTTAAACGGCATCAGCCATGCGCCCGTAGGCAGCCCCATTTCATCCAGGGCATTTTTCATAATATTGACGCGCATTTTTTCTTCGAATCGGAAAGCCAGACAGGGAGTTTTGTGATCCAGGAATGCGGCACTGACTGAAAATAATTTTTCATCTACCAATATTCCGTCAAAGTCGTTACAGATATCTTCTTTTTCGGATTTGAATGCATTGCGGCATTTATAGGAACGCTTGATTTTATGCCGGGGGTGAATCTCCGTCACATCGAGCTGAAAGTCGTTGACATAGTTTTCAACCAGATTCCACGTGTATGCTTTGACTTTGCTTTCGATATTACCGTGAAAGCCGGGAGGGCCGAATAAGGCAATATGGCTGTCCCGTCCCAGACAAATGCGCAGCAGATGGTCAAAACCGATAAAATGATCCATATGGGTATGCGAAACGAACACATAGCGAACTTTAAGCAGTTGCCGCGGGGACACACGGTGAAGATCACCCAGATCAAAAAGCATCGCCTCCCGACGATGTTTAAATTCAAGATAAACGCCGGGATCGCTAAAGGGATTATTGATAAGCTGGGCCGTAAACATGGCAGTCATGATACAGGAAAAAATCATCGAACTCAATGAGCGATCGGGGCAGTGAAATCAAAATATTGTATTTTTTAAAAAATGGGCTTGACTTTCTCGGTCAGATGAGTAACAAAAGTCCCCTTGTTGAAAATTTCGAGGCCACCTGGCCGCCTGATTAATCTTAAGGCAAGCAATAAGTCACAAGTAAAAAACATAAAAAGGGAAACAGGCCGTCAGAAAAACAGGAGAAGACACATCTTGAAAGGATACATTGTAATCAATAAGGAAATATGTAAGGAGTGCCATCTTTGTATCAGCGTCTGCAACAGAGATTGCATCTCTCCTTCGACGGAATATAATCTGAAAGGCTATCATCCCGTTTTTTATAACGACAACGGCAAGTGCAACGGTTGCGGCCTTTGTGCTACTATCTGTCCTGATGTCGCCATCGAGGTGTACCGTGAACGATAAACAACTAATGGCGGGAAATCATGTAATTGGTGAAGCTGCTATCCGGGCGGGTTGCAGATTTTACGCCGGCTACCCTATTACACCGCAAAACGAGTTATGCGAGTATATGTCCGAACACATCAGAGAAGTGAAAGGCGGCGTTTTCATTCAATCGGAAAGTGAAATAGCCGCCGTTAATATGGTCGCCGGTGCCGCAGCATCGGGCGCGAGAGCCATGACTTCTTCATCTAGCCCCGGCATATCCCTGAAACAAGAGGGAATTTCGTCTATGGCGGCATCGGAAATTCCCGCCCTGGTGGTCAATATCATGCGGGGCGGACCCGGTCTCGGCAATATCCGTCCGACGCAGGGCGATTATTTTCAAGCCACTCGGGGCGGCGGGCACGGTGATTACCGAACCATCGTCCTCGCGCCGACAACCTGTCAGGAAATGGCCGATCTGACCATGGACGCCTTTGATCTGGCCGATCGCTATCGGAATCCTGTCGTATTGTTGGCCGACGGCATGATGGGACAGATGATGGAGCCGGTCGTCTTTAAGGAACCAAAGCCACGCAACTATAGCGAAGCTTACATGATGAGAGGGGCCGGCTCCGGAAAAAGTCAAATTATCCGCGGCCTCATTCTGGATCAGCTGGAGCTGGAGGAACATAACTGGAAACTGGCGAGAAAATATAACATCATCAGACAAAATGAAACACGCTGTGAATTGTTTCAAATCGACGATGCACAAGTGGGCATCGTCGCTTACGGCACAGCGGCTCGCGTCGCAAAAGGCGCCATCAAAAGGATGAAAGGCGCCGGAATGAACGTCGGTCTTTTCCGGCCGATTACGCTTTGGCCGTTTCCGGAAAGGGAACTCCGGAAATTATCGGAAAAGATAAAGTATTTTCTCGTCTTTGAAATGAATCTGGGTCAGATGATCGATGATGTGCGCCTCGCCCTTCAAGGATTCGCCGAAATCGGCTTTTTCGGCCGGCCCGGCGGGGTGGTGCCGACACCCGTTGAACTTGCCAACATCATTGATCAGCGGTATTTCAAGAAAAACGGACCTATATCGAGAGGTTGATGAATTACAGATGAAGAAAATTTTCAGCAGACCGAAAAGTTTAAAGGACGCCCCGTTTCACTACTGTCCGGGATGCGGGCACAGCATCGCTCATCGATTGATCTGCGAAGTCATCGATGAACTCGACATCAGGGGCATCGCCATCGGCGTTCCGCCGGCCGGCTGTGCCGTGCTGGCCTATAACTATCTCGACATCGACATGATCGAATCACCCCACGGCCGGGGACCGGCCATGGCTACGGGCATCAAGCGCATGCTTCCCGACCGGGTGGTTTTTTCTTATCAGGGTGACGGCGATCTGGCCGCCATCGGCATCGCCGAATCGTTTCACGCCGCAAATCGGGGCGAAAATATTACCGTCATTTTCATCAATAACGCCGTATATGGTATGACGGGCGGTCAGCTGGCGCCGACAACCACAATGGGACAGCGCACCACAACGTCACCCCTGGGGAGAACACGTGAATTGGAAGGCTATCCGGTACAGGTCTGTGAACTGCTGTCCGGCCTGCGCGGCACAACCTATATCGAACGCTGTGCCGTCAACACACCCGCCAACATCATGAAAACAAGAAGAGCCATCAAAAAGGCCTTCGAATATCAAATGGACAACAAGGGTTTCACATTGGTGGAAATATTGTCCCCCTGCCCGACAAACTGGAAGATGAGTTCCGTCGAAGCCTGCAAATGGATCAGCGACGTCATGACGAAAGAATTTCCCTTGGGCGTTATGAAAGACATACCTTCGGCTCAAGAGAAAAAGGCGGTGGCTGCTCATGATTAGTAAAACGATTTTTTCCGGATTCGGCGGACAAGGAGTGCTTATGATGGGCTACAGTTTAGCCCACAGCGCCATGACGGCAGGCTATCATACAACGTACCTGCCCTCCTACGGCGCTGAGATGAGAGGCGGTACGGCAAACTGCACCATTGCCGTCGCCGATGAAGAAATCGCCTCCCCCATCTCTTCGGAACCCGATTATCTGGTCGTCATGAACATGCCGTCTCTATATACATTCCAGAACAAGCTGACACCCGGCGGCGCCCTTTTCATCAATTCATCCATTGTCGATGCCCGCCCCAGCCGGCAGGATATCGAGGTGTTTGCTGTTCCCTGCGGTAAGATCGCTGAAAGTCTGGGGGATATCAGAGCATCCAATATCGTAATGATGGGGGCTTTTATTCGAAAAACCAGCCTTGTCACTCTGGACACATACCTTCGTTCCCTGGAAACCATCATGGGCAGCAAGAAAAAAAAGGCCATGGAAATCAACACGAAGGCCCTGGCCGCCGGTTATGAGCTACTGAAAATATCATAGGAGTCCCGATTCATGGCAGTCAAGCAAATCTCCGTAACCCTAGATAACAAACCCGGACAATTACTCAAATTATTCAACATTCTGGAAAGGGAAGATATTACGACCAAGGCCGTTTCGGCCGGCAGTGTTGCGGAAAACAGCATCGTTCGTCTGGTTGTTAACGATCCGGCAAGGGCAGCGGCCATTCTTGAGAGTTACAGTTTTATGTATGAAATGACGCCGGTTCTGGCTGCCGAAGTGCCTCTCCACCCGGGAGGAATGAACGCCATCCTGAAACATTTGGCGTTCGGAGAAGTTAATATTCATTATATTTATACAACTGTCAATCGAATCGGAGAAGAAACGATCGTCATCCTGGGCGTCGATAATATAGATAAAGCCCGGGATATTCTTCGGCAAAACTGGATTCATCTCATCACGGATGAAATCTATACGCTATAGCATTCACCCGTAAGGTAAATAATGCCGAATTTTCCATCGCAAGATCATATCCTAACCTCATTCCATCCCCAATATCCCATGGCGTTGTGCTATGATGTGCCGCAAAATATCCACTCATCTGGTTTCATCCTTACCGAAAGCGATAACAACTAACCGTTGAGATAATTCAACAAAATGCAGGCCAGGTCATATTTTGAGTGTGTCGCCGGAAAAAGAAAATGCGCTTCTTGAACGAATGGAACGGTTGGGAGTATCGGAAAGCGACCTCAAAGAAACCTTTGTCCGCTCTTCCGGTCCGGGCGGTCAGAATGTCAATAAGGTCTCTTCGTGCGTATTTCTTGTTCACATCCCGACAGGACTTTCCGTTAAATGTCAGCGGGAGCGTTCCCAGGCCATGAACCGGTTCCTGGCCCGGCGGCTCCTCCTCGACCGGATTGAAAGGTCGCAGACAGGGTTGGTCGAAGCGGAAAAAAAACGGATTGAAAAAATCAGACGCCAGAAACGCCGACGGTCAAAGAAGGCGAAAGAAAAAGTACTGGAGGCTAAACGCCTGCAGTCGGAGAAGAAGAGCCGCCGGGCAAAAGTCTCTCTCCCACCGACTTTTGAAGAAAAAAAAGGGGAGTGAAAGTCGTGGTTGCGCTCCCCCTCCCCGTTTTTCAATAATAGCTGTTTTTTAAGCGCCAACAAGTTTTAAAAATGGATTGGCGTAAATAAGAACCAATGCGATAACAAGAGCGTAAATCGCCAGTGATTCGATCATGGCAAGACCAACCATCATGGTCAACAACACTTTACCCTGCGCTTCAGGGTTTCTTCCGACAGCATTCGTTGCACCGCTCAAACCCTGCCCCATGCCCAGACCGGTACCAATCGTCCCGAAGGCCATGGCAAAAGCAGCTCCCAGAATACTAAAGCCCACAACAATGGCTTTTGTATAATCTACCGTTTCTCCAGCAGAAGCAGCATCCGCGGCCATTGCCAAAGACGTCATCAGCAGAACAAACATCATGCTCAATCCGCATACTTCCAAGGTTTTTCGCATTTTTTCCTCCTAATAATAGTTTGTTTAATGTTTTCAACTTCCGTCTGGTGCCTCGTACCGGCAGCATCACCTCCCAGCTTTTTTGATCGGGGTTCTTATGTCTCCTGCTTTTCAGATCACTGCAAAAGAATAACCTCCCTATTTTTAACCGCCTTTTATCTATCGACAAGAAGGAATAATGTCAAGAAAATTTCTTTAAAAAACAATAAAAAACGGCCGGCAGGACAAGCCCACCGGCCGATGAATGATCACAGTCATTTCAGATGCTCTTTAGTGATGTTCTTCCATGGCGCTGGCAATGTATACCATGGACAAAAGCATGAAAACCAGCGTCTGGATGACGCAAATCATCAGTTTTAGAATCAGGACGGGCACCGGCACCAAAAGAGGCACAAGAATCACGAGAACGGCAAGAACGATGTGTCCGCCTTCAATGTTTCCGAACAAACGAATCGTCAGCGACACGGGGCGGACGATATGCGAGACAAGCTCGATCGGAATCATCAGCGGCGCCAGCCAGGGATTCGGTCCGACAAACTGTTTCAGATATTTCCATCCGTGTACTTTGACACCGACAACGTGCGTCAGGAAGAAAACAACCAGAGCCATCGAGGCGTTGGTCATCAAATTGGCCGTGGGCGACTCGAAACCGGGGATGAGCCCCATGATATTGGACACCAGTATGAAAAGACCGATCGTCGCGATCAGAGGGAAAAATCTTTTGCCTTCTTCGCCCATCGTATCGATCAACAGGTTGTGAAAAGCCTCGACGATGGTTTCCATGACATTCTGAATTGTCCCGGGAACAAGCTGTAAGCGGCGAGTCGCCAGAAATGACACTAAAATCAGAAGAGCCATCACCAGCCATGTATAGGTTATATGGGTGGGAATAGCGGGAAATGCAAGTTGTAAAAAAGACAGGGTATGCATCTTTTATTGAACCTCCTCCAAGCAATTGTTTACGAACGTGCGGTCGCGAAATGATTCGAAACAGCCCTGACGGCCGGTTTGCAGCTCCATATCCTCATCACATGCCTTAACGTTTTTTTGCCAAGGCAGATACCAAACCGACGCCTAAACCGCCCGTATGGGGAACTCGAGTTTCTTCCCGGACCGTTCGTGCTCCTACGTTCCTACGACGGTGATGCCTCATACCATTTAGAGGCCAATAAGTCAACGGGAAAAACCATGGAAAGCGTTCGGATGAGAGTCGATGAAGAAGACCAAAGTCTTGATTTTATACCTTCGTTGTAATAAGTAAACAGAAGTTTGCCGGGTACTGTAAGCAGAATGTTTTTCCGGAAACCCATGATGATGCCGACACAATACGATACGAGAATCGCAAAATTGCTGCAAAGCGACATCCCCCTGTCCAAGACCCCATACAAAGATATGGGCGTAATGCTTGATCTGGAAGAAAATCTTATCATCAGGACGATCAAAGATATGAAAAAACAGGGCCTCATCAGGAAGTTCGGGGCCATTGTCGGACATCAGCGCGCCGGCTATACAAATAACGCCATGGTGATTTGGGCGGTACCGCCCTCACAGTGTGAAGCGGTGGGAAATCTTTTCACATCCTATCCGGAAATCACCCATTGCTATGAAAGAACCCCTCCCTTTGAAGGAAAGTACAATATCTTTTGCATGGTCCATTTCGGAGAAACAGGGCGGGAAGCTCTGATTCAAAAGATGTCGGATGCCGCATCCGTCCAGGATTATAAAATTCTCATCAGTGAGAAAGAATTCAAAAAAAGCAGCATGGAGTATTTTTAATATGGTCTATTCATCAAAATGGCTTTTTCAAGAATCCCAGAAATGCATACCGGGCGGCGTGAATAGTCCGGTAAGGGCTTTCGGTTCCGTCGGCATGGAGCCCATTTTCATCCGGGAAGCGCATGGCGCCCATATCTGCGATGTAGACGGAAGGAAATATATCGATTACGTCCTTTCCTGGGGACCCATGATCCTCGGTCATGCCCATCCGACAGTAGTGGAAGCTATCGAACGGGCCGCCCGCGCCGGCACCAGCTACGGCGCCCCGACAGAACTTGAGTTGGAGATGGCAGGGATGATTTGCGACGCTTTTCCAGCCATTGATAAGGTCCGCATGGTCAGTTCCGGAACAGAGGCAGCCATGAGCGCCATCCGACTCGCCCGCGGTTATACGGGTCGAGAAAAAATTCTCAAGTTCGCCGGTTGCTATCACGGTCACGCCGATTCCCTGCTGGTAAAGGCAGGCTCCGGCGTGGCCACGCTGGGAATCCCGGGTAGCCCCGGCATTCCTGAAGCACTGGCGGCCCTGACGATGACGGTCCCCTACAACGATATCGATGCCTGTGAAGATACCTTAAAGCAACATGGCCATGACGTAGCCTGCCTTATTGTCGAACCAGTCGCCGGCAATATGGGCGTTGTCCCGCCTAAACCCGGTTTTCTTGAATCTTTAAGTGCTCTGAGTCGAGATTACGGCATTGTCCTCATTTTCGACGAAGTTATCACCGGCTTTCGGTTCAATTATGGGGGATTTCGCAGTGTCGCGAAAATCTATCCCGATTTGGTCTGTCTGGGAAAAATCATCGGCGGAGGATTGCCGGTCGGCGCTTTCGGCGGTCGAAAAGAAATCATGGATATGCTGGCACCTTCGGGGCCCGTTTATCAGGCGGGCACCCTGTCGGGCAATCCGGTCGCCATGGCCGCGGGTATCGCCACGCTGAAAATACTCCATGACCATGCCGAAGAATACGGCAAACTGAACCAAAGAACCTCCCTTCTGTGTTCCACCCTGAAAAAAATATTCAGAGAAAAAGGAATTCCCGTCTGCATCAATCAAGTAGGCTCCATGTTTACCATCTTCTTTACGGATCGGGATGTCCATGACTTCGCATCGGCCAATACCTCTGATTTGAAGATGTTTTCCCGTTATTTTCAGGGAATGCTGACAAGAAACATCAATCTAGCACCATCTCAATTCGAGGCGTCTTTTGTCTCTCTCGCCCATACGGATGATGATATCCAGAAGACCCTTGACGCCTGCAAAAAGACCACCAAAGAGTGGTAGAGAAAAAATTAAAAACTGCAGGCAAAAATTACCGTTGATCTGTCTCGGGATGATGGAGTCAGGATTCAGAAAAGAAAAAAAGCATAGAATGGAGGAGGCTACTCTTTGATGAAAAAAGCGCTGATCACGGGGATTACTGGCCAGGACGGATCCTACCTGGCGGAGTTGCTGCTGGGAAAAGGTTATGAAGTGCACGGTCTGATCCGCAGGGCCAGTACCTTCAACACCGAGAGAATCGATCATCTCTATAAGGATTTCCACGACCCTCAGGCCCGAGTCTATCTTCATTACGGCGATCTTTCCGTCGGCGGCCAATTAACCGATCTATTACATGACATCAAGCCCCATGAAATCTATCATTTAGGCGCCCAAAGCCATGTTCGGGTCAGTTTTGACATGCCTGAATATACGAGTGACATTACCGGCCTCGGTACGCTCCGGCTTCTGGAAGCCATACGTAAGACAGGCATTCAAGTGAAATTCTACCAGGCTTCTTCCAGCGAGATGTTTGGCTCGGCACCGCCGCCTCAAAGTGAACAGACGCCTTTTCAGCCGCGGAGCCCCTATGCGGCAGCCAAGGTTTTTTCCTATCATGTCGTCAAAAATTATCGTGATGCCTATGACATCTTTGCCTGCAACGGCATATTATTTAATCATGAATCTCCCCGCCGTGGCGAAACCTTTGTCACCAGAAAGATCACCCGGGCCGCCACGCAAATCAAACTGGGTTTGAAGGATCGCCTGTATCTGGGTAATTTGGACGCCAAAAGGGACTGGGGCTTTGCCGGCGACTATGTCGAGGTCATGTGGCTCATGCTCCAGCAGGATGAGCCGGACGATTATGTCATCGCCACCGGCGAGACCCACTCCGTCAAAGAATTCGTTCAAAAGGTTTTTGAAAAATTGGGACTTGATTACAAAAAGTATGTGGTGATCGATCCCCGATATTTTCGTCCAACGGAAGTCGACGTCCTCCTGGGCGACGCCGGCAAGGCCCGGCAAAAACTTCACTGGCAGCCGACGGTTGATTTCGATCGTTTAATCGAGATGATGATTGAAGCGGACATGGAAATGGCCAAAAAAGAAAAGACCCTGCTGGATGCCGGATATACCAACAATAGAGGGAACCGCGATTAGGAGAAAACCATGAAAGATAAAAGAATAACCATTACGGGCGGCAAAGGATTTCTCGGACGGCATCTCGGAAGAAAATTGAGCGAGCAGGGCTATCGCAAAGTCTCTATCGGCGATCTTCCCGAATATAACCTGGTGAAATTGGAAGACGTGAAGAAACTGTATGAAGAAACACGACCGGATGTCATGATCCACCTGGCGGCCAAGGTTGGCGGCATCGGCTTCAACCAGGAAAATCCCGCCTCTTTATTCTACGACAACATCATGATGGGCGTACAAATGCTCCATGAGGGATATCTCAGAAGAATCGAAAAGTTCCTGGCCCTGGGAACGATCTGTGCCTACCCAAAATTCACCCCGGTTCCTTTCAAGGAAGACGATCTCTGGATGGGTTACCCCGAAGAAACCAACGCCCCTTACGGACTGGCCAAAAAGATGATGCTCGTTCAAGCCGAGGCCTATCGAAAACAGTACAATTTTAACGCCATATTCCTTCTACCCGTCAATTTATATGGACCCGGTGACAATTTCGATCCGGCGTCATCTCATGTCATTCCCGCTCTGATTAAGAAATGCGTAGACGCCAAACAAAAAGGGGAAAAAGAAATTGTCGTCTGGGGAACCGGGACGGCGACACGCGAATTCTTCTATGTCGAAGACTGCGCCACTGCCATCATCCTGGCCATGGAAAAGTATAATAAAAGCGACCCGATAAACATCGGTGCCGGGTTTGAAATATCGATCAAAAATCTCGTTGATTTAATCGTCGAACTGACGGATTATAATGGTCAGGTCATCTGGGACCAAACAAAGCCCGACGGCCAGCCGCGCCGTATGCTCGATACGACCCGTGCATATGAGGAATTCGGATTCAAGGCCGGGACCGATTTTCGGGAAGGCTTAAAAAAGACCATTGAATGGTACATTCATCAGCAAACCTGATCGTCGGACGTTTAAATGGGCATCAATTTTGAGACGATCAAGAGGGCAGCCGCAATGGATACGGCCGTTTTATAAGCTTTATATTGACTTACAGAGGCAATCATGCTAAAAGGCGCGTTCCAACAGGAACCTGATAAAGATATGAAATCCGCGTATATGCCGATGGTCCATGCCGCCAGTATCGGTCTGGCCATGGTCATATCGATCTTCGGGAGTCTTTTTATCGGCCGGTATCTGGACGGGAAGTTTGCAACGGGAAACAAATTGACGTTTCTTTTTCTGATCGTAGGCATTTTCGCCGGCTTCTGGAATTTATACAAACTGATCAAAACAGGCTTTTCCGATGAAAAAACGATCATTACCTGCATAAAAAATGAACCACACCGAAAAAGACCCCCTCCAATCAAGAATTGAGATGACAAACTGGGTTATCCTGGCCTTGTTCATCGCCGCCAGTTGGTTTTTCGCCTCCCGCGCTTTTCTGCTGGGCATTACGTTGGGCGGGCTTATCAGCATTATCAATTTTTACTGGCTCTATCGCGATCTGAAGAAGGTGTTCCGGAAATTGGCAGACGGCTCCAAATCCTCCATCATGATTAAATACTATTTTCGGTTTATCGTTACCGGCATCGCCCTTTTTTTCATCATCGCCAAGACCGATGCCAGCGTCGTCGGTCTGATCGTCGGTCTTTCCCTTGTCGTCTTTAATATCATACTCAATTCGATCATCAATTTGATCACATCGAAGACAATCGACCGCGAAGATGTATAGAATGAGTAATCCCGCAAAACGCACGATGTTCGTTCTTTTTTACGAAGTCGTCAAGTTGTCTGCTCATTGCCGGAGAGAAATTCATGAATCGCCGAGGCGGCCTTTTTCCCGGCGCCCATGGCCAGGATGACCGTGGCCGATCCGGTGACGATGTCACCGCCCGCGTAAACACCCTGGCGGGTCGTTTCTCCTTTCTCGTCTTTGGTCACGATATAGCCCTGTTTGTTGGTCTCCAGTCCCGTCGTCGTTGCCGGAACAATCGGATTGGCCATAGTTCCCACGGCAACGACCACCGTATCCACGTCAATAACAAACTCCGACCCTTCTATGGGCACAGGCCGTCGTCTTCCCGACGCGTCGGGTTCACCCAGCTCCATCCGGAGACATTTCATCCCTGTGACCCAGCCGTTTTCATCGCCGAGATACGCCACCGGGTTCGTCAGAAGTTTGAACTGGACACCTTCCTCCTTGGCATGATGGACCTCTTCGATTCTCGCCGGCATCTCGACGTCCGTCCGGCGGTAAATGATGTAGGCATTCTCCGCGCCCAGCCTCAGGGCTGTCCTCACGGAATCCATGGCCACATTACCGCCGCCGATAACCGCTACATTTTTCCCCCGCACGATGGGCGTATCATATTCCGGGAACAAATAGGCCTTCATCAGATTGGATCTCGTCAGATATTCATTGGCGGAGTAAATACCGCTCAGATTTTCCCCGGGGATGTTCATGAAGACGGGTGCGCCGGCGCCTACGGCAATGTAAACCGCTTGAAACCCTTCATCGAACAGCTCATCAACCGTTCTCAACCTTCCAATGACGGCGTTTGTTTCGATTTTGACACCCAGCTTTTCCAGATAATGAACCTCCGCCTCGACAATGCTTTTCGGTAGACGAAACTCCGGAATGCCGTAGACAAGCACACCCCCGGCTTTATGAAGGGCTTCATAAATGGTTACTTCATAGCCCATTTTGACCAGGTCGCCGGCAATCGTCAGTCCGGATGGACCGGCTCCGACGACAGCGACCTTTTTCCCATTCGGCGATGGTACCTCGGGAATGCTGATTTGACCGGAATTCCGCTCATAGTCGGCGGCAAAACGCTCTAATCGACCGATTGCGACAGACTCCCCTTTTTTAGCTAAAATGCATTGTTTTTCGCATTGATCTTCCTGAGGACACACCCTGCCGCAGACGGCCGGTAAGCTGTTGGTTTCCTTCAGCTTGCGGGCTGCTTCCATAAACTTGCCTTCAGCAATCAGCTTGATAAAGGCCGGTATATTCACATCAACCGGGCATCCGCTGATGCAGGTCGGTTTCTTGCACTGGATACAGCGACTCGCCTCCAACATGGCTGTTTCTTCGGAATATCCCAAAGGTACTTCGTTAAAATTTTTTATTCTTTCCAAAGGAGATTGTTCCGGCATTGGCTGTCGCGGCACTTTTTCCCTTTTCTTTTTCGGTTCAAGTTCCATGACATTCACACCTAAATTTCTCAAATGCTTCTTTTTCCTGATCGACATACATCCGAAGACGACTGGCCAACAGATCAAAATCGACGTCATGTCCATCAAACTCCGGACCGTCCACACAGGTGAATTTCGTTTCACCGCCCACGGAGACCCGGCAGGCGCCACACATCCCTGTGGCATCCACCATGATGGAATTGAGACTGACAATGGTTTTAATGCCGTGGGGTTTTGTCACGTTGCAGACAACCCGCATCATCGGCACGGGACCGATGGCAAAAACCCGGTCGATCTTTTCACCCTCCTGGATCAAATTTTCCAGCGCCTGGCTGACGAATCCGTGAAAACCGTAACTGCCGTCATCGGTCGTCACTATCAGCCGGTCACTCACATCTTTCGTTTCCTGTTCAAGGATGAGAAGTTCCTTGGTCCTGGAACCGATAATGGAGATCACTCGATTGCCCGCCTCTCTCAAGGCGACCGCAATAGGATAGACAACGCCTACACCAACACCACCCCCGACACAGACAACGGTTCCGAAATTCTCAATTTCCGTAGGTTGCCCCAGAGGTCCCTGCAGATCATTGATGCCATCTCCTGAATTCAACGTCGCCAACTTGGCCGTTGTTTTACCCACAATCTGGAAAATTATGGTAATGGCACCCCGCTCCGCATCGGAATCGACAATTGTCAGGGGAATTCTTTCCCCTTTTTCATCAATCTTCAAAACAATAAACTGTCCGGCCTTCCTTTTTCCCGCAATAGCCGGCGCATCAATTACCATTTTGACGACATTTTCCGATAGATCTGTTTTTTCGATAATCTTATTCAATTCTCACATTTCCTCCCGGAAAAAAGAAGGAACCCGCAGGCTCCTCGTCAAAACTTATGTTATAAAAAATAAATTACAAACCCGGCCTTCGGCTCATAGATATCCCTGGAACGGAGGAGACATGCTCGAAAATGGCAATCGGATTTTTTCCATTTTCATTAATACGAGGGAGCGTGTCGAAATTAGTATTCCTTCGTCAATTGATCCAGTTCGGCCAATGAGAAGACCGGTCCATCCTTGCAGACATATTTATTTCCCACATTACAACGCCCGCATTTCCCGATGCCGCACTTCATCCTCATTTCCAGAGAGGTAATGATATTTTCTTTCGAGAAACCGAGGTTGAAGAATACGGGCAGGGTAAAGCGGATCATGACAGGCGGACCGCAGATGACCGTGACGGCGTTTTCGGAACTGGGCGCGACTTCCTCACAAACGGCGGGCACAAAGCCTTCCTTACCTTTCCAGGTTTCATCCCCTTTATCAACCGTCACGTGCAAATTTACATCATCCCGTTTTCCCCACGCTTCCAGCTCGTCCTTATAAATCAAAAGTCCCGGGCTTCTGGCGCCGTAAACAACCGTGATCTTACCGAAACGCTTTCTGTTTTCTTCATAAATCATGTAATTGAGAAGGGACCGCAAGGTTGTGAAGGCAAAGCCACCGCCGACGATGACGATATTCTTCCCTTCCAGATACTCGATCGGCCAGGAGTTGCCGAGAGGCCCACGGACACCCATTTTTGCCCCTTCTTCCATGGCGTGCAGGGCACTGGTCACGACCCCGGCCTTCTGGACCGTAAACTCGATGTAGCCGGGCTGGGTGGGTGACGAGGCGATGCCGATGGGCGATTCGCCCTTGCCGTAGATCGACAGCTCCGCAAACTGACCCGGTGTGTATTTAAACCGTTCTTCATCTTCCTTATTCAAAAAAGCCAGCCGAAACGTCTTGATGTCCTTGGTATCGACCTCCGTGATGATCTTTATCACTTCGACCGGCATGGGTATATATGGATTCTGCATTACAACAATCTCCCGAAATTATAGTTTTGAAATGTCCGTAACGATTTTCCTGATGTCGATATTGACGGGACAATACATGACGCATCGGCCGCATCCCACACAGGAAATGGCGTTAAACATGTCTACATAATATTTGAATTTGTGCATCGTTCTTTGGCGCCAGCGCTCTTTCTGTGAAGGCCGGGGGTTATGGCCGGACGTTTCCATGGTGAACATGGGAAACATGCAGGAATCCCAGTTCCTGATCCTGACGCCATCCGGCCCCTTGACCTCATCACTGATATCAAAGCAGTGGCATGTCGGACACAGGAACGTACATGTCCCGCAGGCCAGACACTTTTGGTGGATTGTATCCCAGAAAGGATGTTCAAAATTTTCATCCAGAAAAGTCTTTATTTCCTTGGCCGGAACATGCGAGGCAATCTCACTTGCCGCCTTCTCCGCAATTTCTTTTTTCTTCGCTTCGGCGTCGGCATCGGCCTGGGTATCACCAAAATATTTGAGAAGTTTCTCCCCTTTTGGCGTTAAAAATTCAACCAAATAACTGTCGCCAACATCCGTCAACATGACATCCGACCCTTCTTCGGATGTGGGGCTTCCTCCCACCGATGTACAGAAGCAAGTCGAATATGGCGGATGAACGCAGGCGATTGTCAAGATAACCGTTTTTTCTCTTTTATCAACGTAGTAAGGATCTTTGTATTTCTCCTGGTCGAACAGCCTGTCGAGAAGAACAAAGCTCCGCGCATCACAGGGTCTTGCCCCGAATAGGACCGCATCCTTGGCCTCCTCGCCATTTTCAACAAATTCCATCCCCTTGTCGGTTCGGGTATATTTCATCATCTTTTCCGTACGGGGGAAGAAGATATTCTTCGGTGCGTTCTTCGTATTGGCGTAATTGATCTGCGGTTCCACACCTTCTCCCAGGACCCGGAAAAATACGCCGTCTTCTTCCTTCACAGGGGCAAAAACCCGCATCTCTCCGGCGATCTTTTTAATGATGCCGGTGAGCGTTTCTTTTTTTATCGACCTCTTTTCCATATAATCCCTTAGTCCATTTTATTTTTCATTCCCATCAGCATGCCCGGGAATGAGATATTGGTATGATCAATGAGAAGTAATGATCTTCTTCCCATCCCTTTGTTTCATTCGGCGCTGCCTTTCGTTCCTCAGAACAGTCCCAAGCTGCCCAGTAGCGGCCGCGAATCGATGTTGTGCATCTTGAACCAGTTTTCCGGACCCGGCAGGCCCATGGCTAAGGCCATCAGCTCCGTAAAATAGAACACGGGGAGTCTGACACTTTCCGAAGACCGCTCATCGAGATTGGCCATACAGACGGGACAGGCCGTAACGAGACAGTTCGCGCCTGCTTCTCTGGCCATGGTCATGAGTTTATCCACCATTTTGAAGCCAATGCCTTTAACATTCGACATATTGCCGAGCGTGAGGCTGCCGCCGCAACAGTCGGTCTTGTATGACCAGGGCATGACTTCCGCGCCCAGGGCCTTCAAAATCTCATCCATCTGGATGGGATTCTCATAATCGTCAAACTCACAGACATCAGGCGGCCTGAGGAGCAAACAACCATAATAGGCAACCGGTTTCAGCCCTTTGAGTTGTTTGACGACCTTCTTCTCCAGGGCATCCTTGCCGATATCTTTATAAATAATATCAATGGGATTCCGGATGGCGATGCCGCCCTGATATTTCCCACCAACGATTTCTTCTATTTCCGCCTTCAAGGTCTGATTCTTTTTGAGATGATGTTCCGCTGTTTTGAAACGGCTGAAACAGGCCGCGCAGGGCACCATGACGTCCATGGCATCCTTTTCCGCCGCGATCAGGTTTCTGGCCGGCAGGGCGATGGACAGCTTGAAATTGGTGCTGTGAGCAGCCGTGGCACCGCAGCAGGACCAATCGTCGATCTCTTTCAGTTCAATGTCCAGGGCCTTGCTGACGGCCTTGACGGACTGATCATATTCCTTTCCCGTCGCATGAAGCGAACATCCCGGATAATATGAAACTTTCAACTATATCCTCCTTACAATCCTTTCCCGATCATGGTTATTTCGTCTTCTCAAACATGCGGCGCACAGACTTCATATCCTTGGTCCGCGGCGAAAACGGCGCAAGCTTGCCTCTCATCAGCATGCTCATACCCATGGCCATATCGGAGAAGAGATCTCCCGATTTTAATTTATATTGCACCATCATCAAGGGCTCGTTGATCCTTCCGCCGATCTTAATGTTGGACAAAAACGCCTCATGGAACTTCAAAATATTCTTTTCTTTGGGGGTGACGCCTGATTCGATGGCCATCTGCCTGAGCACATCCATCATCCGGGCGATATCCACCTGATTGGGGCACCGCGTGATGCAGGTCTCGCAGGAAACGCAAAGCCAGATCGTTGAACTATTCAGGACTTCATCCCGCATGCCCAACTGGATCATTTTAATAATCTTATTGATATTATAATCCATTTCCGACGTCAGCGGGCAACCCGCCGTACATTTCCGGCAGTGGTAGCATCTCTGAATGGGGACACCGTCGATTCTTCTATTGACTTCTTCCAAAAAGGTTTCCATGTTTTCTCCGTATTGCTTGTAGCATCTTCAACTTCGTCACTCCGGCATCATTGACCCGCCCAGGCGGAGCCGGAATCCAGAAATTAATCATTCAAGTTCATCCGGACACCGGCTTTCACCGGTGTGACGGCTTTAACTCTAAGGATCAAAAATAAAATCCTGCTTGTCATTTTCCTTATAAGTACTCAACGGCGGAGGATCGTCCATCGATGAGCCCGCCCGGTTACCGAACAAATCAAAACCGTCTTTATCCAGCTTTTTCAGGAATTTCCGTAAATCGACGCCCATCGGACAGACCGCGCTGCAAGACCCACAATCCACGCAACGCCCCACCATATGAAAGAGCCGCATAAGCTGAAACACCTGCGTATCCGTTTCATCCGCACCGATGCCCACCCAGCGGGGCTGGCTCTGCTCGACGAAACACACCTTGCAATAGCAGGACGGACAGACCTGACGGCAGGCATAACAGCGGATGCATTTGCCCATCTCTTTGGTGAAATAAGCCCATCGCTCTTCGGTAGACAGGTTTTCAAAGGCACCGACCTCATCGTATTCATGATCGGGGTCCATCGGCGGCGCATTCTCGCCGATCATTATGTCGGAGATGATCGGATTATTAAAGCGGCAGGTCAGGCAGTTATCAGCCAGAACATCTTTCAGCGTAATGCTTTTTTCGCCCGACGCCGTTTTGACTTTGACCTGATCACCTTCGACGGAACCTTCAAGAACCTCCTCGCCTCCGATCTGTACGGCCAATTTCTTACCGTCGATATAGCCGGTACAGGGAACACCGATGATGACCACGTCACCCCGGTCATACTGTTTTTCCTGGAGATGCAGGACAATGGACCGTGTGGCACATCCTCTGCCGACAACACCCACAACTTTTTTCTTCCGGTCTTCCGGCTTGACTCTCTTTTGCGATTCTTTATGCTGTGAAATCACATCATGGACGAATTTGGCAAGATTTTGCACGCAACATGCGTTCCATACGAGTTTTTCCGCGTTCTCCGGGTCCGTTATAAAACAGGGGGTCGCCGTGAAGGGCAGAGTGCCTTTTTCGTATCCGATGATGACATCCACTCTTTTTTCGGCCAGGAGAAGCTTGGCTTCTTCCCGAAGTTTTTTTTCAATATTTTCCACAGTTCCCGATTCCTCGATTAAATTTAATGATCTATTCCATATCCCAAATATCAATCCGCTGCGCGTCGCCGTTTGATTCAGGCGATCTTTTTGACCAGCTTATTCGCCGGCCCCAGCGCCCTTACCTTTTCGGTAACACCCTTGATCACCTGAGCGAAACGCTCGCCTTCCGACGCCGAAACCCAGGTAAAGATGGTCCTGTCCTCTTCCAAACCAATGTAAGAAAGGAAGTTTTTCAGCATGGCGAATTTTCTCCGGGCATGCAAATTTCCCGTTATATAATGACATTCTCCCGGATGACAGCCGGAGACGAGCACGCCGTCGGCGCCTTCCTGGAGCGCTTTGACCACATAAAAGGGATTGATCCTCCCCGTGCAGGGAACCCGAACGATCCTGACGTTGGGCGGATACTGGATCCGGCTGATACCGGCCAGATCGGCGCCGGCATAAGTGCACCAGTTACACACAATCGCAACGATCTTAGGTTCCCATCCTTCAGTTGTTTTCGTTTCAGACATATATTCTCCGTTATAACCCGTTTTACTGTTTAATTAATGCATTATTGAAAAGCTGCGATCTGCGCCAGGACCTCCTCGTTGTTGAAACCGTTCAGATCAACGGCGTTCATGCGGCAGGATGCCGTGCAGACCCCGCAGCCCTTACACAATACCGAATTGACGACGGCGCACATCTCATTGTAATCAACGGTAATGGCGCCGAAGGGGCAATTCTTTTCGCAGAGGCCGCAGGCCGCGCAGCGTTCCTTATTGACGTAAGCCGTCTTGCCTTCCGCCTCGATGAAATCCTTGGTTAAGATGGTACAGGCCCTCGATACGGCGGCGTTGGCCTGCGTAACGGCCTCTTCGCTCAGCTTCGGCGCGTGAGCCATACCGCACATAAAGACGCCGTCCGTCGCGAAATCGACGGGCCTTAATTTGACGTGGGCCTCCAGGAAGAAACCGTCCTGGTTTACCGGAATCTTCAGCCACTTGCTGATGGTTTCGTTTTCCGGATTCGGAACGGTCCCAACACTCAAAGCCAAAATGTCCGTTTTGAGATCGACGGAGTCATTCATGACCGGATCGAAAACATGAACATTGATTTTGGAACCGTCCTCAGTCACTTCCGGCTTCCGGTCCTCATCGTAGCGCACAAATTTTACATTCAATTCACGCGCCTTTTTATAGTAATCCTCTTTCAGGCCGTAGGTTCGGATATCCCGATAGATAATCGTAACATCCTTGTTCGGATCGGCCTCTTTGAGCTTGAGGGCGTTCTTCATCGCCTCCGAGCAGCAGTAACGGCTGCAATATGGTCTTTCAGCGTTTCTTGATCCCACACACTGGATCATGACGACACTCTCGGCGCTTTTTACTTTCTCGTCCTCGTTGTGAATCAGTTCTTCGAGTTTCCGCTGAGTCACGACATGCTCGGACTTGCCGTGGAGATATTCGTCCGTATTGTTCTCATAAGCACCGGTCGCAACGATTACCACGCCATGCTCAAACTGATCCTCACCGTCCTTGCTCGCGACGGTGGTTTTGTAATTGCCGATGAAGCCTTCGATTTGTTTAATCTCGGCCCCCGTATAAACATGGATCTTGTCGTTCTTGCTAACCTTTTCCAAAAGGTCCGTCAGGTGTTTGCGCGTATCGAGACCTTCAAGGGTATAGTACAGTTTGCGGTAATTACCGCCCAGAGACGGCTCTTTTTCCACGATATACGATTCGAATCCCTGATCCGCCAGGGACAGGGCCGCGGTAATACCGGCCAGACCGCCGCCGATAATCATGGCGGCATGGTTGACGCCCAACTGACCCGGCTTTAAGGGTTTCAGATATTCTGCTTTGGCAATAGCCATCCGGACCAGGTCCTTCGCCTTTTCCGTGGCTGCTTCAGGTTCGTTCATATGGACCCAGGAATCCTGATCCCGAATATTGGCCATTTCAAACAGATAACGGTTCAAACCGGCCTTCTCACAGTTTTCCTGGAAAAGCGGCTCATGCGTTCTCGGCGAACAGGACGCGACAACGACCCTGGTCAGATCATACTCTTTAATGACTTCTCCCATCTTGACCGCCGTATCCTGGGAGCACGTAAACAGATTGTCCGCAACATAGACGACGTTGGGCAGGCCTTTGGCGTATTCAACAACACCGGGAACATCGACAACGCCGCCGATATTAATGCCGCAATGGCAAACAAAAACGCCGATTCGCGGCCCAACGCCCCGCAGATCTTTTTCCGCGGGCAGTGTTTCTTCCGTAATCAATGTTCCCCGTCGGGCGGACAACAATCCTTCGGCACAGGCGGCAGCACCGCTTGCCTCCATAACGGTTTCCGGAATATCCTTCGGACCGCCGAAAGCGCCGCACACAAAGATACCGTCGCGGCTCGTCTGAACGGGGTTTTCCAACGCCGTTTTGCAGAACCCGTGCTCTTCAAGTTCAACGCCGAGACTCGCCGCCAGTTCCGCGGCCTCTTTGGGAGGCGTCAGACCGACGGACAGGACGACCATGTCGAATTCTTCCTCGACCAGAGTTCCGTCTTCCTGAACGTATTTAATCAAGAGATTCTTTGACTGCTGGAGCTCTTTGATGCTGGAGGGCATGGCCCGCACATAGCGGATACCGTATTCATCCTTGGCCCGGTTAACGAAGCGGTCAAAGTCCTTCCCGTAGGCCCGGATGTCCATATAGAAGATGGTGGGCTCCAGCCCCTTGGCGTGTTCCTTGCCGATGATCGCCTCTTTAGTGGCGTACATACAACAGACGGACGAACACCAGCTGTTGCCGCAGGAGGTGTCACGGGACCCGACGCACTGGATAAACGCGATCTTTCTGGGTTCCTTACCGTCGGAGATTCTCTGGACGTGACCGAAATACGGACCGGAGGCCGACAGGATTCTTTCAAACTGAATACTTGTCACCACATTTTTGTATTGACCGAATCCGTACTCGCCCCGTACACTCGCATCAAATATTTCAAAGCCGGGCGCCGCAATCACCGAACCGACCTCGATGTTTTCCTCTTCATAGGTATCGTCATGCATGATCGCACCGGCAACGCAGGCTTCCACGCACTGGTAACACTCGGAGCAAATACCGCAGGACAGACAGCGTTTTGCCTCTTCCTGAGCCTGCTCTTCACTGAAACCGAGACCTACTTCCGCAAACTTCATTTTTCTTTCTTCAGGGCTCATGAGGGGGTATTTTACGCGCGGTGCTTTGGGAACCATGCTCGTATCGGCCTGATCGGCGATGCCTTTCGTCCAGTCCTTTTCACGGCCCGCCTTTATATCTTCGCCCATCAAATAGCGATTGATGGAGATGGCCGCTTCTTTACCGGCATTGATGGCCTTTACGACGGTGGCCGGACCCGACACAGCGTCACCACCGGCGAAAATTCCCGGTACGGATGTGGCAAAGGTAACCGGATCAGCGGAAATATTATTCCACTTGATTCCTTTATCCAGTATCTCACGGCCAAAGATGAGGGATGGGATGACGTCAACGTCGGAAATAATTCCGGCGTTTATCTCAATCTCCTCCTCTTCGGAAAGGAAGGAAAGATCGCCCGTCTGTCCGATTGCCGGCACTACAGCGTCAACCGGCAATATAAATTCAGATCCCTTTATCGGCATGGGTCGGCGACGGCCGCTGGCATCAGGCTCTCCCAGTTCCATCCGGAAACACTCAATTCCGGTCACCTTTTGGTCTTTACCGATGATTCTGATAGGTGCCACCAGAAACTCCATCCTGATTCCTTCCTCCTCCGCCTCTTCAATCTCTTCAGGAGATGCCGGCATCTCGGCGCGGGACCGTCGATAGAGGATAAACGCTTCCTTGGAACCCATCCTGACAGCCGTTCGTACAGCGTCCATGGCCACATTGCCGCCGCCCAACACGGCGACGCGGTCACCCAGGTAAACCTTCTCTCCGAGGTTAATTCTTTTGAGATAATCGATCCCGTGGATAACCCCTTCAAAATCTTCCCCCTGTATATCGAGTTTGCTGCTTACATGTGATCCCACACCGATAAATAGGGCATCATAGTCTCGTTTTAACTCATTAAGAGTTATATCCTCACCGATCTTCGTATTAAGTTTGATTTTGACGCCCATGTCTTCGATGATCTTGATTTCGGCATTGATGATGTTTTTCGGGAGCCTGTATTCGGGGATACCGACGGAGAGCCATCCCCCCGCTACGGGCAGGGCCTCAAACACGGTGATTTCATACCCTTCTATAGCCAGATAGTAAGCAGCCGTCAAACCCGCGGGACCTGCGCCCACGATGGCAACTTTCTTGTTTTTCTTTTCCTTGATCTCCGGAATATATCGCGTGGAATCATTGAGGTCCAAATCGGCCACGAACTGCTTCAGGTGCATGATGTCGATGGGTTGATCCACTTCGCCGCGTTTACAGGCCGTCTCACAGGGATGGTTACAGACCCTGCCGCAAACGGCGGGAAAGGGGTTGTCCTTTTTGATGAGCTTCAGGGCTTCCTTATACTTGCCCGCCGCAATGAGAGCCACATACCCCTGAACGCTGATATGAGTCGGACAAGCCGCTTTACAGGGCGACGTACCGAGCTTGTCGATAGCAAATCCCGACGGAATGGCCTGGGGGAAATGCCTGTAGATGGCTTTTCTCTCGCTAAGATCTTCATTAAACGAAGACGGTAAGGAAACCGGACAGACATTGGCACAATCGCCGCAGCCCGTACATTTGTTGAGGTCAATAAACCTCGGCGCCTTCGTGAGCTTCACGTTGAAACGTCCGGGCTCACCTTCAACGGCATTCACCGTCCTCCTTGTCAGGATTTCCACATTCGGATGCCGTCCGACTTCAACCAGTTTTGGAGAAAGGATACATGCGGAACAATCATTGGTGGGAAACGTCTTGTCAAGCTGAGCCATGACACCGCCAATGCTGATTCCCTTTTCAACGAGATATACTTTCATACCGGAATTTGCAAGATCGAGGGACGCCTGGATACCTGCAATGCCGGCTCCCACAACCATTACTGCACCGATTTTTTCGTTGTCTTTTAACACCTGTAACACCTCGACTTATCGAATTATATGTTGTTGTATTGAAAGCCTTTTCAAGAATAACCGGTTTGATTATTGATTTATGAGGCTACTTGATACAATTGCCTCGTGCGGTTAACATGATTTTGGTGTTGTGTCAAGTGCAATTAAGAAAAAATATGAGAGGACGAAATCGTGACATTCTGCTAAGATAGGCATTTCTTCGCAATGGCATCCTGACCTGTGTAGACAATTAATATAGAAAGCTCTGGGGCATAAATCCCCGTAAAGGGGGTAAGATTCCCCCTGACGAATGTTTTCTCAATTTTGGTATCGTAGAATCTTTCTAAAATCAACAGAATAAATAATGGCATTGGCTTTGCATATCACCACCACCAACGCAAAATAGATAACGGCTATGGAGCCATCAATAACGGCCGCAAAGATAAAGAAAGGGAGTCAGTCACACTCATGAACTATGACGATATTTTGAATTATCTGTTTCACGAGGAAGACATCCCGGAAAGGTGCTTCCTCTGCGGGAAGGAAATGTCAAGACCGGTCGTCGTTCGGCATATAGAAAGCATGAAGATGATCCATCTTTGTGAAGACTGTTTTATCAATAACCAGTCCGACTACTTCCTTGACAATACCCGGCCCTGGCTTGATGGGGAGCATACCGGTTACACAGGAGCCGAGCCGCGGCTTCGGCGCATCGTCGTTGCCATCAAGCAGGTGCCCGACACAACTCAGGTAAGGGTGGATCCCGAAACCGGCACCTTGATCCGGGAGGGTGTGCCTTTTATCATGAACCCCTTCGATACCCACGCCATCGAAGAGGCGCTCCGGATCAAGGACCTGTTCGGATGTACAGTAACGGTTCTCACCATGGGCCCCCCGAATTCCGTGGAGACCCTCCGCAAGTGCCTGGCCCTGGGCGCGGATGACGCCATCCTCGTCTCAGACCGGGCCTTCGGCGGGGCCGACACGCTGGCGACAAGCTTTGTCTTGGCTGAAGCCATACGCAGGAGCGGACAGGAGCGGGGGCGGGTGGATCTGGTGATCTGCGGCAAGCAGACGATCGACGGCGACACGGCGCAGGTAGGACCCGGAATCGCCACACGCCTGGGATTGAGCCAGCTGACGCTGGTGGATAGAATCCTGACCATCGACCCGCGCGGCCGCACCATTACCGTGCGCCGAAAGCTGGAGGGGCGCAGAGAGGTTGTTCGAGCCCCGCTCCCCGCCTTGTTGACGGTGGTCCGCGAGATCAATCAACCGCGATATTCATCGGTACCCCGCCGCATCGCTGCCGCAAATCCCACCCTCGAGGTATGGGACAATACGTTCCTGCAGCTTCAAACCGGCAAGATCGGCCTAAAAGGATCTCCAACCAATGTCAAGCACATCTTCGCGCCTGAACGCCAGCCGGGCGAAATACTGGGCGATGGAGAGAAAGATCCGGAAGGCGCGGTGCAGGAGCTGATCACAAAACTAATCGAACGGGATCTGTTAGTGACATGACGAGGAAAAGAAGCAGATCAGCCTAACGGAAACATGGAGTCAAAAAGAATGGAAGACGAACAAAAACCAAAGCAACGGAAACCAAAGCGGCCCCGTGGTAAGGCACGACTGATCCCCGGCAAGTGCATCGGGTGTGAAAGGTGTGAACCCGGGTGTCCGGTGGAAGCCATTTCCGATTCCGCAAGCGGCAAACCGGTGATCGATACCGATAAGTGTACCGGCTGCCGTAAGTGTGTAAAGATCTGCCCCGTAGACGCCCTCGAGATGTATTACACGGATGAGGAACTGGTGGTAATCGAGGAGCTCCGGGCTAAAGGCTTATGGAAGGAGCCGGTTGAGGCCAAACCTGCTGCTACGGCAGACCAGAGCTACCGGGGGGTGTGGGTGTTTGTGGAACAGCAGGACGGTATTGCCGCCAGCGTGAGCTGGGAATTATTGGGTGTAGGCAAGACCCTCGCGCATGATCTGGAAGTGGACCTTTGCGCTTTCATTTTGGGTAAGGACGTGGAGCACCTTGTTCAGGAGGCTTTTTCTTACGGCGCAAAAATCGTGTATCTGATGGATGACCCTGTTCTCACGGACTACCGAACCGAACCTTATACCATGGGCGTCGTGGACCTTATTCGTAAGTACAAGCCGGAGGTCGTCTTGATGGGAGCTACCGGTTTGGGCCGGGATCTTGCCGGCGCCGTGGCCACCATACTGGAAACCGGCCTGACCGCTGACTGCACACACTTAAGTATCGACAAGGAACGAAGGCTCCTTGAACAGACCCGTCCCGCATTCGGCGGAAACATTATGGCGACGATTCTAAACCAGCATCGCCGGCCTCAGATGGCCTCGGTTCGACCCCACGTGATGCGAAAGCCGGTCCCGATCGAAGGGGCGACGGGAGAAATCATCCGCGAACCGTTGAACATGGAGGAACAGGACATAAGAGCAAAAGTGCTGGAGGTCGTCCGGGACGAACGAGGACTCGGGCATGTGGATATCGCCGGTGCCGACATCTTAATCTCGGGTGGCCGCGGACTGCAGGGGCCGGAAAACTTTAAAATTCTGGAGGAGTTGGCCGAGGTCCTGGGCGGAACGGTGAGCGCCTCGCGAAGCGCCGTTGACGCCGGCTGGATGCCGTATGATCGCCAGGTGGGTCAGACCGGAAAAACCGTGCGCCCCAAGATCTACATCGCCTGCGGCATCTCCGGTGCCATTCAGCATCTGGTAGGGATGCAGGACTCCGACCTGATCATTGCCGTCAACCGGGACCGGGAGGCCCCCATCTTTGAGGTCGCCCACTATGGGATCATCGGAGATCTGTTTGAAGTCATACCGGCACTTACCCGCCGTTTACGAGAGATCGCAAAAGACCACCGCAGTCCCAACGACAACAACCGTATGGTCGCAGGAGACAAATCATGATGACTCACACAGACAATACAATATTTGCTATCATTCTGACCGCTTCGGTTTTCACCTTCGGTTTTTCCGTCGCACGGCTCATACGGGCGATTCGACTGGGAAAACCTGACCTTCGACTCCGGAAATCTTTAGTGAAGCGCTTCGCGACCATGCTTGGTTATGCCTTCGGTCAAAAGCGTGTCCTCGATAATTTATATGGACTGAACCACTTCTTGCTCTTTTGGGGATTCATGATTCTCTTCATTTACAATGCAGCCTTCGTGCTGAACGGTCTCTTTCCTGAATTTTCCCTGAGCCTGGCAGGGCCATTTTTGTATCCTATCCTGACACTTCTGTTCGATCTTATACCCCTATTGGTCGTTATCTGCGTGATCATTGCGGTCGGTCGCAGAGTTTTGGTGAAACCCGCCCACATCGACTACCGGAGTGTCGATGCCTTCATCATCCTGGGCATGGTCTTTTCCCTCATGTTCCTTTTTTACGGGTACCACGGTTGTACCATTGCACTGGAGGGCACGAAATCACAAGCACTAATGCCCTTCACCGAGCGCTTTGTGGCCCCGATCATGTCCGGTATCTTTGGAAGCGCATTGCCCGCAGCCGGACGTGTCTTCTGGTGGCTTCACGCCCTCGTTTTTCTGGCTTTTTTGAATTACCTGCCCTACAGCAAGCACCTCCATATCCTAACAGCGATCCCCAACTGTTTTTGCCGGTCCTTCGAACCGGTGCGGACCGTCCCACGCGAGGTCTTCGGACCGGGACGTACCTACGGGGTTTCGCGGGCGGATCAGTTCTCCTGGAAGGATCTTTTAGATTTCACCTCCTGTACCGAGTGTGGGCGGTGCAACCAAGTCTGCCCCGCTACGAACACTCATAAACCCCTCAATCCCAGGTTCATGATCCATGACGGGAAAATCAACCTCTTCGCGAATGCAGAAAAACTCCACAATGGTAATCGATCGGAAGGGCTCATGCCCCTTATCGTGGAAAAAGATGCCTCCGCTGTGGGATCGGTGGGAGAAGACGCCCTCTGGGACTGCACAACATGCGGTGCCTGCATGGCCGTATGCCCGGTCCTTATCGAACATGTGCCGAAGATCATCAAAATGAGGCGCCACCTGGTTGAAAACCTGGTGAAGTTTCCGGACGAGCTCAGCATCTTTTTCGAGGCCATCGAGCAGCGGTCAAATCCCTGGGGCCTCGCACCGAGTGACCGTACGCGATGGGCCAAGGGCCTCGATATCCCCGTTATTTCAGAACTGCCCGAAGGGGAGCCTGTTGAATACCTCTTTTACGTCGGCTGTGCAGGGTCTTTCGACAGCAGGTCCCGTAAGGTAGCCGTGGCTCTGGCAAAGATCATGAAGGCCGCGGACATAAAGTTCGGGATTCTGGGCGTCGAGGAGAAGTGCTGCGGCGACTCGCTCAGAAGGCTTGGAAATGAGTATGTCTTCGAGAAAATCGCCAAAGAAAATGTAGAGCTCTTCTCCAAACGCGGGATCCAAAACATTGTCTGTTACTGCCCCCATTGTTATACGACGCTGAAGAACGACTATGCACAGTTTGGACTCAATGCCCGCGTCATCCATTACACAGAGCTACTGCCCGACCTGATCCGGCAGGGACGTCTAAAATTGTCGGGCGGCAACGGGAATGACCGGGTACTATTCCATGACTCCTGTTACCTGGGGCGTCACAATGGCATATTTGACCAGCCCCGTGGACTCATTAAGTCGGCAACCGGCAAAGACCCGCTGGAGATGGATCGGACACGGCAAAAGGCCTTCTGCTGCGGCGCCGGAGGTGGCCGCATGTGGATGGAGGAAGATCCGGCCGATCGTATAAACCTTAACCGGGTTCGCGAAGCCCTGGGCAAGAATCCGGACACGATTGCCGTTACCTGCCCATACTGCATGACCATGTTCGAAGACGGTGTGAAGGACCTGCAGGCGGATCAACATATCAAGGTCATGGATATTGTCGAGATTATAGCCGAGCAGATAAAAGCGCCTTGAGGACGTCGGACAACAAACTATCGAGGCCGGAAATCTCCACGGGGTAAGTGAACGCCTATTCCCCCGTGGAGAATGAGGGTTCCATATTGGGTGTTTCATTAAACGGAATCCCTAATATTCCAATTTTTTTACCGGAAAATTATCCCATCCCTGACATCGTCATCGGCAGATAAACTTTTGGCGACTTCTTGTCTCCATGAATGATGATCTCCCCTGCCGGAATCCCAATGACATCGGATTTGCTTGTCTAATGTGGTCTAATCCTAAAAGGAATTATTGTAATGAACTTCCAAATGTGCTACCAAATCCAAAATATTGGCTTCCCCTCGAAGCTCAGACATTTTATGAAAATTTCGATGAAAAGCCGTATTTACGGATCAATGCCATGGACATAAATAACAGACCTAAGAATCAATTTTTTAAGATGACCTTACAGAATCGCCTTGTCGCGGGATTTATGATAGCTGTCTGTCTGACCGGTTTTGTGGCCACTTTTATCAGCATATGGACGATCAACAAAACCACTATAAATGAAGTGCAAAACAGAGTTCGTCAGGATATCAACACGGCAAAACTAATATATAACAATACCCTGGATAGAATTGCATCTCGCATTCAATTTATTGTTGAAGGACATCATCTGGACAAATTAATCGCAAGTCATCATGTCCTGACGATAGAAAACATCAAGGCTTTAATAGAAACCAAACCCGGGATGCAGATATCAAACAATGACATGTTTCTCGACATGCTTACCTTGGTCGATGCGAACGGAAAGGTCATTTTCAGAGCAGCCAATCCGAAAAGCCGGGGAGATAATATCCTCTGGGACCCTCTTGTCAGAAATTGCGTCGAGAAAAAGTTGCTCGTGTCATCGACGGAACTTATGTCCATTGATCATATCACCAAGGAAAATCCCGCTCTTTCTGATCGGTTGAAAACAGATATCGTCAAAACACCTCTATCGGCTGATATTGGAAAGAAACAACTCTCGGAAGGGATGGTAATGAGAGTTGCCTATCCTGTCATCGACAAAAAAAACAGGATGCTCGGGGTAGTGGTCGGAGGTATTCTTCTAAACGGGAACATCGGCATTGTGGATAAGATAAAAGAAACCGTATATCAGAACGAAAAATACAAGGGCCGGGATATTGGTGTTGCAACAATATTTCAGGGCGGCGTGCGAATATCAACCAATGTCATGACCAAAAACAACGAAAGAGCCGTGAACACCATCCTTTCCAAAGAAGTTTATGAACGGGTTATCGTAGAAGGTAAGGACTGGGTCGACCGGGCCTTTGTTGTGAACGATTGGTATATAACCACTTACACCCCCATCCTCAACATGGATAACAAACGAATCGGTATTTTGTACGTAGGTCTGCTGGAAGCTAAATATACGGACATTAAATGGCGGACGATCTGGATAAACCTGGGAATAACAACCCTCGGCATGATTCTCGCTTTTATTATTTCCTTACGTCTGGGCAATACCATCATCACGAGAATAAAAATGCTGAAAGAGGCTTCAGAGGCTATCGCGGCCGGCGACTTAGACTATAAACTATCTCCGGATAAAATCTCGGGATTCGACATGCTGGACGAAGCGTTCAATTACATGTCCAAATCCTTAAAAAAACGTGATGACCGGTTGCAGGAAATGCACCAGCAGCTCACGAGAACGGAAAAGTTAACGGCTCTCGGGGGAATGTCAGCAGGAATCGCCCATGAAATCAATAATCCTCTCGGTGGAATACTCTTGTACAGCAACCTTGTCTCTGAAGATTTACCGGCAGATACCCCTGCCCGAAAAAATATCGAGAAGATCATCTATCAGGCCAACCGCTGCAAAAACATCGTGCAGAACCTGCTCGATTTCTCCAGGACGGAGACAGGTGAGATGCTGCCCTTACAGATCAACTCTGTCATCGATATCTCTCTTAACCTCGTTAAAGGTCAGTCCATGTTTCACGGGATCGAAATAAAAACTGACCTCACGCAGAACCTGCCTGACGTGATCGGTGATAAGTCAAGGTTGGAACAAGTTTTCCTGAATCTGTTTATCAATGCGGCAGATGCCATGGATAAAAAAGGAAAGTTGACGATAACCACGAAATTAAACACCCATAATGAAGTCATCATTCTTGTATCGGATACAGGCAAAGGTATAAAAAAAGAAGACTTGCCCCGTATCTTTGAACCCTTTTTTACAACGAAAGAACCCGGCAGGGGAACGGGTCTGGGACTGTCCCTTGCTTACGGCGTTATCAATATACACAAGGGTAACATTAATGTTGAAAGCCAACCCGACAAAGGAACGACTTTTATTATATCCCTGCCGACAACCGTGAGTAATTCTATAGAATAGGTGAGAATTTTGCTAATACATGAATCAAAGGCGGCGTAGAAAATGGTTAAGAAAAAAAAGAAAATCTTGATCATTGATGATGAGGAGTCCATCCGGGATGGATGCCACCAAATCCTGAGCAGAAGAGGTTATGATGTTGAGAGCACAGGAAATCCCATTCAGGGGCTTGAAATGGCTCTGAGAGATGTCCACGATGTTATCCTGCTGGATGTGAAAATGCCTGAGATGGGGGGACTGGAGATCCTCAAAATACTGAAAAGTGAGAACAGTGTATCGGCAAATATTCTCATGATTACCGGATACGGGACAATACCCCTTGCCGTTGAATCTATTCGTTCCGGCGCTTTCAATTTTATCACCAAGCCTTACTCGGCGGAGACACTCAATAGGGCGATTGAAGACGCACTAAACCACGAAGGCGCGCTTGGTCCGGAAAAATATTTTAACGAGCTTATCGGCCAGAGCGATTATATGAAAGAACTCAAGGAATCAATCAAGCGCATCGCCCTGACCGATAGTACCGTTCTTATCACGGGAGAGAGCGGCACCGGAAAAGAGCTTATCGCGCGCACGATACACAACTGGAGCAAACGGGCCGACAAGCCCTTTATCACCGTTGACTGTTCATCGCTCGTTGAAAATCTTATGGAAAGTGAACTTTTCGGACACACCAAGGGGGCCTTCAGCGGAGCCACGGAATCACGTGAAGGCCGTTTTCAGCTGGCAGACAGCGGCACTTTATTCCTGGATGAAATTTCCAACATAAGTCTGAACATCCAGGTAAAGTTGTTAAGGGTCATTCAGGAGCGGGAAGTGCCAAGGGTTGGCAAGTCATCACCCGAAAAAGTTGACGTCAGGCTTGTTACGGCAACCAATCGGGATATCCGGTCGGAAATTGGAGAGGGGAGATTCAGGGAAGACCTGTTTTACCGTATTTCGGTCATCCCTCTCAATATTAAACCCTTGAGAGAACACAAATCCGACATTCTCCCTATTGCCCAGCACTATCTCAACATCTACTCGGCAAAATGTAAAAGCAATGTGCGGCGCTTCTCAGAAGAAGCAAAGAAATCGTTGGTTTCATATCAATGGCCGGGAAACGTCAGAGAACTGATCAATACGATAGAACGCATATGCGTTCTTTGCGATCATGAAATTGTGAACTTGTCCGATATCTTTTACTACGGCCAAACCGATAAGGCAAAAGCTCCCTTTGTGGATCCTTCAGGACGGGTGACACTGATTGACGTGGAAAAGGCTCATATTGAAAAAGCCCTGCAATACTTTCACTTTCAGATCAGTAAAACGGCAAAATTTCTCGGTATTGACAGAAAAACCCTCAGGGTCAAGATTCGCAACTACGGCATAAAGATGAAAGAAGAATAGTCCCATTTATCCGATGACATTCGGGACTATCTTACTCATCAATGGGGAATTCTGCCCCGCTTTAACTACTTTACCCACCTGTTTTTTGATAATTAATCAAAAATAATCAATAAGTTACAATCTGGCATCATCTTTGCTATTTATATATTAAAATAAAAGTGGAGGTGATAAGCCATGACAGCAAAGAAAAAAATCCTTCTTATAGACGATGACAAAGATTTTCTCTTTGCCACCAAGCTCATTCTCGAAAAAGGTGGGTATGAGGTATTCTTGGCGGAAGACGGGAAAACCGGCGTAGAAATGTGGAAATCGGTGTCTCCTGACCTTGCGATTATCGACATGATGATGGAGACATGGGGCGAAGGTTTCTCGGTATTGGAAAAGATCCGCGGCATGGATACGGGTAAGGATAAACCTTTGATCATGTTGACTGCAGTGGATTTGCAAGGCCCCTACCAGTCTTTTGAACCTCCGCCCAATTATCCGAAAGTGAATAGGGTGTTGCATAAACCTGTAAAGGCTGAAGACTTGCTCAGATATATCAGCCAGGAAATCAACGCAGGACAGCAATGATGAACGATCAGCAACCTCTTATCCTGGTAATTGATGACGAAGAATCCTTGCGGGATGGATGCAAGCAAACATTGGAAAAATCGGGCTTTGTCGTAATGACCGCTGGGGAGGGAACCGAAGGCATCAACATCGCCCGGGAACACAAACCGGTTTTAGCCTTTATCGATCTTAAAATGCCGGGCATGTCGGGTATGGAAATCATTGATATCCTGTTCAGGGACATACCTGACATCGTTCTGATTATGATAACCGGTTATGCAGCCATAGACTCTGCCGTTGAAGCCATTAAAAAAGGAGCTTATGACTATCTGCCCAAACCATTCAGTCCTGATCAATTGAGAACCGTAACCCGCAGGGGGCTTAATTATCGCGAATTAAAAATAGAAGCAAGGCGGCTGAGAGAAGAAAAGGAACGGATGGAGAAGGCTTTCATCACTTTTGTCAGTCACGAGATGCGTTCCCCTCTTGTCGTTATTCAGCAGAGTATTGAATCGCTTAAGATCATGCTCGGAGATCGCTTCGACGCTGAGGCCAAAGAAGTCATCGAAAGATGCGGGACCCGTGTTCAGAGACTTCAGGAAATGGTTGAACACTGGCTGGACATCAGCCGCGTCGAAGGAGGAAATATTGCTCAAAACAAAGTCCCTTTATCTCTTTCAAGCATCATTGCGAGAAGCGCAGAAGAAATGACCCCTGTCTGCCAAACAAAAGGCATTTCTCTTGAAATTCATGCTCCTGATGATTTGAAAAAAATAAACGGGGATGAAGAAAGTTTGGTGAGGGTATTCGCGAACATCATCGGCAACGCAACAAAATATACGCCCGAGGGAGGTAAAATAACCGTTTCAGTCCAAACGGATGAACATTATGCAAATGTAAGCATATCAGACACGGGAACCGGTATCCCCCAAGATAAACTTCCCTTTATCTTCGATCCGTTCTTCAGGGTAAAGGGAAAAGAGGATCGCTATCAAGGCTCCGGTCTCGGACTTACTTTTTGTAAAAGAATAATGGACGCTCACAACGGCAAAATGGAAGCCATGTCAAAAGAAGGTGAGGGAACGACCATAACGCTGAAATTCCCTCTTTAGATGCGTGAAGCTTCACACCCCCAGGAAAAAAATCAAGAACAAGATTTTATAGTTGCTTGTCATCATTTCACAATAAGGGATTCAACGATTCAAAGAAACTATTGCGAGGCGCACACCTTAAGCAACGACATAAAATACGAGACAAACCAGATTAAACAAATGTCCACCCAATATAATGACGAAAATACATATCAATTCCACGAAGAAGATATCTCTGGCCGGTGCTTTATCTGCAAGTACCCGACTGAAAAAATGCTGATCGTGCGGCAAATCAAAAGTATGAAGCTTGTTCACCTTTGCGCGGATTGTATGTTTGAAAATTTATCAGAATACCTTCTCGACAATACACGGCCATGGGCCGGTAAAAAATAATAATATTGACGGCTGTTTCAACAGATTTCCCGGTGGAAGGAGGTTGTTTTATGAATAACAGAAAAGAGTTCAAAAGCCCGGTAGGCGGCGCCATCGTCGATCCTGCCAAGCGATCCATGATGCTCGCGGCCTTGTATATTGCTCAGGAACAGAATGGGTACCTGTCTGAAGAGGCCATCCAACAGGTAGCCAAGCGCCTGAATATAACCCCTGGAGATGTATACAGCACTGCAAGTTTTTACAGCCTGTTCCGAATGAAACCCGTTGGCCGATACGTCATCCAGGTCTGTGAGGGAATCTCGTGCTATCTAAATGATGGAGCAGAAAGGGTAGCCGATTATGTCAGCGCAAAGCTGGGCATTAAACTGGGAGAGACAACTTCCGATGGAAAGTTTACGCTGGAGACCGTCCAGTGTCTTGCCTCCTGCGGAACCGCGCCGGCAATGCGTGTTAATGACCAGCTATACGAAAACCTCTCTCCGGCAATTATTGATGACATCCTGGAACGTCTGATGGGGGAGGTGTAGTATGACAAATTGGGAACCGGTCCTGCTGGCAAATGTCAATCGTCCGAACTCGGAAAAGATAGAGACCTATCTGCGGTACGGGGGATATGAGGCGCTCCGGAAGGCCTTGAAGATGACCCCGGACCAGGTTACTGCCGAGGTGAAAGCCTCGGAGATAAGAGGGCGCGGCGGCGCGGGTTTCCCCACAGGGGTCAAGTGGGGCTTCTTACCGAAAGACGCACCGGTCAAATACCTGGCCGTTAATACAGATGAGGGTGAACCGGGCACATTCAAGGATCGTCTCATTGTCGAGAGAGACCCTCATTCCATTCTGGAAGGCGTTATTATCGCAGCATACGCCATAGGTGCCAACCGTGCCTTTGTCTATATCCGCGGCGAGTTTTTCTTAGGGGTTAAGCGCTGGATCAAGGCTATTTCGGACGCCTATCAAAAGGGCTTTCTCGGTAAAAACATCCTGGGCAGCGGGTTTGATCTGGATGTCTCTGTTCATCGAGGAGCGGGTGCATATATTTGTGGTGAAGAGACGGCCATGATTGAATCGCTTGAGGGAAAACGTGGCGTGCCAAGGACAAAGCCACCCTTTCCCGCTCAAAAAGGGATGTGGGACGAACCAACTATCGTGCAAAACTGCGAGACCCTGGCCAACGTTCCTCATATCATCCTCCGGGGAGCGAAGTGGTACGCAAGCATCGGAACCGAAAGAAGCAGGGGGATGAAAATATTCTGTGTCAGCGGGCATGTCAACAGTCCCGGAAACTTTGAACTGCCATTTGGGATCCCGTTGAAGGAGATCATCTATGAGCACGCCGGGGGTGTCCGAAGAGGAAGAAACATCAAGGCCGTCATTCCCGGCGGGACATCCACGCCCATTCTTTCCTCTGAAAAAATAAATACCCCGATGGCCTTCGAAACGCTGCAGGGCGCAGGTTCAGCTCTGGGAACGGGGGCTATCATCGTCATGGACGAGACGACCGACATGGTCGAGGTGGTGCGCCGCATCACCCGGTTTTATGTCCATGAATCATGTGGATACTGTTTTCCCTGCCGCATCGGCGGACAGCGAATGTTGTCATCTCTGGAAAGACTGGCCGGGGGTAAAGGATCAAATAAGGACATCGAGGACTTGGAGTATGTGGCCAAGGGTATGTACGGCCGGACTTTCTGCCCCCTGGGCACGGGTATGGCCGAACCGATCCTGTCGGCTTTAAGGCTCTTTCGTCCCGAGTTTGAAATGAAAGCGGCTGAAAGCGACGCCGGTTATTTCTAAAAAGAGGAGATAAGTCATGCCGGAATCAAAAATTTTGATCGTTGACGATGATACAGATTTTGTTTTTTTTACCAAGACCGTTCTGGAACAAAACGGCTATAAAGTCGTATCGGCCGGTACCGGCAACCAGGGCATGACCATGCTTGCGCGGGAAAATCCGCAACTGGTGATTCTGGACGTCATCATGTCAAGCGTCCTGGACGGTTTCACCATGAGTCGGCGTATGGCCGAGGATCCGGCCTTCAAAGATATCCCCGTCATCATGGTCACCTCCATAGCCAATACCGACTATTCTACATTGTTTTCCGCAGATGAGAGTGCCAACATCAATGCCTTTTTGACTAAACCGATCAAACCCGAGGATCTAATCGGAAAGATTAAAGAACTCCTGTCTAAAAAGGAAAATAAATGACGGAATGATCACGTTATGGAGCTTTGGACTATCGCACCGGCTGGGGTTAAACGGTCAAGATTAAAATACTCTCACACGGAGGGAAGAGATGAAAGTTACAATCAACGGAAAGCGATTTGAAATACCGCCAGGAAAAACGATCCTTCAAGCGGCCCAGGCTAATGGGATATACATTCCCACCTTGTGTTATCATGAAAAAATCGGCCCTCTGGCAAAATGCCGGGCTTGCGCGGTTGAAATAAAAGGCAATCCGAATCTGGTGACCGCCTGTAACACTCCCGTTACCGATGGAATGGAAATCGTTACCGATTCTGATAGAGCGGTTGCCGCACAGCGCTTTGTGATCGATCTGGCCCTTTCATCGGGCAATCACGACTGTATCATCTGCGAAAAGTCCGGTGCCTGTGAGTTACAGGACGCCGCTTATTTTTTGAAGTTTGAAGACAAGGATTTCAAAAAAGGGGATTATCCTCCCAATATAGATGACAGCTCGGCTTTCATAAGAGTCGATCACAACCGATGTATTTTGTGTGGAAGGTGCGTCGAGGCGTGCAACCATATCGTTGTCAATGGCGTCATCCAGATCATCGACCGGGGGTTTACCTCACATATAGGTTTCGACAATAACATCCCCATGGGAGAATCATCGTGCGTTCAATGCGGCGAATGCACTCAGGTCTGCCCGGTAGGCGCCCTCACCAGCAAGAAGTCCATTGGCAAGGGACGCGCCTGGGAAGTGGAAAAAGTCAGGACCACGTGTCCCTATTGCGGGGTGGGTTGCCAGCTGGAACTTCATGTCAAGAACGGGATGATCGTGAAGGTCACCGGTGTGGAAGACGGTTCCCCCAATAAAGGCCGTCTTTGCGTCAAAGGCCGATACGGGTATGATTTCATCTATTCCGAAGACCGGCTCACCGTCCCGCTCATTAAGGAGAAAGGAACCTTCCGGGAAGCGTCCTGGGATGAGGCGTTGGACCTGGTGGCGAAAAAATTCAAGGATATCATCAAAAAACACGGTCCGGACGCGATTGCCGGCGTGAGCTGCGCCAGAAGCACCAACGAAGATTCGTACCAGATGCAGAAGCTATTCCGATCGGTATTGAAAACAAACAACATTGACCATTGCGCCCGTACCTGACACGCCCCCACCGTTGCCGGTCTGGCAACTGCTTTCGGTTCCGGGGCTATGACAAACTCATTTGCAGAATTCCAGAAGGCCAAAATGTTCTTCTGTATCGGCACCAACATGACTGAGGCCCATCCGGTCGCGGCCACCTATTTAAAGAACGCCGTCGAGAAAGGGGCCAAGCTGATTGTGGTTGACCCGAGGAGACAGCGGCTGACCGATTATGCCACGCTCTTTGCCCAGATCAAGGTCGGCTCGGACATCGCTTTCCTTAATGGACTGATGCACATTCTCATCAAGGAGGATTTGTATGACAAGAAATTTGTGGAACAAAACTGCGAGGGCTTCGAGGAATTCAAGAAACATATCCTGAAAAATTATCCGCCCCAAAAGGCCTCAGAGATTTCGGGGGTCAGTGTGGAAAAAATCCGGGAGATCGCCCACCTCCTCGCCTCCATCAAGCCTTGCCTGCTATGCTACACCCTGGGGATCACCGAGCATACCTCCGGAAGGAACAATGTCGTCTCCGTTGCCAACCTGCAGATGCTCTTGGGCAATATGGGTCTGGAGAGCGCGGGGGTGAATCCGCTGCGCGGCCAGAACAACGTCCAGGGCGCCTGCGATATGGGGGCCCTGCCCAATGTCTATCCGGGCTACCAGGCGGTAAGCGATCCCAAGATAAAAGAAAAATTCGAAAAGGCCTGGGGCGTCACCGGCCTCTCCGACAAACCGGGCTTGATGATCCCCGCCATGCTGGAGGCGCTGCCCACGAAGGAGGTCCGTGCTCTGTACATCTTCGGTGAAAACATGGCAAATTCCGAACCGGACATCACCCACGTTGAGCATTGTCTTGAGTCTGCTCAGTTCCTCGTCTGCAACGACATCTTTCCCACTGAGACCACACGCTTTGCCCATGTCGTATTTCCGGCGGCCGCCTGGAGCGAAGACGACGGCACGTTTACCAACAGCGAACGAAGGGTGAGCCGGGTTCGCAAGGTTAGTTCCCCTCCGGGCCAGGCCAAACCCAATTGGTGGATCTTTAAAGAAATCGCCCGGCGCATGGGAAGCACCTGGGATTCCGCCGGCGGACAGGATATCTGGGACAATGAGATTTCAGTTCTGACACCCTCCATGGCCGGCATCAAGTATGCCCGGATTGAAGGCGACGGTCTCCAGTGGCCGTGCCCCACGCTGGACCACCCGGGAACGCCGTTCCTGCACCGGGACGGGAAGTTCTCCCGCGGTAAAGGTTTGTTCACCGTCGCGGACTGGACGCCGCCGGCCGAAATTGCCGACGCCGAGTACCCCTATGTCCTTTCCACGGGGAGAAGGCTGTTCCATTACCATACGCGAACCCAGACGGGTCGCTCGGGCCTGGATGCCATCCTTCCCGAGGAAACCGCCGATATTTCCGTCGAGGACGCAAAAAAACAGGGGATTGCCAATGGCGACGCTGTCCGGGTTTGGTCCCGACGGGGCGAGGTTACGGTCAAGGCCCGCGTCACGGAGGAAGTGCCGCCCGGCATGGTATGGATGGCCTTCCATTTCCGGGACGGCAATGCCAACTGGCTCACGAATCCCGTTTTCGACCCTTACACCCAGACGGCGGAATACAAGGCCTGCGCCGTCAATGTGGAGAAGAAGATGTAGGAAGGTGATGCGGGGGCAAGGGGGGATTTTCATATAAAATAATAGGGATACAGATAAGGATGGCCGCTCAATCGGAAGAAAAACCATCAACAAATCAAGGGATGTCAATCGATATCTTTACTGTTTTGGGCCACGATCTCAAATCCCCGCTCAATGCCGTGGAGTCGTATTTGGAGATTATGCGCAACAGGGTCTTAGGCGACACCCTTGATTCTTATATGCCGGTTGTGGAAAACTCCATTGCGCGTCTGCACCAGATGCGTGAACTCATCACCGATGTTGTGGACTGGGCAAGGATACAACAACCCTCTTCATCCCGCCCCCTGACCACACTTAACGTATCCAAGACAGCGCGTGCCGTCGTGGATGGTTATGCAAAAGAGGCACAGGCCAGGAATATCAACGTCTCCACCGACATCGAAAATGGGATCTCCATGAAGGCCGTAGCCAGGGAAATCGAGCTCATCTTCCAACATCTCATCAGCAATGCCATAAAATACAACAAAGAAAACGGGTCTGTTTATCTGACCCTCAAAAAAACAGACTCTCATATCGACGTGAAAGTGACGGATACGGGGATCGGTTTGTCTGCCGAAGAACAGGCAAGCCTCTTTGGAGAGTTCGTCCGCATCAAAAACAGTAAGACACAGGATATCAGAGGAACCGGTCTGGGGCTGGCCATCGTCAAAAAACTGGTCGAACTGTATCAGGGTACGGTTTCTTTAAGGAGTGAACCCGATAATGGATCGACCTTCTCCCTTATTCTTAATCCCGGAGCGTGAACCGGATAAACGGAATATTTTCGATGGTCGCAAAGCCATTGAAACAGATGAGCAGGCACTGATCGTCTTTATCAGTCTAAAACAACAGGCATCCATCAAAATGCCAAGGAGGATGAAACGATGAACCAGGATGAATTCAAGAAGATCATTTCTCATGCCATCCGTCAGGAAGTCGAGGCGTTTACGTTTTACAATGCGGTAGCCGACAGAACGAAGGACGCGAATCTCAAAAGGCTTTTCAAAGACCTTGCACAAGAAGAAAAAAAACACAAGCTCACTTTGGAAGAATGCCTTGAGAAAGGCACGGGTAAAATGCATTTTTCCGAATCTGCAGATTATAAAGTCGTGGATGCGCTTCCAACGCCCCCGCTGACGCCCGATCTTAAACCTGTCGAGGGGTTGGTCATCGCCATCAAAAAAGAACTCGAAGCTATGCAGATGTATACCCAACTGGCAAAAGCGAGCGCGGACGCCGCGCAAAAGAACATTTTTCTTGAACTTGCATCAATGGAACGAGGCCACAAGAGTAAACTTGAGGATCTATATACGAATATGGCATTCCCTGAAGTATGGTAAGGCGTCCTTATTTTCTTGTGGGCCATTTCCGGGCGTTCGGTACAAAGACGGTTCCGTAATGACGCATCCGATCATTTCGGCGGTCCCTGCTCTCTCATTGGATCATCAATAAAACACCGGCTTGACTTTTTTACGGCTTAGGAGCAAATTATTTGTCATAGAATAAGGCATCGTCAACAGGTCAATCCAGCAAATGAACCTTTCTTTTAGAGGTGATGCCATGAAACCGATCAAGATAACCCTGTTCTCAGATGTGGAGAAGAGGGTTTTTTTCCGTTCTAAATCAAAAAAGGAGGACGACGATGAACTTATTTGAAGCCGGCGACATTCTTGAATTCGCCATAAGAATCGAGGAAAACGGTGAGAATTTTTATCGCTATGCCGTACAGATCATAAAAGGTGAAGACACAAAAAAAATGTTTGCCCGTCTCGCGGATGAGGAAGGCCGGCACAGGAAAACCTTCGAGGAGCTTTATGCCGGTCTGGAAAAAAAAGATATCCCGGAAAGTTACGACGGCGAGTACCGGGCATATCTTCATGATTATGTCGACAACAGCATTGCCTTTTCCCGAGCGGCTTTGGACAGGATCCTGCTGAAGGTGACGGATACGCTGTCGGCCATTGACTTCGCCATGCGGCGTGAGATGGATTCCATCTTGTACTATAGCGAGATTAAGCAGTTCGTGCCTGCCGCTCAGCATCCAATGATCGACAAGATCATCGAAGAGGAGAGACGCCATTTCTCTATTTTATCGGAAATCAGAAAAAAAATCGGTGTTAAAAAAAGCGACTGAACTGTCCGTTGCCCAATAACCATTGCTCGGTGCCTGTATCATGCCGGAAGAAGTCACTGTTACACAAGATATTCTGCTGGAGCTTCTGGAAAATATCAATGTAGGCGTCTATCGAAGTACGAGCGGAGCCGGCGGGCGGTTTCTATATGCCAACCGGGCTATGGCCACCATGTTCGGGTATGACTCGATAGCTGATCTTTTGTCCATCACGGTCTCCGACCTCTATGTGCGGCCGGAAGACAGGCAGCGCTTTGTCGATTTTGTCTCACAGAAGGGCGAAGTCATGCAGGCCGAAATGGAAATGAAGAAAAAAGACGGCGCCTTGGTCTGGATGTCTCTTTGCGTGGTCGCCCAATACGACCCCAATAGGCGCCTCAAATGGATGGATGGCGTGATCGAAGATATTACCCGGCGCAAAAACATGGAAGAGGAACTGGCCAAATCCCGCACCCTGGAATCCTTGGGGATTTTGGGCGGCGGGATTGCCCATGATTTCAATAATTCTCTTGCATCGATTGTGGCTTGTGTGAGCCTTGTCGCCGGAGAACTGGGGAAAGATCACCCCCGAACCCCTGTTTTGGAATGGGTTCTTGAGCTTTGTGAAAAAAGTGCCGTCATGGCAAGAAAATTGATCGTCTTTTCTAAAAGTGAATTGCCGGGCAGAAAAGAAAAAAAAACAACCGACACCCTCATCAGGCAGGCCGTAGCGAAATGTTCGCTGAAGGGTATTTCCGGAATCAAGATCATCATTGATACAGCGGACGATGCAGGGCATGTGGAAATAAATGAAGAGCAGTTCAACGAAGTGATTCGTAATATGATCATCAATGCAATCGAAGCCATTGAAGAACGAAGAAAAATGTTTTCCGGCGTTTCAAAAAATGAGGACGGGGACGGGTTCGACGGCGGACGCATCAGCATCAGCGCGGAAAACGCCTTCATGCCTGAAGATAATATTTTTTCAATCCCGGCAGGCCAATATGTGAAGTTTTGTATGGAAGACAACGGTATTGGAATACCTAAGGCTTTTTTGCTGAAGGTCTTTTATCCGTACTTTACAACACGACCTGCTAAAAACACCAAAAGTAAGGGGCTTGGCCTGGCATATTGCTATGCCGTCGTAAAAAAGCATGGCGGAGCAGCGACCGTCGAATCGGAAGAAGGCAAAGGCGCTAAATTCATTTTTTACCTGCCGGCAGTCGGGTGAACGCAGAACGGAATGTGGCAGGAATATCATAAGGCCAAGCCGAGCAAGGCGAGCGCTTAAGACTTTTTGTAGACTTCTTTTCACTCAAAGGGCGCGCCTTAATAAGCCTCTTCTTATGCTGAATATCTCCTTGACACAGAAATTTCCTCTTCATATACTACACCCCTAAAAAGGAAGTTTTTATCAAAAATAATAATGAATTATCGATTTACTTCCGGATAAGAAAAGAGCCTTTTCTGTCCATCCTTTCAGGAGAAATAATCAAATGAACAAGAAGAGGATTTCTTTCCCAGCCATGGATCATTCCGAGAGCACTACAGAGGATAGCCAGTTGCTGGAAGTCCAGAAAATCTTCCCAAAAATATTTGAGTTAAGCAACAATGGTATTTTGGTTTTTGACCAGACCTTCAGGATTGAATTTACCAATATTCAGGCATCGGAGTTATCCGGTTTTCCCAAAGATGAATTGATCGGCAGGGATTTCAGGGATCTGATCTTTCCTGAGGACCGGGAAAAATTATCGAACCTCATTGCTGAAATGCATCTCCAGTCCGATGAGAATACGACGGTGAGTACCGCGTTTAAGCTCATTACCAAGTCCAAAGCCCCAAAGGACGTCGATATCTATCTGGTTTCCGCACCCCTTGAAGGATCTTTTAAAATCTATGCGTACATGCGGGATTTGTCCGAACGAATCAGTATTGAAAACAAACTGAGAGAAGCCAATAGATTTTTAACCAATATTATCATCAGCTCCGTAGACGGCATCATTGCCGCTGACATCAAGGGGAATATCATTCTTTTTAACCAGGGAGCTGAACGGATGCTGGGATATTTAAGAGATGAGGTGATCAATGGCGGCGTTCATATCACCAAGATATACACGCCCGGCCTGGCAAAAGAGCTCATGAGAAGGCTCAGAAGCCCGGATTATGGACCGATCGGTAAATTGAGCAGTACGGAGATCAGCGCGGTGACCAAACAAGGGGAAATCCTCCCGGCCAGCCTTTCAGCGGCGATCATATATGATGAAGCGGGACGGGAAATAGCGTCGGTTGGTATTTTTACCGATCTGCGCGAACGAATTCGGATGCAGAAAGAATTGGAGGATACGCATCTCAAACTCCTACATTCGGAAAAAATGGCTTCTTTGGGAAAACTGGCTGCCGGGGTCGCCCATGAAATTAACAATCCGTTAGGAGGAATTCTGCTTTATGCCAATTTGTTGTTTGAAGATATGCCCCCTGATCATTCCCAATCGGCCAACGTGAAAAAAATTATCGATCAAACCTTGCGATGTAAGGACATCGTAAAAGAATTGCTTGATTTTGGACGCCAGGCTGAACATAACATGGTTATGTGCGACACAAACCATATTCTGGAACAAAGCATCAGTCTCCTCAGCAAACAGTCCAGTTTTCATAACATACAGATTATCAAAGAATTCGATCCTCTTTTAATGCCGATTACCGCCGATCCGGGGCAGCTTAATCAGGTTTTCATCAATCTGATGACCAATGCTGCAGATGCCATGAATGGATTGGGAACCCTTACAGTGCGCACCTACTCCCTCCCGGAGGAAAACAAGGTAGGAGTGGAATTCTCAGACACGGGATGTGGAATTCCGCCCGAAATCATACCCAGGATTTTTGACCCTTTCTTTACCACCAAAGACATGGGAAAGGGAACCGGATTGGGACTTTCTACGGTTTACGGAATCATTGGGGAACACGGCGGAACCATTGATGTCCGTTCCGAGCCAAATGAGGGAACGACCTTTATCCTCCGATTACCGGTCCAGGCAACAGAAGCAGAGGGGGGATGGATGAACATCGGGAAGGATTAGTCTTGA